>JAHWKL010000034.1 GCA_019347915.1 Actinomycetota bacterium
CTTCATCATCGCCGTCTCCCGGGCCATCGGCGAGACCATGGTGGTGTTCATCGCCGCCGGCAAGTCCGGTGGCGCCCTGTTCGAGACCGACCCGTTCGAGCCGGGCCTGACCATGACCGCAGCCATGGCGTCGATCGCCTCGGGAACCGACAGCGTCGTCGGTGAGGCGCTCACCTTCCAGAGCCTGTTCTTCGTCGGGATGCTGTTGTTCGTGATCACCCTGTCGCTCAACCTGGTCGCCGACCGGTTCGTCCGGCGGGTGCGCCAGAAGTACTAGGAGACGTCTCCGTGGCCGTCACCACCCCCTTGTCCACCGACACCAGCGCCGAGGCGGTCCGCCGGCATCTCCAGGGCCGGCGCGTCGACGTCCCCGGCGTGGTCCTGCGCCTCGCCCTGCTCCTCTCGCTCACCTTCTCGCTGCTCGTGCTGGCCGTCCTGCTCTACGACGTGGTGACCGGCGGCTGGGACGTGTTCGCCAGCCGCTTCCAGAGCTTCATGTCGGGGACGTTGCGCTTCTCGGCCGCCGAGTCCGGCATCTCCCAGGCACTTCGGGGAACGCTGTGGATCGGCGTGTTCGTGGTGCTGCTGGCCTTCCCCCTCGGCATCGCCGCCGCGCTGTACCTGGAGGAGTACGCCGCCGACAACCGCCTGACCCGGTTCATCGACATCAACATCCGCAACCTGGCCGGCGTGCCGTCGATCGGGCGCAACGGCGTCTTGGTGCTGATGTCGATCGAGCTCATCCTGAACGCCGTCAACATCAACCTGGTGGCCCTCGGCGCCCTCCACGGTGCCTCGGGGGCGGTGACCGGACAGGTCTTCGCCCTGTTCGTCATCACCATCGCCGCCGCCGAGGTCGGAGTGGGGCTGGCCATCGTCCTGCTCATCTACCGCAACCGGGCGAGCGTCGACCTCGACGAGGTCGACCTCATGAAGGGCTGACCGTGCTCGAGAACGCGTGGGTCATCCCCACCCTCACCTTCGTCTCCTTCTGGCTCATCCTCTTCTTCGGCAAGCGCCTGCCGGGGCACGGTGCCGAGATCGGCATCGGCGCCCTGGGCCTCGCCTTCGTCCTGTCGTGCGTGGCCGTCGTCCAGTGGGTCGACCGTCCGGCCACCGAGGTGGTGCCGCACGGGACGAGCGAGGAGGTCCACGGCGAGGAGGACGAGGAGCACGGGGCTGCGGGTGGGCCACGAGGCGAGGACCGCCAGGTCGTGGCGACGGCGGTGGAGACCGGGGGGCACGGGGAGGAAACACCCATCCGCTCGGCGGTCGAGCGCAACGTCACCTGGTTCACCATCGGCGACGTCGACGTGACTGCGGGCACCGCCGTCGACGGGCTGACGGTGGTGATGCTCTTCACCGTCACCCTCATCTCCCTGGCGGTGCACGTCTTCTCCACCAACTACATGCACGGCGACGTGCGCTTCACCTTCTTCTTCGCCGCCTTGTCGCTGTTCACCACCGGGATGCTCCTGCTGGTGGTCTCCAGCAGCCTGCTCCAAGCCCTGTTCGGTTGGGAGCTCATGGGGCTGTGCAGCTTCATGCTGATCGGCCACTGGTGGGAGAAGAAGGAGAACTCCAACGCCGCCATCAAGGCGTTCCTCACCACCCGGACCGGCGACGTGGGGCTGCTGGTGGGGATGGTGACGCTGTTCTTCGCCGCCGGCCAGACCTTCGACATCGCCCTGATCAACGAGCGGGCGCTGACCGGGGCCATCGGCGAGACCGCCCTGGTGGTCGGCGCCGTCGGGCTGTTCATGGGGGTGATCGGCAAGTCCGCCCAGTTCCCGCTGCACACCTGGCTCCCCGACGCCATGGCCGGCCCCACGCCGGTGTCGGCGCTCATCCACGCCGCCACCATGGTCGTCGCCGGTGTCTACCTCGTCGCCCGCCTCTACGGGGTGTTCTGGGAGGCGTTCGACATCGGTGCCGGCGGGGTCAACCCCATCGCCGTCGTCGGCGGGATCACCGTGCTCATCGCCGCCGCCCTGGCCTTCGTGCAGGACGACATCAAGAAGGTGCTGGCGTACTCCACGGTGAGCCAACTCGGCTACATGGTGATGGCCCTCGGCGTGGGTGCGTGGACCGCCGGCATCTTCCACCTGTTCACCCACGCCTTCTTCAAGGGCCTGCTCTTCCTCGCTGCCGGCTCGGTCAGCCACGCCGTTCACAGCTTCGACATGAGGGCCGACATGGGCGGGCTGCGGAAGTACATGCCGACGACCTTCGTCACCTTCCTCATCGGCTCGGTCGCCCTGGCCGGGCTGTTCCCCCTGGCCGGCTTCTGGTCGAAGGACGAGATCCTCGTCGGGGCCGCCGAGAACGGCTACCCGGTGTTCGAGCTGGTGGGCATCGTGGGCGCCTTCCTCACCGCCGCCTACATGACCCGCTGCGTCTACCTCACCTTCTTCGGCGAGTACCGGGGGCACGCTCATCCCCACGAGTCACCCCGCCCCATCACCATCCCGCTGATCGTCCTGGCCGTGTTCTCCGTGGGCGCCGGCTGGCTCAACGCTCCGGGGGTCGAGAAGTTCTTCGAGATCACCGAGAACCGGGTGTTCCTCCTCGCCGGGGTCGAGCATCACAGCTTCGAGGTGTTCCCCGCCGTGGTCTCCAGCGTGGTGGTCCTGGCGGCCATCGCCTTCGCCTACCTGCTGTTCTTCGAGCGGCGGCTCCCGCGGGGCCTCACCCGCCGCAGTGCCCTGGCTCGTTCCGGCTACACGCTGCTGATCAACAAGTACTACCTCGACCACCTCTACACCGGGGTCATCGTCGGGTCCGTCAAGGGAGTCATCGCCCGGGCCGCCTACTGGTTCAACCAGAAGGTGATCGACGGCGTGGTCAACGCCGTGGGCATCGGCGCCCGGCGTGTCGGCGACTGGACCTACCGCAACATCGACCAGGCGGTGGTCGACGGCGCCGTCAACGGCGCCGGCTTCGGCGCCGAAGGCTTCGGCGGCATCCTCCGCACCATCCAGACCGGGCGGGTCCAGCAGTACGCCGCCCTGTTGTTCGGGGCCGCCACGGTGCTGGCGCTCGGCCTCGTCATCTTCGTGTAAGCCACCCAAGGAGAACCGGGACGACATGGAAGACCTCGACGATCTCGCCCTCAGCCTGGCGGTGTTCGTGCCCCTGGTCGTTGCCGCGGCCATGCTGCTGGTGCCCCGGGACAACGAGGCGGCCCACAAGATCATGGCGCTGGGCGCCACGCTGGTCACCTTCGCCGTCGGGGTCCTGGTCATGGCCCGTTTCGACTACGGCCGCAACGACCAGTTGCAGTTCCGGGTGGACGCCCCCTGGATCGACGTGATCAACAGCCGCTACCTCCTCGGGGTCGACGGCATCTCCCTGCCCCTGCTGGTGCTGTCGATGTTCGTGTGCGTGCTGGTGGTGGTCTACAGCTGGAACCACTTCCCCGAGCCCCACAACCCCAAGGCCTTCCTCATCCTCATCCTGGTGCTCGAGACCGGCATGAACGGCACGTTCCTGGCCCAGGACCTGATCCTGTTCTTCGTGTTCTTCGAGGTCGTGCTGTTGCCGATGTACTTCATGATCGGCGTGTGGGGTGGCGAGCAGCGCCAGTACGCCGCCATCAAGTTCTTCCTGTTCACGCTGTTCGGCTCGGCGCTGATGATCCTCAGCTTCCTGGCCCTGTACTTCCAGGGGGGTCAGACCTTCGCCATCCAGGAGCTGGTGGCGGTGGCGGCCGACAACATCCCCCGCTCCACGCAGCTCGTCATCTTCGGGGGCCTGTTCATGGGGTTCGCCATCAAGGTGCCCATGTTCCCGTTCCACACGTGGCTCCCCGATGCCCACACCCAGGCCCCCACGCAGGGGTCGGTCATCCTGGCCGCCATCCTGCTGAAGCTCGGCACCTACGGGTTCGTCCGCATCGCCATCCCGATCCTCCCCGAGGCGGCCATGGCCTGGGCGCCGGTGATCGGCGGCCTGGCGGTGGTCGGCATCATCTACGGCGCCCTGGGCTGCCTGGCCCAGAGCGACATGAAGCGGCTCATCGCCTTCTCCTCGGTGGCCCACATGGGCTTCGTGATGCTCGGCATCGCCACCCTCACCGACTTCGGCATCAACGCGGCCGTGTTCGGCATGGTGGCCCACGGGCTCATCACCGGGATGCTCTTCTTCGTCGCCGGCTCGGTGAAGGACCGCTTCCACACCCTCGAGCTGTCCCGCCTGGGTGGCCTGCTCCTCCAGGCGCCGCGTATGGGCTGGATCCTCGGGTTCTGTGCCATGGCCTCGCTGGGCCTTCCCGGCCTGGCCGGCTTCTGGGGCGAGTTCCCCGCCATCCTGGCCGCCTACAGCCCGGCGGATGGCCTGTCCGAGGCGCTGTTCCGGACCTACATGGTGATCGCCGCCCTCGGCACCGTCCTGGCCGCCGGCTACCTGCTGTGGATGCTGCAGCGAGCTGCCTTCGGCACCCCCAAGCCCGAGTTCGCCGAGGCGCCCATCGCCGACATGCACTGGCCCGAGTACGTCGCCTGGGTGCCCATGCTGGTGCTCATCGTGGTGCTCGGCATCTTCCCCGGCCTGCTCTTCGGGCTGACCGACGACGCCGTGGGCAGCGCCTTGTCGTCGTTCGGGGCCGGGGGGTAGCCGGGTGGAGCCGCTGTTCCGCTCTCCCGCGGTCGACTTCCACGCCTTCGCGCCCGAGATCGTCCTGATCCTGGTCCTGGTGGTGCTCCTCTTCGTCGACCTGGTGTTCGAGGAGCGGGGCCGCTGGGCCACCTCCACCGTCGCCGGCATCGGCCTGTTGGCCTCGCTGGTCCCGGTGCTGACGCTGGCCGTCGCCGGCGGCGACCGCAGCTTGTTCGACGGCGCCTACGTCGTCGACGACTTCGCCCTGGTCCTCAAGGGCCTGTTCCTCGTCGCCGGCTACGTGACCGTGCTCATCAGCACCGACTACGTGGCCGAGGGTGACTACTACGAGGGCGAGTACTACTTCCTGCTGCTCTCCTCGTTGCTGGGGATGACGGTGATGGCCTCGGCTCGCGACCTGATCAGCATCTTCGTGGCCCTCGAGTTGCTCTCCATCCCGGCCTACCTGCTGGCCGGCTGGCGCAAGCGCGACCTGCGGGGCAACGAGGCGTCGCTCAAGTACTACCTGCTGGGGGTGTTCGCCTCGGCGGTGATGCTCTACGGGATGTCGCTGGTGTTCGGCGTCACCGGTTCCACGGTGCTCCGGGAGATCGGCGACGTGCTCGGCGCCGGTACGTCGGCGGCACCGGTGGTCACCGTGGGGATCGTGTTCGTGGTGGTGGGGTTCGGCTTCAAGGTCTCGGCCGTTCCGTTCCACACCTGGGCGCCCGACACCTACCAGGGTGCGCCCACGCCGATCACCGCCTTCTTGTCGGTGGCATCCAAGGCCGCCGGCTTCGTCGCCCTGCTCCAGCTGGTGTTCATCGCCTTCCTCGGCCGGGACGACGTGTGGGCGCCGTTGTTCTGGGTGCTGGCGGCCCTCACCATGACGGTGGGCAACCTCATCGCCCTGCGCCAGACCAACATCGTTCGCCTGTTGGCGTACTCCTCGGTGGCCCAGGCCGGGTTCATGCTGGCGCCGTTGGCCGTTGCCGCCTCGATCCCGGCCGAGCGGGGCGGCATCGCCAACGCCACCTCGGCGGTGGTCACCTACCTGCTCATCTACGCGGCCATGAACCTGGGCGCCTTCGCCGTGGTGATGGCCGTGGCCCGCAAGACCCGATCGGGCGAGATCAGCTCCTACGGGGGGCTGTTCGACTACGCCCCGGGCCTGGCCGTGGTGATGGCCGTCTTCTTGTTCGCCCTCGCCGGCATCCCGCCCCTGGGCGGGTGGTACGCCAAGTTCGTCGTCTTCAAGTCGCTGCTCGACGCCGGCACGGGCGCCGCCGTCGCCCTGGCCGTGGTGGCGGCGGTGAACTCGGTGATCGCGCTCTTCTACTACGCCTCCGTGGCCCGTCAGATGTTCATGGACCCCGTGCCCGACGGCGACACGACCCGGGTGCAGGTGCCGGCGGCGCTGACCGCCTCGCTCGCCCTGTGCGCGGTGGCCACCGTGGCGTTCGGCTTCTTCCCCAACCTCGTCGCCCGCCTCGGCGACGTGGCCCTGTTCGGCGCCCTCCCGTAGGGTGCTGGTCGAGCGCATCCGGCGGTTCGGCCCCGTTCGCTTCGACGAGTTCGTCGACGCCGCCCTCTATGGCGAGGACGGCTTCTTCTCCACCGGCCGGGGCGCCGGGCGCCGCGCCGACTTCCTCACCAGTCCGGAGGTGGGGCCGCTGTTCGGGGCGGTGGTGGCCCGGGCCATCGACGCCGAGTGGGAGCGGCTGCGCCGGCCCGACCCCTTCGTGGTGGTGGAAGGCGGGGCCGGCCATGGTGCCCTGGCCCGGTCGGTCCTCGACGCCGGTCCGTCGTGCCTGGCCGCCCTGCGCTACGTCTGCGTGGAGCACTCGTCGGTCCTGCGTGAGCGAGCGGCGGAGCGGCTGCCCGTCGAGCCGCCGGCCAACGTGTTCGGCCCCGCCGGCGGAGGTGATCCCGACGCCGCGTCCCCCTTCGTCCCCGGGGAGGGCCCGATCGTCACCGTGCTGCCGGACCTGCCGGCGCTGAAGGTAACCGGCGTGGTGGTGGGCAACGAGTTGCTCGACAACCTCCCGTTCCGGCTGCTCGAGCGCAGGGACGGCGACTGGGCCGAGGTCCTCGTCGGTGTGGGGAGCGACGGTGAGCCCGTCGAGGTCCTGGCGTCGGCGCCCCCCGACGCCGCCGCCGTGGCCGAGCAGCTCGTTCCCGCCGCCGGCGCCGGCAGTCGCATCCCTCTCCAGGCCTCCGCCGCCGCCTGGCTGCGGCGGGCGCTGGCCCTGCTCGACCGGGGCCGGGTCGTGGTCGTCGACTTCACCAGCACCACGCCGGCACTGGCGTCACGCCCGTGGCAGGAATGGGTCCGGACCTACCGGACTCACGGGCCGGGCGGGCCCCCCCTCGAAGCGCCCGGATCCCAGGACATCACGTGCGAGGTCGCCGTCGACCAGCTCGCCGCCCGCCTCGGTCCCCCCGCTTCCGACCTGTCCCAGGCCGACTGGCTGCGCCGGCACGGCGTCGGCCAGCTGGTCGCCGCCGCCCGCGCCGACTGGCACGAGCGGGCGCACGTCGGCGACCTGGCCGCGTTGGCCGCCCGCAGCCGGGTGGGTGAGGGCGAGGCCCTCTGCGACCCCACCGGCCTGGGGGCGTTCCGGGTGCTGGAGTGGGAGGCGGGACCATGACCCCACGCTTCTGGCGCTGGGAACGGGGTGGTTCCAGCACCGTTCCCGCCGCCAGAACGGCGGGCTGGTGACCACTCGGGCGGCGGCCACGCTGGTCTTCTGCACCTCGGCGGCGGTGCTGGTGCTGGAGATCCTGGCCGGCCGCCTGGTGGCGCCCTACGTGGGCGTGTCGATCGAGACCTTCACCGGGGTCATCGGCACCGTGCTGGCCGGTATCGCCCTGGGCAGTGCCGCTGGCGGACGGCTCGCCGACCGTCGCGACCCCCGCCGGCTGCTCGGCCCCACCGTCGTGATCGGCGGTGCCCTGGCGCTGGCCTCGCTCCCGGTGGTGACCGTGGTGGGCCCGGCCGTCGCCGGTGGTGGCCCGGCGGCCATCGTGATCCTGGCCGCCGGCGCCTTCTTCGCCCCGGCCGCCGTGCTCAGCGCGGTGGCGCCCATGGCGGCCAAGCTGCGCCTGGCCAGCCTGGACGAGACCGGCTCGGTGGTGGGCGGGCTCTCGGCCGCCGGCACCGCCGGTGCGCTGGTGGGCACCTTTGTGACCGGCTTCGTTCTGGTGGCTGCCGTGCCCACCCGGCCGCTGGTGATCGGCCTCGGTGCCACTCTGGTCGGCGCCGGCCTGGTGCTGTGGTGGCGCAGCGGCCCCCGCCGGCCGCTGGGCGCGGTGGCCGCCGGGGCGCTGGCGCTGGGTGGGCTGGCGACCGCCGTCCCCGGGCCGTGCCAGGAGCACACCACCTACTACTGCGTGCAGGTGCAAGCCGACCCCGCTCGTCCCTCCGGGCGGGTGCTGCTGCTCGACAACCTGCGGCACAGCTACGTCGACCTCGACGACCCCACGCACCTGGAGTTCCGCTACGTGCGGCTGTTCGCCGCCGCCCTGGCCGCCGAGGTGCCGCCGGGCCGGGCCGTCGACGCCCTGCACCTCGGGGGTGGGGGTTTCACCTTCCCGCGGTACCTCGCCGCCACCCGCCCCGGCTCCACCAGCCTGGTGCTCGAGATCGACCCCGCCCTGGTGACCCTGGCCGAGGAGCAGCTCGGCCTGGAACAGGGACCAGGCCTGCGGGTCGAGGTGGGCGATGCCCGCACCGCCCTGGCCCGGCTGCCCACCGGCTCCTACGACGTGGCCGTCGGCGACGCCTTCGGGAGCCTGTCGGTGCCCTGGCACCTGGCCACCGTGGAGGTGGCGCAGGAGCTGGCGCGGGCCCTGCGACCGGAAGGGATCTACCTGGTCAACGTCATCGACGGCGGCGAGCGCCGGCTGGTCCGGGCCGAGACCGCCACCCTCGCCGAGGTGTTCGCCCACGTGGCCGTGATCGCTCCGCCTCCCGGCCAGCGCAGTGGACCGGCCAACCACGTGCTGGTGGCGTCCGCCGCCCCCCTCGCCCTCACGCCGGACGACATCCCGCCCCGGGACGGCGTCGTGCTCACCGGCGACGCCGTCGACACCTTCATCGCCGGCGCCCGCCCCCTCACCGACGACTTCGCCCCCGCCGACCAGTTGCTCACCCGCCGGTAGCCGGCACCGGCCCCGGCCCGCCGGCGCCCGGCCGGCGAAACGAACGGGGCCCCGGCGGTACCCTCGCGCCATGACCGAGCCGACGGAGAACCCTGCCATCGAGGTCTACGGCCTGGAAGACCGCTCGTTCCCGCCGAGCGAGGAGTTCCGGGCCTCCGCCCTGGTGCGGGGGAGCGAGCTCCACGACGAGGCGGAGCAGGACCACGAGGGGTTCTGGGCCCGCCAGGCCGCCGATCTGCTCACCTGGCGCACCCAGTGGGACACGGTCCTCGAGTGGGACCTGCCCTACGCCCGGTGGTTCGTCGGCGGCCAGCTCAACGCTTCCGAGAACTGCCTCGACCGCCACGTCGAGGCGGGACGGGGCGACAAGGTGGCGTTCCACTGGGAGGGCGAGCCCGGCGACACCCGCACCATCACCTACGGCGAGCTCCACGCCGAGGTGTGCCGGTTCGCCAACGTGCTGCGCGACCTCGGGGTGGCCAAGGGTGACCGGGTGGCCATCTACATGCCCATGATCCTCGAACTCCCCGTGGCCATGCTCGCCTGCGCCCGGGTGGGCGCCGCCCACTCGGTGGTCTTCGGGGGCTTCTCCGCCGAGTCGCTGCGGGGCCGGATCGTCGACGCCCAGGCCAAGGTGCTGATCACCGCCGACGGCGGCTGGCGGCGGGGCAAGGCGGTGCCGTTGAAGGCCAGCGCCGACGCCGCCCTGGAGGAGACGCCCTCGATCGAGCACGTGGTGGTGGTGCTCCGCACCGGCGAGGAGGTGGCCATGGCCGCCGGCCGGGACCACTGGTACCACGACCTCATGGCCGGCGCCTCGACCGACTGCGCCGCCGAGACCATGGAGGCCGAGGACCTGCTCTACCTGCTCTACACCTCGGGCACGACGGCCCAGCCCAAGGGGATCATGCACACCACCGGCGGCTACCTGACCCAGGCCGCCTTCAGCCACAAGTACGTCTTCGACCTCCACGCCGACACCGACGTGTACTGGTGCGCCGCCGACATCGGCTGGGTGACCGGGCACAGCTACATCGTCTACGGCCCCCTGGTGAACGGGGCCACCTCGGTCATGTACGAGGGAAGCCCGGACCATCCCGGGCGCGACCGGTGGTGGGACATCGTCGAGCGCTACAAGGTCAGCATCCTCTACACCGCGCCCACGGCCATTCGCACCTTCATGAAGTGGGGTACGACCGAGCCCGCCTCCCACGACCTGTCGTCGCTTCGGGTGCTGGGCAGCGTGGGCGAGCCCATCAACCCCGAGGCGTGGATGTGGTACCGCCGGCACATCGGCGGCGACCGCTGCCCGGTGGTCGACACCTGGTGGCAGACCGAGACCGGCGCCATCATGATCTCGCCCCTGCCCGGCGCCACCACCACCAAGCCCGGCTCGGCCACCTTCCCCCTGCCCGGAGTCGCCGCCGAGGTCGTCGACGACCGGGGCCAGCCGGTCGAGCGGGGCGGTGGCTACCTGACCCTGACCCGGCCCTGGCCCTCGATGCTGCGGGGCATCTACGGCGACCCCCAGCGGTACCACGACACCTACTGGAGCCGCTTCCCGGGCCGTTACTTCGCCGGCGACGGCGCCCGTGTCGACGACGACGGCTACTTCTGGCTGCTGGGCCGGGTGGACGACGTCATGAACATCTCCGGCCACCGGGTGTCGACCACTGAGGTGGAGTCAGCCCTGGTAGCCCACGCCGCCGTGGCCGAGGCGGCGGTGGTGGGGGCCAAGGACGAGGTCACCGGCCAGCGCATCGTCGCCTTCGTCACGTGCAAGGGCGACCAGACGCCCGGAGACGAGCTGGGCCAGGAGCTCCGGGGCCACGTCGCCACCAAGATCGGGCCCACCGCCCGCCCCAAGACCGTGATCTTCACCGACGACCTGCCCAAGACCCGCAGCGGCAAGATCATGCGCCGTCTGCTGCGGGACGTGGCCGACGGGCGCGACCTGGGCGACACGACCACGTTGGCTGACGCCTCGGTCGTCGACGAGATCCGCCGGCGGGCGGAGGCCACGCCCCAGGACGACTGAGACTGACGGAGCCCGCGGCCTTCTCGTTCTTTGTCGGGTGGGCCACCGAGGCGGTGGTGGACCCGACAAAGAACGAGGGGGCACCACAAGGAGCAGGGGCGGAGCCGGGGTGGGGCCGCCTGGTCCGGCGGCGCAGTTACGGTTCGGCGCCCAGCTTGCTGCGGGCCCGTCGAAGCTGGGTGCGCAGGTCGGCGTCGTCGTCGCCCAGGTCGACGATCCAGCGGTCGAGGGCGTCGATGGCCAGCCGCTCGGGGTCGGTGTCGTCGGTCACGGGCTGGCTGGCCCGGGCCACGGCTCCGTCGTCGACCGGGTCCACCCCCTGGTCCATGGAGCCCGTGGCCCGCTTGGAGAAGGCGATGGCGATCATCAGCACCACCAGTGCGGCGGCGGCCACGGAGTACCGGGCGGGGTCGTTGTCCTGCAGGACGATGACCGCCGGCAGGATCAGCAGCGAGACCAGGTTCATGACCTTGATGAGCGGGTTGAGCGCCGGGCCGGCGGTGTCCTTGAACGGGTCGCCCACCGTGTCGCCGATCACCGCGGCCTTGTGTGCCTCCGAGCCCTTGCCCCCCTCGTGGCCGTCCTCGATGTACTTCTTGGCGTTGTCCCAGGCGCCGCCCGAGTTCGACAGGAACACGGCCATGAGCTGCCCGGTGAGGATGACGGCGGCCAGGAACGCCCCCAGGGCGAAGTAGTTGATGCCGAACCCGACGATGACGGGGCTGAGCACGGCGAGGAGGGCAGGGGTGGCCAGCTCCCGCAGCGACGCCGCGGTGCAGATGTCGATGACCGCCCCGTGGTCGGGCTCCTCGGTGCCCAACATGATCCCGGGCCGGTCCCGGAACTGCTTGCGCACCTCCTGGACCACCACCGCGGCGCTGCGGCTCACCGCCCGGATGGCCAGCGAGCTGAACAGGAAGGCGATGGAGCCGCCGATGAGCAGGCCGATGAAGGTGGTGGGATTGGCCACGTTGATGGAGGTCAGTGGGTCGGTGAACAGCTCGGTGCCCTCCAGGCCCAGCCCCAGCTCGCTCTCGATGGTCTCGATGAAGCTGGCGAACAACGCCACCGCGGCGATCACCGCCGAGGCGATGGCGAAGCCCTTGGTGACCGCCTTGGTGGTGTTGCCCACGGCGTCGAGGCTCACCATGATGCGCTCGGGCTCACCCTCGAACTCGCCGGACATCTCGGCGATGCCGGCGGCGTTGTCGGCCACCGGGCCGAAGGTGTCCTCGGACACCACCACGCCGGTGGTGGCCAGCATGCCCAGGCCGGTGAGGGCCACGAGGTAGAGCGCGAACTGGATGTTGCCGGCGCCGAGGACGATCGCCACCCCGATGGCGGCGCCGATGGCGAGGATGGCCCACACCGTTGACTCCAGCCCCGAGCTGATGCCGGACAGGATGGTGGTGGCGGGCCCGGTGCGGGCCGACCGGGATATCTCCCGGACCGGCGCCGTGTCGGTGGAGGTGAAGTACTCGGTGAGGTGGCTGACCCCCTGGGCCAGGATCAGCCCGGCGACCACGGCGGCGAAGACCCGCCACCCCTCGTTGAACGCCCCGTTGCCCACGTAGAGCAGCGCCACCACGCCGGTGCCCAGCACGGTGAGGAGGCCGGCGGTGAGGAAGCCCCGGTTGATGGGGGCCATGGCGGTGCGGTCGTTGGGCGTGGCCCGCACCGCGTAGACGCCGACGATGGAGGCGAGGACGCCGATGGCTCGGGCGACCACGGGGAAGATCAGGCCCAGGGCGGGGTTGGCGCCGATCGACGCGAAGGCGGGGACACCGAGGATGATGGCGGCCACCAGGGTGACCTCGTAGGACTCGAACAGGTCGGAGGCCATGCCCGCGCAGTCGCCCACGTTGTCGCCCACGTTGTCGGCGATGGTCGCCGGGTTGCGGGGGTCGTCCTCGGGGATGCCTGCCTCGACCTTGCCGACGAGGTCGGCGCCCACGTCGGCGGCCTTGGTGAAGATCCCGCCACCGACCCGCAGGAACAGGGCGATGAGTGAGCCGCCGAAGCCGAAGCCCACCAGGATGGCCGAGCTGGTGTTCTGGAACAGCATGATGATCACGGTGGCGCCCAGCAGTCCCAGGCCCACGGTGAACATCCCGGCCACGCCCCCCGTGCGGAACGCCACCCGCAGGGCCGCGGGAAGCGACCCCGACCGGGCGGCAGCGGCGGTGCGCACGTTGCCGCGCACGGCCAGGCTCATGCCGATGAAGCCGGTCAAGCCCGACAAGAGGCAGCCGGCCAGGAAGCTCAGGGTCCGGAAGCCGCCGGACTGCACGAAGCTCAGGGCCTCACCGCCGTCGGGGCGTGACACCGCGGTGGAGGTGACGAAGACGATGCCCAGCAGGGGCACGAGGATGACGGCGATGGTCTTGAACTGGCGTCGGAGGTAGGCCTGCGCCCCCTCCTGGATCGACGTGGCGATGCTGATCATCTTCGGGGTGCCCTGCTCGGCCGCCAGCACGCTACGCATGAGCGAGAAGCCGACGAGGAGAGCGAGGATGGCCGTACCGGCCGAGAACACGAGCCAGAACCACTCGGCGGCGCCCAGCTCGAAGGCCTGGTAACCGCCTTCGGCGGCGAGCACAGCAGGCATCGGAACGGCTGCCTCCTTCTTGCTTTCCTGGGGGGTTCTCGGGCGGTCGTCCTGGCTGCCGAGGCGGTCAGGAAAGCGATGAAACCTAATTTTCGAGGAGTCGAAAAGTCAAGGCACGGAGTCACCGGGAGGCGGTCGAGCGCCGGTATCGTTGCCCACTGGACGCCCCGCCCGCGGGCGCCGGGAGATGACACCGATGTTGAACAAGAACACCGCGAAGACCTTCGTCCTGCTGGCCGGGCTGACCGGCTTGCTGGTGGTGATCGGGGGCGCCGTCAAGGGCGGCGTCGGCGCCACCGTCATGCTCGGCGTGAGCCTGGTCATGGTGGGAGCCTCCTACTGGTTCTCCGACAAGCTCGCCATCAAGGCGGCCCGGGCGGTGCCGGCGTCGGAGGCGGAGATGCCCGAGTACTTCGCCATCATGCGGGAGCTCACCCAGGCGGCGGGCATGCCCATGCCCAAGCTCTACGTGACCCCGGACCGCCAGCCCAACGCCTTCGCCACCGGGCGGAACCCCCATCACGCCGCCGTGGCGGTGACGAGGGGCATCCTCGAGATCTGCGACTGGGACGAGTTGCGGGGCGTGCTGGCCCACGAGATCAGCCACGTCGGCAACCGCGACATCCTGATCGGCTCGGTGGCGGCCGCCATCGCCACCGCCATCACCTACCTGGCCTTCATGGCCCGCTTCGCCGCCATCTTCGGCGGTGGCGGGCGGGACCGCGACCAGAACCCCCTGGCCCTGATCGCCACCGCGCTCCTGGCGCCGCTGGCCGCCGGACTGCTCCAGGCGGCGCTGAGCCGGAGCCGGGAGTTCGAGGCCGACCGCAGCGGCGCCCGGCTCATCGGGTCGGGGGAGCCCCTCGCCCGGGCCCTGCAGAAGATGGAGCGGGGCGTGCAGTCCATCCCCATGGACGTGCAGCCGGCCCAGGCCCAAGCCTACATCGTCAATCCCCTGACCGGCCGCCGGGCCCAGTTCGCCAGCCTCTTTCGGACGCACCCGCCGACCGAGGAGCGCGTCAGCCGGCTGCGAGCCGGCGAGTGGGCCGCCTGAGCACTGCCCCGCCCGGCGACAGCCGGTAGTCGTTTACTGCATGTAGTGGCAATGACGTGAGCGGTCGTGTAGAAAGCGGGACGCCCATGTCGCCTTCTTCTTCGGTATCGCGAGGCCGTTCGCTGGCCGTGGTGGCGATCATCACCGCCGCCCTGACCGGTGCGGGGACGTGGTCCGCTGCCGCCTCGCAGTGCGTCGTCGGGTTGTGCCTGGGGTCGACCACGACCACCGCGCCGCCGGCACCGCCGGCGGAAGAAGAGGCCCCGCCACCCCCCCCGCCCAGCCCCGGCATGACGCTGCCCCCTGACGCCAAGCCCGGAGAACCGTTACCCGCCGCCCCGCCCCCACCCCCGCCGGGCCCGGCCCCGGGGGGCGCTCCTCCTCCCGCCGTGCACGGTGGAGAAGGCGACGACACCGCCGAGCCGCCCGCCGATGCCGGCCCGTTCCCCGACCACCTCCGGCGGCTCATGAACTCCGTGAAGCGCACCGGCGCCAACGACACGACGGGCCTGCTCGCCGCCCTGGCCCCGCTCGCCGAGTTCGGTCTCACTCCCGAACAGACGGCGCTGATCGGCTTCGGCCAGTTCCCCGTCGCCGGTGAGGCCCGCTACTCCCACGACTGGTGGTTCCCCCGCTTCGGCCCCGGCTGGCGCCTGCACATGGGCACCGACATCTTCGCCGCCATGGGGACTCCGGTCCGGGCCCCGTTCGACGGCACGGTGAAGATCACCAACAGCCCCCTCGGCGGGCTCGCCGTCTACGTGGTCGCGCCCAACCGGGACTTCTGGTACCTGGCCCACCTGGCCGGCATCCCCGAGGGGATCGCTCAGGGAACCCCGGTCCGCCAGGGGGACGTGGTCGGCTTCACCGGGGACTCCGGCAACGCCCGCGGCGGGGCACCACACGTCCACGCCGAGTTCCACCCCAGAGGCGGTGGCGCCGTCGACCCGAAGCCCTTCCTCGACCAGTTCATCGCCGATGCCGAGGCGGCGGCGCCCGCCCTGGTTCAGCACTACCGGGACCAGGCGGCTGCGGGCCAACCAGTCGCCCCCCCGCCGGGGTTCCCGGCATGGCCGGCCGGTGGCGCCGGCGCCGGTGCCGACCCTCCCCGTTCGGCCCTGCTGTGGGCCACGGCGATGAACCCGAGCGGGGGTGCCCTGGCCCTGGCCGAGGCCGAAGCGGCCCGGATCGCCAGCTCGGTCGATTGGACCGTCCTGGAGCGGGAAGCGCAGCCGGCGCCCGATGACCAGCCTGCCGGCCTCCAGCGCCGCAGCGTCGAGCGCGCCCTCCACGGTTGGTGGGGACCGCTGACCCCGCTGGCGCTGGCCGGCGCCCTGGCCGGCCCTGCCGCCTGAGCCCCCCCGGGCGAGAAGGGTCAGTCCCGGAAGTTCTTGAACTGCAGTGGGAGCTCGATCTCAGCCTCCCGAAGGGCGGCGATGACGGTCTGCAGGTCGTCACGCTTCTTGCCCGTCACCCGCACGGAGTCGCCTTGGGTCTGCGACGAGACGCCCTTCAGGCCCAGGCTCTTGATCCGCTTGTTGAGGTCGCGCGCGGCGTCGGTGGAGATGCCGGCCCGTAGCTGGGCCACCTGGCGGACCGTCTGACCGGCCGCCTCCTCGACGCGGCCCCAGTCGAGGACCTTCAGCGACAGCTTTCGGCGGACGAACTTCTCCTCGACCACCTGGCGCAGGGCTCGGAGCCGGTCCTCGGTCGCTGACCGCAAGGTGAGATCGTCCTTGCCCAGCTCGATGTCGGAGCCGGTGTTCTTGAAGTCGAACCGAGTGGAGACCTCACGCCGGGCTTGGTCGACGGCGTTGCGGACTTCCTGCTCGTCGACCTCGGACACCACGTCGAAGCTCGGCACGGCCCCACGCTATCGTGGGCCTCTGCGAGGGTCGGTACCCAAGCGGCCAAAGGGAGCAGACTGTAAATCTGCCGGCTCAGCCTACGGAGGTTCGAATCCTCCCCGGCCCACCATGCGCCACCGGTGTGGCGCCCGCACGGACGGCCGGTGGCAGGGAGCCCCGGCAGCCCGTCACAGCAGTCGCTGCATCAGCACCACGTCGAGCCAGCGACCGAACTTGCGGCCGATCTCCCGCTCGACGCCCACCAGGACGAAGTGGTGGCGCCGGTGGAGGGCGATGGAGGCGTCGTGCCCGTCCACGATCCGCGCCATGACGGCGTGGAACCCCGATGCGACGGCCACGGTGAGGAGCTCCTCCAGCAGCAGGCTGCCCACGCCGCATCCCCGGCGGTCGGCGCGCACGTAGACCGAGTCCTCCACGGTGGTTCGGTAGGCCGGCCGGTCCCGGTAGGGCGACAGCGAGCCGAACCCCACCACCTCGCCGTCGCCCGGCCCTTCGACGGCGACGACGACGGCATGGGCGCCGGAACGGGCGGCGAGCCACGCCTGTTGCTCGGCCAGGGTCCGAGGCACGAGGTCGAAGGTGGCGGTGGAAGTGGCGACCTCCCGGTTGTAGATGGTCCGGATGGCCTCGGCGTCGGTGGGACGGGCGAGACGGGCCTCCACGGGCCCGGACCCTAGCCAGGGAGGCGCCCGGTATGATCGACCGCCGCGCCCCCTTAGCTCAGTCGGCAGAGCGTTTCCATGGTAAGGAAAAGGTCGTCAGTTCGATTCTGACAGGGGGCTCGAGGAGCCGGAAGGCCCTTGGCGGCGTAGCTCAGTTGGTGAGAGCACTCGGCTCATAATCGAGGGGTCGCCGGTTCGAGTCCGGCCGCCGCTACCACGCAGGAACAACGGGAGGAACCGGGATGGCCAGTGACAAGCGGGTGAAGGTGACCCTTGCCTGCGAGGTGTGCAAGCGACGGAACTACATCACCATGAAGAACAAGCAGAACGACCGGGAGCGCATCCAGCTCAAGAAGTACTGCCGCTGGGAGCGCCAGCACACCGTGCACCGCGAGACTCGCTGACCGACGAGGGCTCCGGCGTGTCCGACGGAGGTAACCCCGTGCCCGCCCCAGAGGTCGAACCGGTGATGCCCGTGCCCGCCGACGCCCTGAGCCCCTTGGTCGCCGCCGCGCGCGAAGGCGACCGGGCGGCGTTCGAGGAGCTCGTCCGGCGCACCTCGGCCGAGACCTACACCCTCGCCTACCGTCTGCTGGGCAACGAGGAAGACGCCCGGGATGTGGTCCAAGAGGCCTACATCCGGGCCTACCGGGGAATCGGGAAGTTCCGTGGCGAGTCGCAGTTCACCACGTGGATGTACCGGATCACCGCCAACTGCGCGGTCACCTGGCTCGATCGGCGCCGCCGGCACCACCACGAGGAGCTGGCCGACGACGCCCAGTTCGCCGATGGCAGCGCCGATCGGGACCCGCAGGCCAGGGCCGACGCCAGCGCCCTGCGCAGCGAGCTCAACGTCGCCCTGCAGGAACTACCCCCCCGCCTGAGAGCAGTCGTGGTGCTGCGCGACGTCTACGACCTGCCCCACGAGGCCATCGCCGCCGAGCTCGGGATCTCCGAGTCCGCTGCCAAGGTGCGCCTCCACCGGGCCCGGCGCCGGTTGCGGGAGCGGTTGTTCCCGATGCCGGGGGAGGAGAAGGCTCATGCGGTGTGAGGAGCTGGCCGAGGTGGTGTCCGCCTCGGACGAGGGCGTGGTCGTCGACGACTGGCGGGCGCGGCGACATGTCGAGACCTGTCTGCGCTGCCAAGCCGAGCTGGCTCGGTACCGCAAGCTGGTCCGGGCCCTGCGGGCGCTGAGGGCCGACCTGCTCCAGCCGGAAGCGGGCCTGGTGGCCGACGTCATGGCGTGCCTGGAAGACGCCGGCGAGCGCCATGCCCTGCGTTCCCTGCTGAGCGAGCACAAGGTGGCCTACGTCGGCGGTCTGGCCGTGGCCACCGCCGGCGCCGCCGGTGCGTTCGTCATCGCCTCCCGCACGCGCGGTCGGCGGGTGGCCCTCGCCGGCTGAGCTCTTTGATTTTCGCCGGCGATAATCCGCCGGCGCCCGTTGCACGGAGCTGGACCAGCGACGTCTGCTGCTCCGCCTGGCGGACTCCGCAGCGTCGCTGCGGCCCCCCGGGGTCTGACTGCTATCCTCGACCGGGACCCTGCCGAGGGCAGTAGCTCAATTTGGCAGAGCACCGGTCTCCAAAACCGGCGGTTGGGGGTTCGAGTCCCTCCTGCCCTGCTGACCCGGCCCTCGATGACCCCTGGTGGGCGATATGGCGATGAACCGAGAAACCAAGCGCATGCTGCAACGGCAGGGCCAACTGGGCCCGGACGGCGAGGCGGCGCGGCCCAAGCCGAAACAGACGACTCGCCCCGCCCCCGCGCCGCACCGAGAGCGCACGAGTCCGAAGCAGTACCTCCGCGAGGTGCGCAGTGAGCTCCGCAAGGTGGCGTGGCCGAGTCGGGCCGAGGTCTCCCGGTACTCGGTCATCGTCCTGGTGACGCTGGTGATCCTGACGACGTTCATCTTCGCCCTCGACTACCTGTTCGCCCAGAGCGTCTTCTTCCTCTTCGGCGGATGAGCATGGTGAACCCCGAGCCCGACAACGATCCCCAGCCCGCCACCGTCGATCCCGACGAGGCTGCCGCCATCCTCGGCGGCGGGGCCGCCCCTGCCGGGACGCCCACTGCCGACGGGCCCTCACCGAGCGACGCAACGGACGCGGTACCGGCCGACGCCGCCGTCGAGCCGGACGTCGTCGACGCCGAGGAGCTCATCGCCCCGCCCGTCCGCCGGGAGAGCCCGTACGACCGGCCGGGTGACTGGTACGTCGTGCACACCCAGTCGGGCTACGAGAACAAGGTCAAGTCCAACGTGGAGAGCCGCATCAGCTCCATGGGCATGGAGGACTCCATCTTCGAGGTGGTCATCCCCATGGAGGACGTCATCGAGTTCAAGGGCGGTAAGAAGGTCGTCGTCTCCAAGAAGGTCTATCCCGGCTACCTCTACCTGCGATGCTTCCTCGACGACCGCTCCTGGGACGTCATCCGCAACACCCCGGGGGTGACGGGCTTCGTCGGCACCGGCGGCAAACCCGTGCCGCTGTCGAGGGCCGACGTCGAGTCCGCCCTCTCGCACAGTGACGAGGTCGACGGGCCGGCGCCTGCCCGTCAGCGACCCAAGCTCGAGTACGAGGTCGGCCAGAGCGTGCGGGTGCGCCAGGGGCCCTTCGCCGACTTCTCGGGGCAGATCGCCGAGATCAACGAGGACCAGCTCAAGGTGAAGGTCCTGGTCAACATCTTCGGGCGCGAGACCCCGGTCGAGCTCGAGTTCAGCGAGATCGCGAAGCTGTAGGACGAGGAGGAGCCGGATGGCCAAGAAGAAGGTCGCAACCGTGGTGAAGATCCAGATCCCCGCAGGGGCGGCGACACCCGCGCCCCCGGTGGGCACGGCCCTCGGCCCTCACGGCGTGGCGATCATGGACTTTTGCAAGGCCTACAACGCGGCCACGGAGGCTCAGCGGGGCACGATCGTGCCGGTCGAGATCACCGTGTTCGAGGACCGGTCGTTCACCTTCGTCACCAAGACGCCCCCCACGGCGGTCCTCATCCGCGACACCTTGGGGCTGGAGAAGGGCTCGGAGAACCCCGGCCGCCAGGAGGTCGCCACCATCTCCGACGCCCAGGTCACCGAGATCGCGCAGACCAAGCTCCCCGACCTCAATGCCAACGACCTGGACGCCGCCAAGCTCCAGGTGGCCGGCACGGCGCGGTCCATGGGCATCAGGGTGGCCCGATGACGCGGCGGGGAAAGCGCTATCGCGACGCCGCCCGCCGGTTCGACGCCGACCAGTTGCACGGCTCCGGCGAGGCCATCGAACTGGCCAAGAGCCTGGCCTCGGCTCGCTTCGACGAGACCATCGAGGTCGCCGTCCAGCTCAACGTCGACCCCCGCAAGGCTGACCAGCAGGTGCGGGGCACCGTCTCGCTGCCGGCGGGCACCGGCAAGGAGGTCCGGGTGGCGGTGTTCGCCACCGGCGACGCCGCCGCCGAGGCCCGAGCGGCTGGCGCCGATCTGGTGGGCGCCGACGACCTGGTCGCCCAGGTGCAGGAGGGGATGCTCGACTTCGACGTGGCCATCGCCACCCCCGACGTGATGGCGCAGGTCGCTCGGCTCGGCCGCGTCCTGGGGCCGCGCGGGCTCATGCCCAACCCCAAGACCGGCACGGTCACCACCGACGTGGGGCGGGCCGTGGCCGAGTTCAAGGCCGGCCGGGTCGAGTACCGAACCGAGCGCCAGGGGGCCAACGTGCACGTCCCCATCGGCCGCGCCAGCTTCGACACCGACGCCCTGGTCTCCAACTTCCGAGCGCTGATGGACGAGCTCAACCGCGTCCGTCCGGCTTCGGCCAAGGGACGGTACGTGAAGAAGGTGAGTGTGTCCTCGACCATGGGACCCGGAGTGAGGATCGACCCCGCCCGCCTCCGGCCCGAACCTGCCCAGGCATCCGCGTAGCGCCCACTTCGCCCGCCGGTGGGGGGATTATCGCCGGGCGTGACGCTGCGCAGTCCGCCAGGCGGAGCAGCGCAGGCTCGCTTCGCTCGCCGGGAAGACGCGGTGCCGCCTTCGGCGACGCCGGCGAATTATCGCCGGCGCAGTCGACACTGGTAGCATCACCTTCACAACTGAACGCTCGCCGCAGACCTCCGGTGCGCCTCTGGCGCGAAAGGGCCTTCCGCCCGCCCGACGAGGCGAACTCCACGATTCCACCGGGGTTCGCGCGACGCGAGCCCCGAGTTGCGTTTTCGAGGAGAACCCGAGGCACCGATGGACAACCCCAGACCAGAGAAGGTCGCTGTGGTGGAGGAGGTGCGCGGGCGCCTGTCCTCGTCCAACGCCACGATCCTGACCGAGTACCGGGGCCTCAAGGTGGGAGACCTCGCCC
>JAHWKL010000035.1 GCA_019347915.1 Actinomycetota bacterium
CAGGCCCTCGGCCTTCAGAATCTGCCAGCACGCGTCCGTCCCGGCGGCCGGCGTGCAGCCGTCCTGGACGTTGGTCGCAAGGCCGTTCTGGAACGACGCGGGGTCGTTGTTGCCCTGCGTGATGATGTCGCAGACGCCGCAGAAGCCGGCGTAGACCGTCTTGCCCTGCACGTCGATCGCGCTGGTCTGGTTGACCTTGCCGGTGCGCTCGTTCATCCCCAGGTCGAAGGACACCTGGAACCCCCGGCCGCTGGCGCCGTCGGTCTTCTCGGCCACCTGGCGGCCGCCGACCACGGCGACCGTCTGGTCACCGGCCAGCACCTCGGTGCACACCCGTACGTAGGCGGGCGGCACCAGGCTGCGGGCGTCGACACGGCACACGAACCGCCCTTCGGCATGACGAAGGCCGACGTTGAGGTTCGACGGCGTCGTGCCGTCCCCTTCCCCGGCCACGACCACGAACCGCCCGAAGCGCCGGCTGGCGGGATGAGCTCGCACCACCTCCACGGTGGCGTCGGTCGACCCGCCGTCGACGACGATCACCTCCAGCCGGGCCAGGTCGAGGTCCTGGCCGGCCAGGTGATCCAGGCAGCGGCTGATCCAGCGCTCTTCGTTCTTGGCCGGGACCAGCACCGTGGCCAGGGGTGTCCGGGTCGGTCCGTCGGCTTCCTCCACCGCTGCGAACCGTACCGCCGGGTGCGCCGTCACCACGGCCGCAGGTGCGGCTCAACCATGGGTCTGGCGGCGCCGATGAGAGGGAGTGCACCGCCACCTCGCCCGGTCCTTGCTCTACGTCGGGGTGGTGCTCGCCGTGCTGGGCCTGAGCAAGGCCCATGCCACCGCGGCCGTGCCCCCCTACGACTACACGAGCTCGTTCCGCTTCTCCTGGTCGCTGGCCTACATGGCGGTGCTGTGCCTGGCTGCCTACGGGCTGGGTCTGCCCGACCTCACCCGCGGTCGTCGCGCCGCGGTGGTGGCGGCTGCCGGCGCCGCCGCCGGGGGAGCGCTGGCCATCTCCGCCCTCCAGCTGGTGGCGGGGACCGCCCTGCTGCCCCGGGCGGTGGTGTTCGGGTCGGCGGTGGTGCTGGTCCCCTGGTTCGTGCTGTGCGCCACGCTGGCCCGGGACGGCCGCAGCCGGGCCGAGGGGCGGGACCGGGTGGTGCTGGTGGCAGGGCCGAGCGAGGGCGTCATCCTCGACCAGGAGCTGGGCCAGGCCCCCGAGCGCCCCGCCGTGGTGGTGGCCCGCCTAGGCGTCGAGCAGGCGCGCGCCGGCGGGCAGCACTCCACGCCGCTGCTCGCTGCCGCTCGCTCGGGGCGGGCCAGCGTGGTCGTGCTCGACCGCCACGCCCAGGCCGACGAGACCGTCGTGGCCCAGGCGGCGACCCTGCATGCCGCCGGCGTCCGGGTGCGCACCCTGTCGCTGTTCTACGAGCAGTGGCTGGGCAAGCTGCCCATCTCCGAGCTGGAGCAGGTGTCCTTGATGTTCGACATCGGCGAGCTGCACCGGGCCCGCTACGGGCGGGTGAAGCGCCTGCTCGACGTGGTCCTGGCCGCGGGGGGGCTGGTGGTGCTCGCCGTGGCCGTGCCCGTCGTGCTCGCCGGCAACGCCGTCGCCAACCGCGGCCCGATGCTGTTCCGCCAGACCCGGGTGGGCAAGCAGGGCCGAACCTTCGAGATCCTCAAGTTCCGCACCATGGTCACCGGTGAGGCCGAGGCAGCAGCAGGGGAGTGGACGAGCGACGGCGATTCCCGCGTCACTCCCTTCGGCCACCTGTTGCGTCGCACCCACCTCGACGAGCTTCCCCAGGTGTGGAACGTCCTCCGCGGCGACCTTGCCGTTGTGGGCCCCCGCCCGGAGCAGCCCCGCTACGTGGCCGAGCTGAGCGACAAGCTGCCCTTCTACGACCTGCGCCACCTCGTGCGACCGGGGATCACCGGCTGGGCCCAGGTCAAGTACGGCTACGCCGCCAGCGAGGCCGGCGCCCTGGAGAAGCTGCAGTACGAGTTCTTCTACCTGCGGCGCCAGAGCCTGAGCCTCGACCTCCAGGTCATGGGGCGCACGTTGCGCAGCGTGGTCAAGGGCGCCGGACGCTGACCTGCCTTCGCATCGAGCGGGTTCCCCACGCCGCCCTGCTGCCCCGCTGTTGGGAGCTCCGAGCGAACCTCACGCTGTACGACGCCGCCTACGTTGCCGTGGCCGAGCTCACGGAGGCGAGCCTCCTCACTGCCGACACCCACGTGGCCAGCGCACCTGGTCCTCGCTGCGCCATCGAGGTGCTCTCGTAGCCGGACCGTGGTGTTTCGAGCGCCGCCACGGCCCGGCCCGCCGCTGTTGCACAGGCGTTACGGCCATGAGACGAGGCAGTGACCTTCCCGCCGCAGGATGAGAGCTACCTGAGAGGTTCTCGGGGAAGGAGGTAAGTCATGAGACCGCGTCGTATGGTCGCCCTGCTCGCCATTCTTGCCAGCACGCTCGTGGTGGCGGGAGCACCCACCGCCACCGCCCACACCCAGCCGTACTGCGGGATCTGGTGGGGGAGCCTGGCCAAGTCGTCGCCGGAGGGCACGCGGGCCCCGGTCGTCGGGGTTCGGGTGGGCAGGCACGCCTGTTTCGACCGTCTCGTCATCGATCTCGGCGCCAAGCCTGCTCCCGGGTACTGGGTCGGGTACACCGACCGGTTCGCCACCTCGGGCAAGGGCGAGCCGGTGAGCGTCGCCGGCGGCGCCATCCTCATGGTCAACGCTCGTGCTCCGGGCTATGTCAACGGCCAGGCCACCGTCCCGTGGCGGGCGGGGGCCCACATCGTGACGCCGGAGCAGTTCTCCTCAGGCGGGTTCAGGACGTTCCGTGACCTGGCGTACGGGGGGAGCTTCGAAGGAGAGACCGACTTCGGGCTCGGGGTGCGGGCTCGGCTCCCCTTCCGGGTCTTCCAGCTCGACGGTCCCGGTGGTGGCAGCCGCCTGGTCATCGACGTGGCCCACAGGTGGTGACCGGGCTCATCGGTCATTGAAGCCGTCGTCCTGAGGCGGGAAGCGAGGAGCGGGTGCTCGACCGGGTTCCGGTCGGGTGCCCGCTCCAGCGCGAGCGTACGATCACTGCATGTCCCAGGTCTCCATCGAGGCGCCCGCTGTCCCCCTGGGTGACAGCCGGGCGATGGAGCGGTTCCACCCGGCGGTGGCGGAGTGGTTCCGGCGCCGGTTCCCTGAGGGGCCGACGGCACCCCAGGCTCGGGGCTGGCCCTTGATCTCCGCCGGGCTGGACACCCTGATCGCCGCGCCCACAGGGTCGGGCAAGACCCTCGCCGGGTTCCTCGTGGCCATCGACGCGCTGTACCGCGCCCACGAGTCAGGAACGGACGTGGCGTCCGTGGCTCGGGTCGTCTACGTCTCACCGTTGAAGGCGCTGGCCGTCGACATCGCCGAGAACCTGGAGCGCCCGCTGGCCGAGATCGCCGCGATCGCCACCGAGCTCGGGTACGACCCGCCCGACATCCGGGTGGGGGTGCGCACGGGTGACACGTCGAGCTCGCAGCGGGCGCTCATGGTGCGCCGCCCCCCGAGCTTCGTGGTCACCACGCCCGAGTCGCTGTACCTGCTGGTCACCTCGGACCGGGGTCGCCAGGCACTGCGCACGGTCGAGACGGTGATCGTCGACGAGATCCACGCCGTCGCCCGCGACAAGCGCGGTGCCCACCTGACCCTCACCCTGGAGCGTCTGGAGGCACTGTGCGATCGCCGGCCGGTGCGGGTGGGGCTGTCCGCCACCCAGCGGCCCATCGAGACGGTCGGTCGCCTGCTCGTGGGTGACCGACCGCTGCCCGCCGTGGTCGACGTCGGTCACCGGCGCGACCTCGATCTGACCCTCGAGCTGCCCGAGGGCGAGTTGGAGGCGGTGGCGTCCGCCGAGCAGATGGGCGACGTGCTCGACCGCATCGCCACCCTCGTCGGCGACCACCGAACGACGCTGGTGTTCGTCAACACCCGTCGGCTGGCGGAACGCCTGGCCCATCAGCTCGGCGAGCGGCTGGGCGACGACGTCGTGGCCGCCCACCACGGCAGCCTGTCCAAGGAGCGCCGGCTCCGGGTGGAGACCCGCCTGCGGGCCGGGGATCTCAAGGCCCTGGTGGCGACCGCCTCGCTCGAGCTGGGCATCGACATCGGCCCGGTGGAGCTGGTGTGCCAGATCGGCTCTCCCCGCAGCATCGCCACCTTCCTGCAGCGGGTGGGCCGGTCCAACCACACTCGCGCCGGCACGCCCGAGGGCCACCTGTTCCCCATGACCCGTGACGAGCTGGTCGAGTGCACGGCCCTGCTGGCCGCCGTGCGGCGCGGCCGGCTGGATCGCATCGTTCCCGCTCGGCTCCCGCTCGACATCCTCGCCCAGCAGATCGTGGCCGAGGTCGGCGCCCGTGAGTGGCGGACCGACGATCTGTTCGAGCTGGTGCGGCGGGCGGCGCCGTACACCGAGCTCACCCGTGCCCAGTTCGACGAGGTGGTGGAGCTGGTGGCGAACGGCATCCACACCGGTCGGGGCCGGCGAGGCGCCTACCTCCACCACGACGCCGTGAACGGGGAGCTGCGGGCTCGCCGGGGCGCCCGGCTGGCGGCGGTGACCTCGGGCGGCGCCATACCGGAGACCGGCGACTACCGGGTGCTGGCCGAGCCCGACGACACCCTGGTCGGCACGGTGAACGAGGACTGGGCCGTGGAGTCGATGGCCGGCGACATCTTCCTGCTGGGCACGCACTCGTGGCAGGTCCGCCGCATCGAGCCCGGGGTGGTGCGGGTGGGCGACGCCGGCGACACCCCGCCCACCGTGCCCTTCTGGCTGGGAGAGGCGCCGGCGCGCACCGCCGAGCTGTCCCACGAGGTGTCCGAGCTGCGCCGCCGGGTGGACGAGCATCTCGCCGCCGGCGACCCCGACGGGGCCCGGCAGTGGCTGGTCGACGCCACCGGCATCGGCGACGACGCCGCCACCATGATCGTCGACTACCTGGCGGTGGGGCGAGCCGCCCTCGGGGTCATGCCCACCCAGCGCTGCCTCGTCTTCGAGCGCTTCTTCGACGACACCGGCGGCATGCAGCTGGTCGTGCACTCGCCCTTCGGCGGGCGGATCAACCGGGGTCTCGGGCTGGCGCTGCGCAAGAAGTTCTGCCGGACGTTCAACTTCGAGCTGCAGGCCGCCGCCACCGACGACGCCATCGTGCTCTCGCTCGGCCCGCACCACAGCTTCCCCTTGGCCGAGGTGGCGCGCTACGTCTCCAGCCGCAGCGTCCGCGAGGCCCTGGAGCAGGCGATCCTCGACTCGCCCATGTTCCAGGCCCGCTGGCGCTGGAACCTCAACCGGGCGCTCATGGTGCTGCGCTTCCGCAACGGCCGGCGCAACCCCGCACCCATCCAGCGCATGGAGGCCGACGACCTGATGGCGGCCGTGTTCCCCCAGGCCGCCGCCTGCCAGGAGAACGTGGCCGGGCCCATCGAGATCCCCGATCACCTGCTGGTGCGCCAGACCATCGAGGACACCCTGCACGAGGCCCTCGACGTCAACGGGCTCCGGAGCCTGCTGGAGCGCATGGAGCAGGGTGAGGTCGGCGTCGCCTTCCGGGACACGACCGAGCCCTCGGTCCTCGCCCACGAGATCCTCACCGCCCGTCCGTACGCCTTCCTCGACGACGAGGAGTTCCAGAACCGGCGCACCAACGCCGTCCACCTCCGGCGGGGGTTGGCGGTGGATCTGGCCACGATCGGCGCCCTCGACCCCGCCGCCATCGACGCCGTGCACACCGAGATCGCCCTCACCCCGAGCAGTGCCGACGATCTCCACGACCTGCTGTGCTCCATGGTCGTCCTCCGGCCACGGCCGGACTGGCGGGGACTCTGGTCCGATCTGGTCGGCCGCGGTCGGGCCCAGGCCCTGGGCGGCGACGGCGCCGAGCTGTGGTGCGCCGTCGAGCTGCGAGACGATGCCCGGCGAGCCCTGGAGGGGGACGACGACGCCGTGGTCAAGGTCCTGCGGGGACATCTCGAGGTCGCCGGCGTGACCACCGCCGACGAGCTCGCCGGGGCGACCACCCTTCCCTCCCGTCGTGTGGCCGCCGGGCTCGCCGTCCTCGAGCAGGAGGGCTTCGCCCTGCAGGGCCGGTACCGCAGCGACGCCGCCGGCACCGAATGGGTGGCCCGGCGGTTGCTGGCCCGGATGCACGCCTACTCACGGCGGTCGCGGCGCCAGGCGGTGGAGCCCGTGACCGCCCAGGACCTCATGCGGTTCCTGCTGCGCTGGCAGCACGCCGCACCGGGCACGCAGCTGTCCGGTGAGCCCGGCCTGCTCGCCGTGCTGGAGCAGCTCCAGGGGTTCCAGGCGGCCGCCGTCAGTTGGGAGCCGGCCATCTTCTCGACCCGGCTGCGTCACTACGAGCCGGCGTGGCTGGATCGGCTCTGCCACGACGGCGAGGTCGCCTGGCTCCGGCTCACGCCCCCGGCCCGCCCCGAGGCCGACGGGCCAGGGGCGGCCCCCTCCAAGGCCACGCCCATCGCCGTGGTCCTCCGTGCCGACCTGCCGTGGCTGCTCGCTGCCGCCCGGGCGGGCACCGAGCCGGTCGAGCCCACCGTGGGGGCGACGGCCGAGGTGCTCGAGGTCCTCGCCGGCCGGGGCGCCTGCTTCGCCGGCGACCTGGCGGCGGCCACCCGGCGCCTTCCCGACGACGTCGAGCGCGGACTGTGGGAGGGCGTCGCTCGCGGGCTGATCATGTCGGACGGGTTCGGCGCCATCCGCGCCAGGGTGTCGGGCGCCCGCAGGCCGCCGCGACCCATGAGGTTCCGCCGAGCCGGTCGCGGCGCCGGCGCCACCAGCTCCTCAGCCGGGCGCTGGTCGCTCGTGCCCGCCGCCGATGCCGACCTCGACCCCGACGAGGTGGCCGAAGCGGTGGCCGAGCAGCTCCTGCACCGGTGGGGCGTGGTGTTCCGCGACCTGGTGGTCCGCGATCATCTCCGGCTGCCCTGGAGGGAGATCCAGTGGGCGCTGCGCCGGCTGGAAGACCGCGGCCTGGTGCGGGGCGGACGCTTCGTGGCCGGCTTCGGCGGCGAGCAGTACGCCCTGCCTGCCGCCGTGGAGCAGCTTGCCGACGTGCGGAAGCGACCGAGAACCGGCGAACACGTGGTGCTCAACGCCACCGACCCGCTGAACCTGGTCGGCTCCATCGTGCCGGGCGACACCGTTCCTGCGGTGCGCACGAACACCGTCACCTACGTCGACGGGCTCCCCGTCGGGCGATCGGGCAGTCCGACGGCGGCGCTCCGCCCCGTGGGCGGACCTCCTTCCGCTCCCGCCTAGAGCGTGGCAACGGCGACGCGGGGGCTCCGGCGCCCGAGTGGGTCGCACACCTCGACGAGATAGGACGTCCCCGGGGGGACACCGGGCGTGGTGTCCTCCACGAGGTAGGCGCCGTCCGGCTGGCGCTTGGCGCCGGCCGGGTACGTCCCGACCGCGCCGGACTCCACCGCCGACCCACCGGGCGTGACGCGGTAGACGTCCAGCAGGTAGCTGCCCTCGGCGCCCGCATCGAGAGGATCCGGGGAGGTGAAGCGGACCTCCACGCCTCCTGCGGTGACGGCCGCCGTGCCCGCCGTGACGGCGACCGGAGCCGGCGGCACGACCTTCCACGACGCCGGCGCGCTCGACCCGCTCCACAGGCCGGGCACGGTGCTGCCCGCTTCCGGCGGGCCCTGAACCTCGGCGCGCCAGGTGTAGGTCGACCACGGCGCCAAACGCAGCGAGCTGTCCCACGGCGCCGCCCCGGCGTCCGCCACGGTGGCGGGCCACGAGGTCGGCGTGACGGAGGCGATGATGGGCATCGACAGAGCGTCTGCACCGCTGACCCGGCTGCGCCGCAAGCGCAACGCCGCCGGCGCGGTCTGCCCGGCAGGAACCGACACCGTGAGGAGTACCCGGAGAGGGTCGGTCGGGTCGGGGGCGGCGGTCAGCACGGGCACCGGTGGGGCCGGGCTGTTGGGCACCCCGCGCGGCAACAGCGTGGAGGCGTCGAACGCCGCCTCACCGCCCAGCTGCAACACCGGCGCCACCGCCAGCACCGAGACGGGTACCACCTTGAGGAAGACCAGCACCCGGAGCGAGCCGGACACCTCGTGGTCATAGGCCAGCGGACCCGACGACGACGCGAGGATCGGCGTGCGGGTCAGCAGCTCGAAGCAGGTCTTGTCGAACAGCGCGGCGTTCGCTCGGAACACCGCTGCCCGGTCCGGCGCCGACGATGCGGCGGCGAGGGCCGCCGCCGCCGCAGCGGCCCCCGGCCGGCCGGCGGCCACGAGGGCCGACAGCCGCTGCCGCAGTGTGGTCTCGTCGCTGAAGTAGATCCGGTACGCGGTGTTGGCGACCGCCGTCCACGACACGCGGACGCGCGAGCGCCCGAGCGCATCGGGCCGAGCCGCGTACTGCAGGGTGTTGGGCAGGACCAGCGGGGCCGGCGCCCTGGGGTCGACCGCCTGGGCGCGCGCCGGTGGGCTCGGTGCCGAGATGCGGCCGCCGGAGTCGGTCCAGTGGGCGATCGCCAGCAGCTCGCGCTTCTCGGCCGGCGCCAGCGCCGGGACGGCCAGGGACACGACCAGGGGAGTGGCGTCCACCCCAGAAGGCGCCGGCCCACGGACGGCGGCGACCGACCCCGTCGCCGGTGACCCGCCGCCGACGGTCGCGGCAACCGACAGCGACGCCAGTGGGAAGGCGCCCGCAGGCAGGTCGGGATCGCGCGGCTGCAGGCACCGGACCTGCAACGTCCCCGTGCCTCCGGGGGTGGCCGGATCGACGTAGGACGCCTCGATGACGGGGACCGGCACGGCCGGGCGCACGCCGGCGCCGACCGACGCCTGCGCCCACGGGCTCCACCGCCCGAACCAGTCCGACTGGGCCACGCGGTAATCGGCGGCGTGTTCGGGCGTGAACTGATCGTGCACCTCGCCTTGGCCGGGTGCCGATGCGGCGGGCGCGGCCCCGGTCTCGGCCAGGAGCCCGGGCACCATCGGCACGGCACGGTCCGGGGCGCCGCTGCCGTACACGTCGGGCAGCCGGCGGTTGAGCCCGACCACTCCGGGCGTCTCCCGGGCGAGGGCGATGGCGGCGGCGGGAGCCAGGCCCCTCAGCGGGATGGTGACGTGGCGGCGCGCCGCCGGTGGCACCTCCGGCACCCACCCGAGGTCGTCGACGGCACCGACGATCGGGCGGGGCACGGGCGGCGCCGGGGTGCCGACCACGACCGCAGCCATCGTCCAGAGGTCGACGAAGGTACCTCCGTCCTCCTCGCCGATCACCGAGGGCAGTGGCAGAGGGAACTCATCGGGGTCGTCCGGGCCACCGAGCAGCAGCAACGGCGAGAGCCAGGGGATGCTCCGGGGGTACACCAGCCAGGCGCCGCGCACGACGTAGACGACGATCTCCCCCGGCGCCGCGGGCGGGGACTCGTCGTGCTCCACCAGCCCGAGCAGGCGGCCGACGCCGGGATCGACGGCGCCTTGCAGCACTCCCGCCAGCGGCGGCACCTGTACTGACGCGGTGGCGACCGACGTGCCTGACAGGGCCTCCGGCGCCATCAGCAGGCGATCCGGCGAGGCGCCCAGGTCGTCGACGACGGTCCGCACCATCGCCTCGAGCCGTTCGGCCCACAGCAGCCTGACGCGCTCCAGGTCGTCGGCTGCGCCCACGGCGGCGCACGACGCCGGGTCGGGAGCGTCCGGGTCGTCGTGGAGGCCGAGCAGCTGCGGTGCCCCGCGCAGCACACGGTCCTCGGCCCGGTCCCACGCGTCGTGGAGCCCTTCGTAGCGGGCGCCCCGGTCGATGGGCAGGGCGAGGTAGCGCCAAGGTTCCCGTCCGGGTTGCTCGCTCACGTCAAGGGCGCGTAGCACGCGGATGCCCACGACGGTCCCCGAGCCGGTGACCTGGACGCGGTCCATCCCCGTGGCGCACACCTGGTAGGGCGCCCGGGTGGCGGTGGCGACGACCGACGGCCCGTGCACGCCGCTGACCAGGGCGTCCACCCGCACGCCGCTCTGGGGCAGTTGCCGCCGAGAGGGCGGCGGGAAGGGCACGGGCAGCGGGAAGGGGGGCCGTCCGCCCGGGGCCGGCCCCCGCATGTCGACGCCGCCGAGTGGGCGTCCCGGCCGGTTCCCGGGGGAGATGCGCACTGGCCGGGCACCCTTGACGAGCACCTCGACGTAGACCACCGGGTTGCCGGGCACAGAAGCCAGCCAGGCGGTGGCCGGGCTCGCCGGCTCCAGGTCGAAGGGCACGGTGAGGGGCTCGCCACCAGCGTCGCTCCACAGCACGTCGTCCGCCGGAGGGATGCGCTTGCCGTCGCCAATGGAGACCCGATCGACGAGCAGCGGCGCCACGGGAAGGCCCAGCGTGGGCCCCGGCAGCACCCGCAGGTGTACCCCCGGTTGCAGGTGTGGGTCACCGCGACCGTCGAGGGCGGCGGCCGTGAGTGCCCAGGTCGGTGCGAAGCGGCTCATGGCACCTCCCGGCGGATGGTGCGCGGCCCGCCGAGCAGTTGGGCTGCGCCGCTCACGGAGCGTCCGCGCAGCGAGTCGACGAGCCGCACCGACACGGTGTCACCGGCGGTCGGTTCGACGACGGACGCCGGCGCCAGCAGGACCCGTGTGCCGCTGGCGGTGCTCCGCACGTGCCCGAGCGGCACCGCACCGACGGCGCCGGCCGCGCTCACCCGGCCACGGCGGGCGATGGGCTCCGGCGCTTCGAGGAGCACCCCGGCGAACGCCCATGCGCTGCGGCCGGACGGCGGGTCTGGCGGGACCCACAACGTGGTGGTCCGGGGCGTCGGCGACAGCGGCCACGGGTCGAGCCCGAGGGCGCTCAGGGCCGTGTCGAAGGCGGCGTCGTCGTGGGGCAGCGCACTGATCGCCGGCCGCTGCGCCTGCAGCAGCACGTCGTCGGGCGCGACGGCATTGGGGGTGCCGGCAGGGAGCCCGAGCACGCCCAGGACCTCGTCGACGTCGTGCCAGCGGGAGGTGCGGAAGTGCCAGCGGGCCACCACCACGTCAGTGCCGGCCGCTCGCGGGTCGGCCACGAGCAGCAGGTCGTAGGCCTGGTCCGGTTGCAGCGCCGCCTCGACGTCCACGGCGGTGCCGCCGAGCGACGTCGGCGGAACGCACGGCGCCGCCGTCGCTGTCTCCACGACACGCGACTCCACGGGCAGGAGCACCCGGTCGGCCTGCCAGGCTTTGATCGTCGCCTTGGTCACGAGGTCGGGGGGGTGTGACCCGGGGGGCACCGTCCCGGGCTCCACATCGGTCGGCCGTACCTCGACGCGGGTGTCGAAGCCGTAGCCGTCGAGGAGCTTGGCGACGTAGTCGACCGAGAACGTCACCCGGATCGGGTCGTCGAGCAGGTGCGGCAGCGCCCCGGACGGCTGCGCACCGGTGACGAACCGCGCTGTGCTGCGGGGGTCGAACGAGGTCTCACCGACCAGGTCGACCGCCGGCGGTGGCGTGACGGAGGGGGCCAGCGCCGCGGTGCGGAATCGGTAGACGTCGGTGTCGCCGCTCTGCCACGCCCCGGGGTCCGGGGCGCCGGGTTCGGACGCCGACCCGGAGCGCTCCCAGCGCTGCCATTCCCACGAGACCGACAGCCGGTACTCGGTGGCTGGCCGCAGCAGCGTACGCAGCGGAGGCCCGACGACAAGGACCGTCGGCAGGACGACGGCCCCGGTGGTGCTGCCGCCAGAGGGCGTGGCGGTGGCGAGAACCGTCCCGGCGACACCGGTGGCGTGGGCGGTGAACCCGCTCAGGATCTGGGAGCGGTGCTCCTCGGCCTGGCGGACCTCGAGCTCCTGGTGCCAGCGCACGCCGCAGCTGCCGACGACCGTGACCCGCCGTCCCGGCGCCGGTGCGATACGGAATCCCACCCACGGACCGGCCGCCGGCGCCCGGTAGACGACGGTGGCGCAGGTGCGCCCAGCCTTCACCGCCGGCTCCCACTGTTCCTCGGCGCCGCCCGGCAGTATGCCGACGACGTTCGGTGGGAGCAGCCGCTCCTGGGGATGGGGCGCCCAACGCAGGACCTCGCCCGACGTGCCGGCGGGATCGGCACTGGGCTCGCACACCTCGGCCAGGCCGCCCTCGCCTTCGCCGTACACCTCGACGGCGACGATGTCCTCGCCCCGCAAGGTCAGTGTCGTCCCGTGGGGTGCATCGGCGCCGTCGACGTCGCGGCCGTCGGCGTCGAAGGCGATTGCCGTCCACGCCTGGCCGCTGACCACCCGCACGCTCACCTCGGAAGCCGGTGCCGACAGCTCGATCCGCAGGCCGGTCGACACGAGCAGCAACGCCCACCGCCCGTCACCCTCGAAGTCGACCGTCTGCATCGGGTGCTGCCCGAGGACCCCGACCACGAGGCCTCGGTAGCGCAGCACGCTGCCCTCCTCGTCGACGTACTGCGCCAGGGTGTCGGGATCGAGGTCGCCGAAGTCGACGCATGCGCCGGCCTCGCCACCTCGTGCCGGCTTGTCGTCGCGGATGGGCACACGGCACACCTCGAGTACGAGGTCGGGATCGCACAGCGGCGGGTCGAACGTCGCCACCAGCCCGAGCGCGCCGAGCTCCTGGCCACCGCGGACGAACGACGCCAGCCGCCACCCCGTCGTGAGGATCGAGCCGGTGACCAGGCCGGCCGGGGCGTCCAGCGGCGCCAGCCCGCCGGGCTGCACGGCGACGCCGGCCGACACGGCGGCGGCGACAACGACGGGCCAGGGACGGTCGCCGGGCTGGATGGCGTGGAGCCGCGCCGGTGTGGTGCCGGCGGCCACGCCGGCCGGCTCCTGGGTGAGGACGGCCGACCCGGGACCTGACGGGCGGCCCCGCCCACCGAGCAGGCACACCGGTTCGGGCCGTGAAACCGGCTCGCAGATGTCCTCCACCAGCGGACCCGGGTCGCCGGGGGAACCGTCGGGCTGGGTGAGGGGCAGCAGCCCCATCCACGGTTCCCAAGACAGCAGCGCCAGATCGCGCGGGGCGGTCTCGCTGGCGGAGAGCCACGGTGGCTTGGCCGTCGAGCGCACACCAGGCCACCACCAGGCGGTGTCGAACTGCGTCCCAGCCGGCGGAGTCAGCGGCGGGCCAGTGGTCGGTTCGAGCCGGACACCGGTCAGCCGGAACGCGTGCTTGAGGTCTCGCGAGCCGCTCCATACCGGGCCCGGCATCGGTGTGCCGACCTTGAAGTCCCCTCCGCTCACTGCGTTCTCGACGGTGTGGGCCAGGTGGATGACCGGGATGGTGTCCGGCCACACGGTCGGCGGCGTGCCCGACTCGGTGGCCTTGGCCACGGCATGGCCCAGCCTGGCGACCAGGTCGACGCCGCTGATCGGGCTCGGCGGAGGACCGGGTACGCCGAGGGTGGCCGAAACGTTGATCTCGACGCAGCCCGAGATGGAGAAGAAGAAGCAGTCGACCTCGCCGCAGAAGCGCCCGTGCAGGTCGGTGCGGTTGCCGTCGGTCTTGAGGGTGATCTCACCGCGCGCGGCGATGCTGAGGATCACCAGGTCCAACTCGCCGCGCACCCAGATGCCGGCGGCGAGGAACAGGGGGTTGGTGCCGAAGCCGGCGAGGACGGTCGCCGACGCGTGCAGCCGGATGGGCCCGGCCGACCAGTTGATCTCCCAGCCGGCGCCGAAGCCGATGGCGAAGCCGCCGAACACGAAGTCGGCGTTGCCCTGCAGGCCGGGGGTGATGCCGTCGCCGTGGACCAAGACGAACGCCCACACGCGTACGTCCAGCACGCCCGGTAGCAGCGTCAGCGTCACTGGTGCGCCATGGCGCCCGGGCTGGTCGTCGGTGCCGACGTGGACGTACGACGCCGTCGGTTGGGCGTAGGGGAACCAGGCACCGACGGGCACGTCGAGCACGAGGATGCCCGGCACCTCGTAGTGCCCGCGCAATGCGATGGACACGGCGTCGTCGTCGACGACGACCAGGCCGATGATGGACAGGCCATGGCCGGGCCTGCCCACGGTGTCGTTCGGCACCGGCGCCGGGCTGTCGAGGATCTTGGCGATGACGCCGAAGATCACCGCCGGACGCGGGAACTCCACGGTGATCATGCCGAGGGCGTGGAAGGTGAACCCGAGGTCGGGCACCGTCCCGATCGAGGCGCCCAAGCCGAGCGCGTACTGGCCACTCTGCGGCCGGTACTTGGGCGCCGGCTTGGCCAGCCAGCCGAGCTCGCGCTCGATCGGATCGGGATTGGGGGCGATGGCCCGCTCGCCGTTGGCGACGAACCGACCGATGACCCCGAACAGCCCGAGCCCCGAGTTGGCGAACGGGATCGGCGCCGGGAAGCGCACGGCGACCGTCAGCTCCACGAACGCCGCCGGCCCCAGCGACAGGTTGGCCAGCGCAGCGACCTTGAGGGGCACGATCTGCAGCTGGATCCCGGCGGAGATGGTGCCGCCGCTCACGTCGAGCGCTCCCTCGCCCCGCAGCGTTGCCGGGATGTCGACGCCGGCGCGCAGCCCACGCAGCTCCAGGCCCTGCACGCCGCTCGGACCGAAGACGACGCGGACGGTGGCGTTGCTCAGCGTCACGACGCCGAGATCCAGGGACAGGGCGAGGTCGACCTCCAGCCAGGAGCTCTGCGAGCCGGCCCGGGTGCCGGTGACCCGCAGCAGATCGTCGAGTGGCGGCCCCAGTTGCCAGCTGCCGGGGTCGACCACCTCGGGAACGACGTTGCCCACGGTGAGCCCGACGCCGTCCCACCAGTTGGCCGCCGCCGTGTCGATCTCGACGCCCACACCGCGGTAGCGCAGCTTCATCGGCTTGTCCGGCCGGGTGCGGACCTGCAGCGGCAAGCCGGACGCGGCGACGTCCACGCTGAGCTCGACGGTGTAGTCGACGGTGAGCCGGGTGCGGCTTCCGGGGCCCGACGGCCCCCGGTGCAGGTGGTTGATGGTGATGCCGGTGACGATCGTCTTGCTCCCGTCGCGCAGGAGCAGGCTGGCGGCTGCGCCGATGGCCGTGATCAGCGCGCCGACCAGCGCCGCCTCGGCGCCGGCCGGGCTGGCGGCCGCGCCGATCACCGCCGGGGCCAGGCCGGTGGCTGCGGCGAGCACCTTGTTCTCGATCTGGGCGATGCCGGTGCCGCTGCCGGCGACGTCGAGGCTGAGGGTGAAGTCGTCGGATCCGCCGCTGCGGTCGTGCGCCCAACGGCCGCGCAGCGTCCACACCGGAGTCGTGGTCGTCGTGCTGTCGCCGGGCCGGGTGATGGCCGCTGTGCCACCCCCCGCTCCCGGAGGCAGCGCCACGGCGGTGCCGGGCCATTGGACGATCGCTTCGGCACGGATGGGGACGGCGTCGCCGAGGCCGCGCCCGTTCGGGTCGTTCCACTCGACCTCGATCCGCACGCGGTACTGGGGCCGGCGGCGCGGTGAGCTGGGCACGACGGCGCCGGACACGGTCGTGGGATCGGCGCCCGGCACCAGCGCCCGCAGCCGCGCCGGGTGCAGCGTGGTTGCGTCCTGTGCCGGCGGGGCGGCGGTGGACGTGGGCGTGACGTCGTAGGCGTAGATGTCCCCACGGCGCAGCGGCTGGCGGTGCTGGTCGTCGCGCGGGTACGGGCGTGCCCACGACTTGTACTCCGGCGTGGCCCGCGCCCGCCAGGCGACATCGGTGGCCTCTGCCGGAAGAGCGCCGGTCGTCGGAGCCGGTGGCGCCGTCGACCAGGGCGACTGCTCCCCGCGCACGGCGATGCGCGTGGCGTCCACGCCGGCGGCGGTCAGCAGATCGCGCGTGCGCTCGGCCCGGCGCACGGCCAGGTCGCGGTTGTAGGTGTCGCTCGTGGCGTTGATGTCGACGGTCGAGCTGAGGTCGTCGCAGCGCCCGACCACGGCGAACCTGGCGGTCCCGCCCAGGCTGTCCACCCAGGCCTGCAGCTGCGACAGGGACTGCTGGGCGTCCCCGATCCACACCGTGGCGGCGGGGGAGAGCTCACCGGAGTCGTAGACGAACCGCACGTGGCTGGAGGTGGCGACCGGCTCGGTCGAGGGCGCGGGTGGTGGTGTGCCCGTCCCCGAGGTGGCCGCGGTCACCACCTCGGCCACGGCGCCTTGCGCCACCGTGACCGCGCCGCCGGCGACGGTGGCGGCCGGCACGGTACGGGACAACGTGCCTGCCGTGTGCCAGGTCGTGAGGCCGTACGTCCCCGACACGTCGACGGCGTCGACCGGTGTCCCGGTCGGACCGCCGCCCGTGGTGAACGTGCCGGCACGGCAGCCGATGAGCACCGGACCGGCCTGGCGCACCTCCAGCCGCACCCGGCGGACCGTCCGCCCCCCCTTGCGTAGCTGGAGGACGTACGTCTGCACCCGCGGCGGCGTCGGCAGCCCGACGGTCGTGGCCGTGGAGTCCGGGGCGCTGTCCCATCGCCAGGTGTAGGGGCCGTCGGTGGCGGTGGAGTGGGCGAAGCTGGCGCCGGCCAGGTCGGTGGCCGTGCCACTGACGCTGGTCACGGTGGTCCACGTGGCGGCGCCGAGGGTCAGGTCGACGGTGGGCGGCGCCGACCAGGTGCCGGTGAAGGCGCAGGTGGTCGGTGCGGCGTGGCCGACGCGTACCTCCAGCGTGTCACCGGGCTGTACGTCGAACCCGTTCGGGTCGTCTTGCCCGCCGGGCAGCTGCCAGGACACGGTTCCGACCGGTGTGGTGGTCGTCCGTGCCCGCACACGGGCGGCCGGCGGCTGGGTACCGAGCAGCGCCGCGGTGACGCGGTCCTGGCGCTGGCCCGGGTCGCTGAGGGAGGTGACGGCCAGCGCCGTCCACGTCCCGGCCGACGTCTCCTGCTCGACGATGAGCGCCAGCGGCGTGTCGGCGGCGCCGCCGAACTCCAGGAAGGCGGTGCCCTCGACGCCGATCGGGTCGCCCAGGAAGACGTCCTGCACGCCGAGGCTGATGTCGCCGAGCAGGGGCGCCCCCGGCGGGAGGTAGAGCGTGGCCCGACGCAGCGCCAGGCCCCGCCAGTTGGGCGGCTTCGGCGCGGGACTGATGTTCGCCGACTGGTCGTAGGTGATCTCCTCGACCGTGAACCCGAACGTCGACGAGCCGATGAAGAAGCTGGGCGGCTGGAAGCCCAGTGTCACCACCGGCCCGTGCGGACCGAAGGGGTCGGTGTCGTCGAGCTCGTCGATCAGGCTGACCTCGGGTGTGCCGCCGCCGCTGGCGGCGATGCGCAGCACGCCTCGGCCGACGACTCGTACGTCGGCGCGGCTGGGCTCGTCCTCCAACCGTGTCGGGTGCGCCGGCTCCCGTCGCTCCCGCGCCGGACGCAGACCGGGTACGAGCATGGCGATCCGGTCGAGGTCGAGGTCGAGGGCCCACTGGCTGGCGGGAGCCGTGGGCGTGAGCCGGCGTACGGCCAGCTGCACGCGCAGGCCACTGGACAGGCCGGGCGCCTCGATGGGGAGCGTGCCCAGCTGCGGCAGGCCGCGGTCACTGGCGCCGGCGACCGTGGCACGAACCACGGTCACGTCGCCGTTCGTGGTCGTGGAGACGTCGGAGATGCCCAGCGCCTGCAGCTGTTGCTCGAGGTCGCGTGGGAGCAGGTCCTCCACGCCGTTGCCGCGCAGCGTGTCGAGCACGCTCACGCCGGTTCGCTCCTCGGCCTGAGAGCCTTCCCCCGGGTTGCCATTGACTGCACCTTCTGCGACTACAGCCGCCGGCACTCGGCCGAGGCTGCCTGCTACGACGAGTCCTGTCTCGGTCCGGGAGCGGGCCGCGACCAGGACAAGGTGCATTGTGGGCTACTGGTTGTCCCCTTGCCCAGGGGCGGTTGTCCCGAAAGGCTCGGGACATTTCGGCTGGCGAGCTGGGCCCGGACCCCCGCTAGCCGTCAGCCGCCGTGGGCTGCTTCATACTCGGCGATGATGTGCTGGGGGACCCGCCCCCGGTTGCCCAGCTCGGGATAGCCGTTCTCCCGGGCCCACTCCCGGATGGCCCTGAGGCGCTCGCGGTCGCCGGTGGCTCGCCCGCCCGGACCGGGTTCGGCCTGCGACGCACTTGACGCGGCGCGGCGAGACCGACGCCCCATCCGAGAGCGTTCGCTCGCCCACCCAGCCATGGTCTGGAGGGTGGCGTGGAAGTTCTCGGCGTGCGGGGCGCAAAGGTCGAGCTCGTAGTTGTAGCCGTCGTACACCAAGGCCACGCTCTCCTCGGCGTCGACCTCCTCGCCTGTTTCCGCCTTGCACTGGTCGCACGTGAGCACGGTCACCGTCGTCTTTGCCACGTCACTCTCTTTCATCACGCTTTGTGGGATCGGTAATGACTATGGCAACGGTAGACGGAATGGCACTGCTGAGGCCATCGGGGGCGAATGGCGCAAATGTCACCGGCACAGGCGCCGGCTAGGGCGTCCGTCCCCGGCTGCGACGGGGGCCGGCGCCGACCTTCTCCTTGTCCCCGTTGCCGCTCCCGTCGCCGTCGCCGTCGCCGTCGCCGGCGGAGAGCGCCTCGCCGTCGGAGCGCACCCACACGGTGCGCTGCGGGAAGGGGATCTCGATGCCCTCCTCGTCGAAGGCCTGCTTCATGCGCTGGCGCAACTCCCGCATGACCTTCCACTGGTCGGCCGGGCGGGTCTTGATGACCAGGCGGATGGCCACCCCGTCGGGCCCGAACGCCTCCACGCCCCAGACCTCGGGCTCCTCCAGGACGCTGCGGCCCAGAACCTCGTCCTTCCACACGCTGTCGGCCACCCGCTTGATGGTGGTCTTGGCCTGGGCCAGATCGGTCTGGTAGGCCACGTCGAAGTCGATCAGCGCCCGCGACCACTGCTGGGACTTGTTGCCGACCCGTCGGATCTCGCCGTTGGGCACGTGCCACACCGTGCCGTCGACGGCGCGCATGCGCGTCGTGCGCAGGCTGACGTCCTCCACGATGCCCGTCGTCTCCATGTCCAGGTTCACGATGTCTCCCTTCCCGTACTGGTCCTCGACGAGGATGAACAGGCCCGACAGGAAGTCCTGTACCAGCTTCTGGGAGCCGAAGCCCAGCGCGACGCCCAGCACGCCGGCGCCGGCGATGAGCGGGCCCAGGTTGACGTTGAACTCCGCCAGCACGGTGACCGCGGCCACGCCCCAGATGGCGGCGTTGGCCATGCTGCGCAGCACGGCGCCGATGGTCCCCGCCCGCTGCGCCGCCCGCAGCTGCACCGGAGCGGTGCTCACCAGCGCCGCCGGGGTCTTGTCCCGCAGGCTGCCGATGGTGTTCTGCACCCCGGGCTGCTCGAAGCTGCGGACGAAGCGAGCGATGGCCCGGCGGGCCAGCCGGCTGGCCACCCAGGCCAGGATGAGGATCAGGGCGATCTTGAGCGGCTTGGCCAGGAGGAAGTCGACCGCCTTGGCCAGGGCGGCGTTGTCGGTGCGCTCCAGGACGTACAGGCAGGCGGCGCCGGGGTTCTCGCCACAGGCGCCGACCTCGGCCGCGCTCGGCTCGCCTTGAACCGCGCTGAGTAGTGCTGTCACCACAATCACGTCTTCGACCCTAGCCAGAGGCGTCCGGGGCTACTCGACCGTGTGCGCCTCGCCCTGCGAGACAGGGAGCTCGAGCGCAGCTTCGCTCGCTTGCCCCGCGGCCATGCATCAGTCCCGGAGGATCCAGAACAACCGCGCCGGCTCGGTCATGAGGTTGCGCCACCCCGAGACGGCGAACGCCGTGGCCAGCAGAGCGTCGCCGGCCCGCATGACCGGCGTCGCCGAACCGATCCGTACCTGCACCAGTCCCGAACAGACCAGCACCATCTCCACTCCCTTGTGGGCGAGCGGTGGTGTCCCCTCCTCCTCACCCGCCAGTCGGACGAGATAGGCGCGCAGTCCCGGGTGAGGGTCGTCCAGGAGGGCGGTGTACGGCGGGGCGGCGCCGGTGCGGTCCCGGCGGGCCAGGACGTAACCAGAGGGTTCGTGGCTGACGAGCAGATCGTCGACCCCGGTGCCGAGACGCTCGGCGAGGGCGACGAGGGTGTCGAGGGAGAGGCCTCGACGCCCCGCCTCGGCCTGGGAGATGGCACTCGGCGTGACCCCGGCCAGCTCCGCCAGCTCCGCCTGGCTGAGGTTCCGCTCCTGACGGATGCGCTCCAGACCCCGCGCCAGGCGACCCAGCGCCCGTTGATTGCGGAGCCGGATCACGTCGTCCTCCACCCCCAGCCGGAGCAACTGACCCTGGACCGAAGCTCCTCTGCCTTCGGCCTTGACGACACGGACGTGGTCCCGGCCGACCTCGAGCACGCACTGCGTCACCTTGCCGACGGCGTCCAGGAAGGAGTCGCCCAACTCCCGACGGGGGGCGCGCCAGTAGGCGATGGCGGCCAGGTCGAACAGCGCCGGGCAGACCCGGGTGAAGAACGAGAGTGCGCCGGGCCGAGTCCAACGACGAGCGAAGGAATCGAGACCGTCGAAGACCACGCAGGCGGGGGCCGCCTCCCTCGCCCGCTGCAACACGAGGTGCTCGAGCAGGCCCGGCTGGGAGTGGTCGCCTCCGGGTCTGGCGTCGAGCACGGCGAGATCGGGCCCGAAGCGCTCCTGCAGGGCCGCCGGCTCTGCCGAGGTGGTGACATAGGTACGGGGCAGGCGTTGACGGCCGGCCTCGTCGAGGAACGCCTCCTCCAGACGGTTGACCAGTGCCGGGTCACTGCTGGCCCACACGATGTTGTCGCCGTGGATCAGGCCCGAGAGCAACTCGTCGAGATCCGGTACCCCGGTGCTCAAGCGTCCTGCCGTGGCCGCCATGCCGCCCTCCTTTGCTGTTTAGCACAGCTTACTAAACAAGCGCGTCCCGACAGCGGTAGTTCACAATGCATCTACCGAAGTTCGCACGGAAGCTGAGCGAGGGAGAGGACCACGGTCATGTGCTTCAAAAACCTGCCCATCGAGTTCGACGCCAACGGCAAGGCCAGCCTGCGCGAGGGCGTCGCTGACCCCTACTCCACCGCCGCGGCCAAGCCCACCAAGGGCTACGTCCGCCGCCAGGAGGGGCCCGGCGCCCAGCTCGCCGCTCCTCCCAAGCTG
>JAHWKL010000036.1 GCA_019347915.1 Actinomycetota bacterium
CCTCTACGTCCCCGACTACGTAGCCAGCGCCGGCGGGATCATCAACATCGCCGAGGAGCGGCGGGGCTACGACCGGGAGCGTGCCCTTGCCGCGGTCGGCGCCATCCGGCGCACGACCGGCGCGGTGCTGGCGACGGCGGGGGCGGAGGGGGTCACACCGCTGGAGGCCGCCGAGCGGATCGCCGAGCGCCGGCTGGCGTCGGCCCCCCCGGCCGAGGCCCGGACGGCCGCCAGGCCCTGAAGGCGGCTCTGCTGTGTCGGCTGAGCGTTCACTCTCGCCGGTCAGCACATCGCTGCGCTGCGGAGTCCGCCAGGCGGAGCAGCAGACGAGGCTGGTGCGGCTCCGTGCAACGGGCGCCGGCGGATTATCGCCGGCGCATCCAGCACTAGCCGTCTGGTGCGCCGAGGTCGGCGGCGGTGACGAGCGCCCGGTAGGCGATGCCCGCCTCGCCGGCGAGCTTGGCGCAGGTGCTCCCCCGGTCGACCACGGGGACGACCATCACCGGGACGGCGCCTGCGGCGCGGACCACTGCGGCGGCCTCCAGCAACGAGACGCCCCGGCTGACGGCGTCGTCGGTGAGCACGACGCGGTCGCCCGCCTCCAGGGCGCCGGCGACCCGGCCCCCGGCCCCGTGGTCCTTGGCCTCGGGGCGGACACTGAAGCTGCGCAGCGGCCGGTCGCGGGTGGCGGCGACGGCGGCGACGGCGAAGGACACCGCGTCGGCGCCCATGGTCGGCCCGCCGATGGCCGTGGCGTCGTCGGGCATCACCTCGAGCACCGCCTCGGCCACCAGCAGCATCCCGTCGGGACGGCAGGTCGACTGCTTGGCATCGACGAACCAGGAGCTGCGCCGGCCCGACTTCAGCACGAAGTCGCCGGTGCGCAGCGCGTGGGCGAGCAGGTGATCCCGCAGTTCGGGAAAGTCGCTCATCGTGCGGGCACGGGCCGGCCACCCGTCCCCGTCCCCGGGCGGGCAGGGGACGGCGCGAGCGGCCCCGTCACCCTGAGGCGCTCGGAGCGGTCTCGGACCTTCGACTGACCACCGAGATCAGCAGGGCGACGCCCACCAGCAGCACCAGGGCCCCGGCGACGGTCGCCGGGCCTCTCCGGCTCTCGGCCACCCGCTCGGCGGCCGGATCGAACCGGAACTCCGCCAGCTTCTCGAACTGCTCCTCGTTGAGAACGAACCCGCCGTCAGGCATGGCGTCGTCCAGGTTCACGGCCCGGTCACCACTGCGCTGGACGTACAGCTCCAGGCGGAAGCCGGCCACCTCGGCGGGCACCACGTACACCGGGATGGGCTCACCGCCCTCGGGGCGGAAGGTCTCCTCGCGCACGCGCCTGCTGATCTTGGGATCACGGACGCCACTGGACTCGAGCGCATGCCTGGTGAAGACCCTGGCCTCGTCCGGGGTCATGGTGGGCTGCTCCCTGCCGCTGGCGTAGGCGCCGGCAAGCAGGCTCACCAGCAGCACCACGGCCAGGACGGCCAGGACGCGCACGGGCCTCACGATGCGGGGCCCGACAGCGGCTGAGCCGTCATCGTGGTGCTCCCGTGCCGGCGGGCTCGAGCACCACCTGGCCCGACCCCTCGACCACCTCGCCGATGGCCACCGCCCGGTGACCCCCGGCCCGCGCCACGTCGATGGCCTCGAACACATCGGCGGGGTCGACGGCCACCACCATCCCGATACCCAGGTTGAACACCCGGGTCATCTCGGCCTCGGCGACATCGCCCAGGCGCTGGATCTCGGTGAAGATCCGGGGCACGTCCCACTCCCCGCGACGGATCACGGCGTCGGTCGACGGAGGCAGCACACGCGACAGGTTACCGATGATGCCCCCCCCGGTGATGTGGGCGATGGCACGAACCTCGACGGAGCGCAGCAGATGGGCCACGGTGGGCGCGTAGATGACGGACGGCTCGAGCAACTCGTCGGCGAGGGAACGGGAGGCGCCGGCGTAGGCAGGGTCGTCGAGGGAGCGTCCGGCCCGCTCGAACAGGACCCGCCGGGCGAGGGAGTAGCCGTTGCAGCGAAGCCCCGGCGAGGGGAGCCCGACCAGCACGTCGCCCGGGCGCAGATGCTCACCGGTCACCAGCCGGCCACGCTCGGCCACCCCCACGGCGAAGCCGGCGAGGTCGAACTCGCCCCGCTCCATGGCGCCGGGATGCTCGGCCATCTCGCCACCGAGCAGCGCACACCCGGCCTGCCGGCAGCCCTCGGCGACCCCCTCGACGAGCGCCTCCACCTGCTCGACGACCAGGCTCCCGACCGCCAGGTAGTCGAGCAGGAACAGTGGCTCCGCCCCCTGGCACGCCAGGTCGTCCACGCACATGGCCACGAGATCGATGCCGATGGTGTCGAGGCGACCGGCGGCGCGGGCCACCAGGGCCTTGGTGCCCACCCCGTCGGTGGACGCCACCAGGACCGGCCTGCGGTAGCGCGCCACGTCGAGGGCGAAGAGCCCGCCGAAGCCGCCCAGGTCACCGATGACCTCGGGACGGAACGTCGAGCGCACCTTCTCCTTGATCCGCTGCACGGCCTGCTCGCCGGCGGCGAGGTTGACACCCGCCGACGCGTAGGTTTCGGGAGCTCGATCGGGAACGCTCAAGCGCCGGCGCTCTCTCGAACGACCCGGTCCAGGCCTGAGGCGGGCATGTCGTTGCTCTCCAGCACGCCCCGGTGCAGCGAGACCGGGACCTCCACGGGGTAGTTCTCGGTGAGGCACGCGCTGCAGAAGCCGGCGCCGACGGCTCCGGTGGCGGCCATCAAGTGGTCGAGGGTGAGGTAGGCCAGGGAATCGGCGCCCAGGTACTCCCGGATCTCCTCCACCGTGCGCTCGGCCGCCAGCAGCTCCGAGCGGGCGCCGGTGTCCATCCCGTAGAAGCACGGCCAACGGTAAGGGGGCGACATGATGCGCAGGTGCACCTCCAGGGCGCCGGCCTCCTGCAGCATGCGCACCACCGCCCGCTGGGTCGTCCCCCGCACGATCGAGTCGTCCACCACCACCAGGCGCTTTCCGGCCACGTTCTCCTGCAGCGGGTTGAGCTTCATCCGCACGGCGTCGGTGCGCATCTTCTGGCTGGGGGCGATGAAGGTGCGCCCGATGTAGCGGTTCTTGACCAGCCCGTCACCGTAGGGGATGCCCGACGCCCGGGCGAAGCCCTGGGCGGCCGGGACACCTGACTCGGGGACGGGCATGACCATGGCCTCGGCCTCCTCGGCCGGGCCCGCCGCCGGTGCCGGCAGCGGCGCCTGGCGGGCGAGCAGCTCACCCATGCGCTGCCGGGCCCGGTGCACGTTCTGGCCGTAGAGCTGGCTGTCGGGACGAGAGAAGTAGACGAACTCGAACAGGCACAGCGTGGGGTCGATGCTCTCCGGCGGGAACGGCTCCATGGAGCGGCAGCCGCCGGCGTCGACGACCACCACCTCGCCAGGTGCCAGCTCCCGCACGAACGTGGCCCCGACGACGTCGAGCGCCGGCGTCTCGGACGCCAGCACCCACCCCCCGTCGTCGAGCGTGCCCAGGCACAAGGGACGGAACCCGTTGGGGTCGCGGGCCCCGACCAGATGGCCCTCGTCCATGAGGACGAGCGAGAAGGCGCCCCGCAGCCGGGGCAGCACTGCGCTGAGGGCGTGCTCCAGGTCGCGACCGTCGCTGCGCTCACCCCCACCTCGGCGGATCTGGGCGGCCAGCAGCTCGGCGACCAGATCGCTGTCGCTCGCCACCGTCCCCGGCAACATCCCCGCCTCCTCGGCCAGGAGCTCGGTGTTGACCAGGTTGCCGTTGTGGCCCAGGGCGAACTCGGCCCCGCCCACGTCGCGGTAGACAGGCTGGGCGTTGCGCCAGGTGCTCGAGCCGGTGGTCGAGTACCGGGTGTGGCCAATGGCCACGTGCCCGGTGAGCGGTGCCAGCCGGCGGTGGTTGAACACGTTGCTGACCAGGCCCATGTCCTTGTCGATGACGATGGTCTCGCCATCGCTGACCGCCATCCCCGCCGACTCCTGCCCCCGGTGCTGCAGGGCGTAGAGCCCGAGGTAGGTCAGCTGCGCCACCGCCTGGCCAGGGGCGTAGACCCCGAAGACGCCGCACGCCTCCTTGGGGGAGTCGTCGACCACGGTCACGACCGCCGCCGCCGATACCTCATCGGCCAGGTGGCGCACAGGGAGCCCTCCACGACCGTGCACGGCCCCAGGATGCCATGCAGCCCACCGAACCGGGTCCCTCGGCCGGCTCAGCGATCGTTGCGGCTCCGGGAGGGAGCCCGGATCGGCGTGGTCCGCCGGGCCCGGGCGGGGGCGGCGGGGGCGGCGGGGGCGGCAGGGGCGGCATGGGCGGCATGGGCGGCATCAGGAGGTGAGGTGGGACTCGTCGTCTCCGTCGTCTCCGTCGTCTCCGTCGTTGCCGGCTGAGGCTCCGGCGCGGCTGCCGGCGGAGGGGCGTCGAGCCGCTCGGCGACGGCGGCGGCGATGGCGCCAACGGCGGCGTCGTCGAGCACCAACGGTGGCGGCAGCGGGGGCTGACCAGCCTGGGCTGCCAGCCCGTCGAGGGCCTGCTCCATGCGCTCGAGACGCTCGGCGAGCGACGTGACCACCGGCAGCAGCGGGTCCGGCGGCTCGGCAGCCAGCTCCTCGCCCAGCCGACCCAAGGCATGGTCGATGCGCTTCAGACGCTCGGTGAGCGTCGAGACCACTTGGTGGTCCCGCTCCTCGCCCTCCCGTCGCTCGGCCGCCGCCTCCTCGAAGGCCTGGCTCAGCGCCGTGGCCCACCGCTCGTCGTCACCCTGGATGCGGGCCAGCTCCTCCATCCATCCGGTGAGCCGGCGTAGGGCCTCGGCCGTCTCGTTGGCGTTGCGCCGAACCTCGCCGAGCGAAGCGGTGTGCATGCGCCGGTACTCCTGCAGGTCCGAGGCGCTGCTCTTGGCTGCCCGCAGCACCGTCTCGGTGTACTCGTCCAGACGCTCGTTCATCACCGACCGGAAGCTGTGGGTGGCGTCGGCCAGCCCGTCGACGCGGGCCGACAAACTGCTCACCGCCACCTGCAGGCGGTCGAGGCCGGCGACCAGCTCGTGGCTGGGAACGGCGGCGGGGGGCTCGGCCAACCGTGACGGACGCCGGGCAGGGGGAGAAGCAGTCGCCTCCGACCGAGTGGGGGCCGCGTCCCGGTTCGACGCCGGCCGCTCGTCGCCGGTCCGCTGCGGGCCCGGCGCCGGCCGGTCCCGAGGAGCAGCTGGCGCTCGAGGAGACGCCGGCGCTGCCGGTGGACCGCTTCCCGCAGTCTCGGCGTCCGCTCCATGATCGCCGGCGGTGCTGCCTCGGGCGCCCGCCGAGGGCTCGGGCCGGCGACTGGGCCACTGGAGACCGAGGCCCGGGTCGGGGCCCGCGTCCTGCTCCGGCTCCGGCTCCGAGGGAGGCAGGCGGGGCGCCGGCGGGGCGCCGGCGGGGGGCTGTCCCGACTTCGGCTCGTCGCCAGTGGCCGCGTCGTGGCGCCGTTCCGGAGGGGCCACTCGCTCGAGGCGGCTCCGCAACCATTGGGTCCAGTCGCCGCCGCCGCCGTCGCCCGGAGCGGGCTCTTCCGACTCGTCGTTCCCGGCGCTCGCCATCACCCCTGCCCTCCGTCGACCGATCCTTTGCCCTCCCACGGTATGCCAGGGCCGGCTGCGACAGGCGCACCCATGATGGCCGGCAAGGCGTCATGCCAGGTGCCGACGACCTGCGCCACGGCGAGGTCGACCAGGTCGCCGACCACCAGCCGGTCGCCGCCGGCCGTCCCCAACCGGGCCAGCGGAACCCCGGCCACGCCGGCCCGGCGCTCGACCTCGGCCAGGTCGTCGGCCGTCACGCACGCCACGACCCGGCCCGGTGCCTCCGAGAACAGCTCGCGGTGACCGTCGACACCATCGAGACGGGCCCCGACCCCGGACCGGGCCACCAGCTCGGCCAGGGCGACGCCCAGCCCACCGTCGGCCACGTCGTGCACCCCCACGAGCAGGCCATCGGCCACCACCTGGCGCACGAGCGACGAGGTGGCGGAGTGGGCAGCCAGGTCGAGTGACGGGAGCGACCCGAGCGGTCGTCCCCCGCCCAGGACCTCCGCCGCCCAGCGGGAGCCACCGAGGTCGCTGGAGCGGGCGCCGACGAGCAGCACGGCGGCGCCGTCGGCCAGCGTCACACCAGGAGGCCGCCGCTCGAGGCGGTCGACGACACCGAGGAGGCCGATCACCGGCGTGGGGTCGATGTCGGCACCCCGGCTCTCGTTGTAGAGGCTGACGTTGCCGCCCACCACGGGGACCCCCAGGGCCCGGCACGCCTCGGACATGCCGTCGATGCACTCCGAGAGCTGCCACATGACCTCGGGGTGCTCGGGGTTGCCGAAGTTCAGGCAGTTGACCACGGCCAGTGGGCGGGCCCCGACGCAGGCCAGGTTGAGCACCGCCTCGGCCACGGTCATGGCCGTTCCGCCTCGGGGGTCGACGGCGCACCAGCGATGGTTGCCGTCGAGCGTGAGGGCCAGGGCGCGGCCGGTGTCCTGGCCGGTGACGGGGTGCTTCAACCGCAGCAGGGCGGCGTCGCCCCCCGGTCCCTCCACCGTGTTCAAGAAGAGCTGGGAGTCGTACTGGCTCCACACCCATGCGGTGTCGGCCACCATGGCCAGCAGGTCGTCACCGGCGTGCACCGACCCGGCCGGTACGGGAGGCAGGTCGGGCACGGCGGGGGCCGGCCGGCGGGGGCGGTCGTAGCACGGCGCCGCCTCGTGCAGGGAAGCAGCGGGCACGTCGGCCAGCACCGGCCCGTCGAAGCCGTCGAGGATCCGCAGCCGCCCCTCGTCGCCCGTCACCCGTCCGACCACGGTCGCCCGCACGTCCCATCGCCGGCACAGGGCTTCCACCTCGTGGAGATCGTCCGGGCTGACGATGGCGAGCATCCGCTCCTGGCTCTCGCTGGTCATGACCTCGAAGGGCTCCATGCCCGGCTCCCGGCGGGGTACGGCAGCCACGTCGACGTCCATCCCCAGCCCGCCGCGGCTGGCCGTCTCGCTGGTCGCGCAGGTCAGCCCGGCGCCGCCGAGGTCCTGGATGCCCACCACCAGGCCGGCGTCGAGCAGGGAGAGGCAGGCCTCGATGAGCCGCTTCTCCTCGAACGGGTCGCCGACCTGCACGCTGGGGCGCTTGGCGGCGGCGTCCTCCTCGGAAGCGTCCGTGTCGCCGTCCGACCCGAAGCCGGCCGAGGCCAGGACGCTCACCCCGCCGATGCCGTCGCGCCCGGTGGTCGAGCCGAGCAGCACGGCCAGGTTCCCCACCCCCGTGGCCCGGCCCAGGACCAGTCGGTCGACCGGCATGATCCCCAGGCAGGCCACGTTCACCAGGGGGTTCCCGGCGTAGGTGGCGTCGGACACCACCTCGCCCCCCACCGTGGGCACACCCACCGCGTTGCCGTAGCCGGAGACGCCGCTGACCACGCCGTCGAGGATCCAGCGGCTGCGGGCGTCGTCGAGGGGGCCCACCCGCAAGGAGTCGAGCAGGGCGATGGGTCGCGCCCCCATGGTGAAGATGTCGCGCAGGATGCCCCCGACGCCGGTGGCCGCCCCCTGATAGGGCTCGATGGCCGACGGGTGGTTGTGGCTCTCGATGCGGATGGCGGCGGCGATGCCGTCACCGACGTCGACGACCCCGGCGTTCTCCCCGGGGCCCACCAGCACCAGCTCGCCGTCGGAGGGCAGCCGCCGGAGGTGCAGGCGGGACGACTTGTACGAGCAGTGCTCCGACCACATCACCGCGTACATGGCCAACTCGAGGTGGTTGGGCGACCGGCCGAGGATGTCCTCGATCTCCTCTGCCTCCTCATCGGTGAGGCCGAGCTGGCGGTGGATCGACATGGTGGTAAGGCTAGCGCAGTTGCATTCCCACAATGGGGTGCTACAGTATCGCCGCAATGGCATCAGCAAAGAAGCGATCAGTCTCCGAAGAGCAGAAGACAGCTATGGCCGAAGGGAGGGCTCAGAGCCGTTCCATCGCTCCTTATCTGGAAGCGCTCGAGGCCCACAAGCCCAAGCGGGGGCGCAAACGCACCACAGAATCCATCGACCGGCGGCTCGCCGTCATCGACCGTGAGCTGGAGGACGCCAACCAGATCCGGCGCCTGTCGCTGGTGCAGGAACGGCTCGATCTCCTGGAAGAGCGTGAGAATCTCCAGCGCGACGTCGACCTTTCCAAGTACGAGGACGACTTCGTGGAGAACGCCAAATCCTACGGCGAGCGCAAGGGCATCAGCTACCAGGCCTGGCGCGAGCTGGGTGTGCCGGCGGCCGTCCTGAAGCGGGCCGGGATCACCCGGGCCGGGAGCTGACGCCGGCGCCCGAGGCGGCGGCCAGGAACGACTGCAGCAGCGGCATCCCGTCGGTCGACCCGAGCAGTGGGTCGCACGCCCGCTCGGGGTGGGGCATCAGCCCCACCACGTTGCGCCCTTCAGAGCAGATGCCGGCGATGTCGTCCATGGAGCCGTTGGGGTTGCCGACGTAGCGCACGACCACTCGTTCGTCCGCTCGCAAGGCGGCGAGCGTCTCCGGTGCGCAGGTGTAATTGCCCTCGAAGTGGTTGATGGGAATGCGCAGAAGTGCGCCGTTGTCCAACGCCGACGTCAGCACCGAGTCCGTGGAGTCGACTCGAAGCGTCACCGTCCTGCACAAGAACTTCAGACCGCGGTTCTTCTGCAGAGCTCCGGGGAGCAAACCGGCTTCGGTCAACACCTGGAAACCGTTGCAGATGCCGACGACCGGTCCTCCTTCGGCGGCGAAATCGGCGATGGCCGACATGACCGGTGAGAAGCGGGCGATAGCGCCGGGTCGCAGATAGTCACCATGAGCGAACCCACCGGGAACGATCACGGCGTCGACGCCCTTGATGGTGGCGTCGGCGTGCCACAGCACGGTGCTCTCCCCGCCCAGGGCCCGAACCCCCTCCATGGCGTCCCGGTCGCAGTTGGAGCCGGGGAACACCACGACACCGATCAGCGGCGTCACGGTGTCGCCGGACTTCGGGCGGCGACGGTGACGTCGACGTCCTCCATCACCGGGTTGGCCAGAAGGCGCCGGCACAGCTCGGTGACCTGGTCCCGGGCGCTCGCCTCGTCGGGGGCGTCGAGGGTGAAGCGAATGGCCTTGCCCACCCGCACGTCCCGCACGCCGACGAACCCCAGCGCCGTCAACGAGCGCTCGATGGTGGCTCCCTGGGGGTCGGCGATGCCGGGCCGGAGTCGCACCTCGACCAGCACGTCGAAGGTCACGACGGGCAGTCTGGCACGCTCGCAGGCTCCCCCCACCGACTCACGCGTCCGCCGGCGCGGCGCCGGGCCAGTCGGCGAGGGAGCGACCCGACAGGCGCTCGTAGGCCTCCACGTAGCGCTCCCGGGTGGCGCTCACCACGTCGGGGGGCAGGGTGGGAGGCGGCGGCTGCTTGTCCCAGTCGAGCTCGGCCAGCCAGCGCCGCAACGGCTCCTTGTCGAACGACGGCGGGGTGGCGCCGGGCGACCACTGCTCGGCCGGCCAGAAGCGTGACGAGTCGGGGGTGACCAGCTCGTCGGCCACCACCAGCTCGCCGTCGACCAGCCCCAGCTCGAACTTGGTGTCGGCCAGGAGGATGCCCCGCGCCGAGCTCCACTCGGCCGCTCGCCGGTAGAGCTCGAGCGAGACCTCCCGCGCCCTGTCGGCCAGCTCGGCGCCCACCAGGTCGACGGCGTCGTCGAACGACACGTTGACGTCGTGGCCCTCCTGGGCCTTGGTCGAGGGCGTGAACCACGGCTCGGGCAACCGGTCGGCCTCCCGCAACCCCGTCGGTGCCGGGCTGCCGTGCACGGTGCCGGTCTGGCGGTACTCGCGCCAGGCCGAGCCCACCAGGTAGCCACGCACGATGCACTCGATGGGCAGCATCTCCGCCCGCCGGCACAACATGACCCGGCCGGCCAGCCCTGGTGAGCGGGCCGGCTCGGGGAGGTCGTCGAGCGACGTCGACACCAGGTGGTTGCCCACCACGTCGGCGAGCTGGTCGAACCAGAACGCCGACATGGCGGTGAGGACCCGCCCCTTGTCGGGGACGGGCTCGGCCATCACCACGTCGAAGGCGCTGATGCGGTCGGAGGCGACGAGGAGCAGATGGCCCCCGCCGGCGTCGTAGACCTCGCGGACCTTGCCGGCGTGGAGGAGTGGAAGTCCGGGGTCAGGTCGGGTTGGAGTAGTCACAGGATGGGCTCCGGGGTGTAGGCGGCGGCGTCGGCATAGTGGGCCACCACGTCGGCGACCCGGGCGACGAAGTCGGTGGTCTGGCGGGGGGCGGCGCCGGCCAGGGCGAGCGGGTCGGCCAGCAGCTCCTTCAGGGCGTGGCGGTCGAGGGGGATGCGATCGTCGGCCGCCACCCGGTCGAACAGGTCCGGCTGGTGCCGCCCCTCACGGCGGTCGCGGGCGGCGGCGAGGGCATGGCCCTGGATCACCTCATGGGCCTGCTCCCGGCCGGCGCCGGCCCGCACGGCCGCCACCAGCAGCGTGGTGGTGGCGAGGAAGGGCAGCTCACGGCGCAGCTCGTCGGCGATGACGCTGTGGTGGACGGCGAAGCCGTCGACCACGGTGAGGAACGTCTCGAACAGGCCGTCGGCGGCGAAGAAGGCGTCGGGCAGCGCCACCCGCCGCACCACCGAGCAGCTCACGTCACCCTCGTTCCACTGGCTGCCGGCCAGGGCGGCGACCATGGTGAGATGCCCACGCAGGACGGTGGCGAGGGCGGAGATGCGCTCGCAGGAACGGGGGTTGACCTTGTGGGGCATGGCCGAGGAGCCCACCTGTCCGGCGGCGAACCCCTCGGTGGCCAGGTCGTGGCCCGCCATCAGCCGGATGGTCGTGGCCAGGCTGGCCGGCCCGGCGGCGGACTGCACCAGGGCGGCCACCACGTCGAGGTCGAGCGAGCGGGGGTAGACCTGCCCGACGCTGCCCAGGGCGCTCTCGAAGCCGAGCTGGCCGGCCACCGAGCGCTCCAGCTGGGCGACGCGCTCGGGATCACCACCGAGCAGGTCGAGCTGGTCCTGCTGGGTGCCCACCGGCCCCTTCACGCCCCGCAGCGGGTAACGGGCCAGCAGCTCCTCGACCCGGCGGAAGGCGGCGAGGAGCTCCTCGCCGGCGTCGGCGAAGCGCTTTCCGACGGTGGTCACCTGGGCAGGGACGTTGTGGGTGCGCGCCACCACGGCCACCTCCACGTACTCGCCCGCCCGCTGGGCCAGGCGGGCCAGCGCCGCCACCATGCGGTCACGGACGAGGACCAGGCCGGCTCGCACCTGGGCCTGCTCCACGTTCTCGGTGACGTCGCGGGAGGTCATCGCCTTGTGGACGTGCTGGTGGCCGGCCAGAGCGCAGAACTCCTCGATCCGAGCCTTGACGTCGTGGCGGACGACCCGCTCGCGGGCCTCGATGGACGCCAGGTCGACGTCGCCGACCACCTTCTCGTAGGCCTCCACCACGCCGTCGGGCACGTCGACGCCCAGGTCCCGCTGGGCCTTCAGCACCGCCAACCACAACCGCCGCTCGAGCACGACCTTGTTCCGGGGCGACCACAGCGCCACCATGTCGGCGCTGGCGTACCGATCGGCCAGGACGTTCGGCACCGCCTCCTTCACGGGCGCCGCCTCATGCGCTCACCCGGCCATCTCCCGCCGGTGGTCGTCGAGGGCGGCGGCCAGGCGCGGGTCGGAGATGGCCAGCATCTCCACCACCAGCAGGGCGGCGTTCATCGACCCGTCGACGGCGACCGTGGCCACGGGGATGCCCTTGGGCATCTGCACGGTGGCGTAGAGGGCGTCGACGCCCCCGAGGGCGCCGCCGGAGAGCGGCACGCCCACGACGGGCAGCGTGGTGTGGGCGGCGCAGACGCCGGCCAGGTGCGCCGCCATCCCCGCCCCGCAGATCAAGGCCACGTAGCCGGCCTCACGGGCACCACGGGCGAAGGCGGCCACGGCGTCGGGCGTGCGGTGGGCCGACATGACCCGCTCGTCGGCCTCGAGACCGAAGCGGCCCAGCGTCTCCACCGCCGGAGCCATCTTGTCGGCGTCGCGAGGAGAGCCCATGAGCACGGCAACCTTGGGGGAATCCATGCGCCCATCCTGGCGCGCGTTCTCGCCGGTGGCGAAGCCGCCGGTCACGAGCCTGCAGGGTGGGCGACCGTCGAGTGCGGCTCGGAGGTGCCGACGGCGGTGGCGGCGATGTCCCGGCGGTACTGCATGCCCGGCCACGACAGGTGGGAGACGGCCCGGTAGGCGCGCCGGCGCGCCTCGTCGAGGGTGGGCGCCAGGGCGGTGACGTCGAGGACCCGACCGCTGGCGGTGAGCAGCGCTCCCCCGCCGGCGCCGGCCACGCCGGCGCAGTACACGGTGACGCCCTCGACGGCGGCCGCAGCATCGAGCCCTTGGATGCGGTCGCCCCGGCGGGGAGCCTCGGGGTAGCCCTCGGCGGCACAGACGACGGTGACGGCAGGCTCGGCCACGAACGTCGGCTCCTGGCGCAGCCGCCCGGCGGCGGCCTCGGCCAGCAGCTCGGTCAGGTCGGATGCCAGCCGGGGCAGCACGACCTGCGCCTCGGGGTCACCGAAGCGGACGTTGAACTCGAGCACCCGGGGCCCCTGCTCGGTGAGCATGAGGCCGGCGTAGAGCACGCCCCGGTAGTCGATGCCCCGGCGGCGCAGGGCGTGCAGCGTCGGCAGCACCGCCGTCTCCAGCACGCTGTCGACCAGCTCCGGGGGCGCCACCGGGACCGGCGAGTAGGCGCCCATGCCCCCGGTGTTGGGTCCCTGGTCACCGTCGCCCAGGCGCTTGTGGTCCTGAGCAGGCGCCAACGCCACCGCCCGGGTGCCGTCGCACACGGCGAGGACCGACAGCTCCGGCCCCACCAGGCCCTCCTCGACGACCACGGTGCGCCCGGCGTCGCCGAAGGCCGCCCCCGACAGCTTGGCGGCCACGTCGGCGGCCGCTTCGTCCACGTCCTCGGTGACCAGGACCCCCTTGCCGGCGGCCAGCCCGTCGGTCTTGACCACCCAGGGGCCCTCCAGCGAGTGGAGAAAGGCCACCGCCGGGTCGACCTCGGTGAAGGCGGCGGAGCGGGCGGTGGGCACGCCCGCCTCGTGGAGCAGCTCCTTCATCCACCGCTTCGACCCCTCGAGGCGGGCCCCGTCGGCGCCGGGGCCGAACACCAGGCGCCCGTCGGCCCGGAGCCGGTCGGCCAGGCCGTCGACGAGGGGCTGCTCGGGCCCCACCACGAACAGGTCGGCGTCGATCTCGGCCGGGTCGCGGTCCGACGACCCGGAGATGCCGGCGTTGCCGGGCGTGACCACGACCTCGTCGCCGGACCGGCCCAGGACGGCGGCCAGCACGTGCTCCCGCCCCCCGCCGCCCACCACGCAGACCCTCACCGCAGCTCCCTCCTAGGCGACGCGGACGGTCTGGAGACGCTCGGGCCCCACCCCGACGTAGCGCACCGGGACGCCCCCCTGCTCGGCGAGGAACCGCACGTAGTCACGGGCCTCGGTCGGGAGCTCGTCGAGCGTCGTGGCACCGGAGCAGTCGGCCTGCCAGCCGGGAAGCTCGGCGTAGACGGGCTCGACCTTGTGGAGCACCGACTGGTGGTAGGGCAGGTGGTCCAGGCGCTCGCCGTCGACCTCGTAGGCGACGCAGACCTTGACCACCTCGAGCGGGTCGAGCACGTCCAGCTTGGTGAGGAAGATATCGGTGAGGCTGTTCAGCCGGACGGCATGGCGGAGCATCACCGCGTCGAACCAACCCGACCGCCGGCGGCGCCCGGTGTTGGTGCCCCACTCCCGCCCCCGCTCGATCAACAGATCGCCGGCATCGTCGAAGAGCTCGGTGGGGAACGGGCCCGACCCCACCCGGGTCAGGTACGCCTTGGTGATCCCGATGATCCGGTCGAGGTGGCGGGGCCCCACGCCGGCGCCGGCGCAGGCGCCACCGGCCACGGGGTTGGAGGAGGTGACGAACGGATACGTGCCGTGGTCGAGGTCGAGGAAGGTGGCCTGGGCCCCCTCGAACATGACGTTGCGACCGGCCTCCAACGCCTCGTGGACCAGGTGCACCGAGTCGGCGATGCGGGGAGCCAGGCGGGGGGCGAGCTCGTCGAGGTAGCACCCGGCGATGTCGTCGGCCGACAGCGGGAGCTGGTTGTACACCTTGGCCAGCATGGCGTTCTTCTCCTTGAGCACCACGTCCAGCTTCTGGCGGAAGATCTTGGGATCGAGCAGGTCCTGCACCCGCAGGCCGACCCGGGCCGCCTTGTCGGCGTAGGCGGGGCCGATGCCGCTCTTGGTCGTGCCCAGCTTGTGGCGACCGAGGTAGCGCTCGGCCAGCCGGTCGACCTCCTGGTGGTAGGGCAGGATCAGGTGGGCGTTGCCACTGACGACCAGGTTGGAGGTGTCGATCCCCCGGCCGCCGAGGGTGTCGAGCTCCTCGAGCAGCACCCGGGGGTCGACCACCACCCCGTTGCCGATCACGTTCATGGTGCCGGGGTGGAGGATGCCGCTGGGGACGAGGCGCACGGCGAAGCTCTGGTCGCCGACCACGATGGTGTGGCCGGCGTTGTGACCGCCCTGGTAGCGCACGACCATGTCCATGTCGGGCGCGAGCAGGTCAGTGAGCTTTCCCTTGCCCTCGTCACCCCACTGGGTGCCGACGACCACGGTCCCGGGCACGCGCCTCTCCTTCACAGACCGCTGGCGGTCAGCTCAGCATAGGTCACCAGCGGTGAGGCGCTACACCGCTACGAGCGGCCCCGGCGAGTGAAGACCTCCACCGCCTGGGAGAGCGGGACGAGCTCACGCCGGTAGCGGCGGTGCGTGCGCTCCACCGCCGCCCGGGCCTCCTCCTGGGCCCGCTGGAGCTCGGCCTGCAGCCGGTCGACCTCGACCTCCAGCTCGAGGACCCGCTTGACCCCGGCCAGGTTGAGCCCCTCGGAGGTGAGGTCCTGGATGCGACGGAGCCGATCGAGGTCGTCCTCGCTGTAGCGGCGGCTGTTGCCCACGGTGCGGGCAGGGTCGAGGAGGCCCTTGCGCTCGTAGATGCGCAGGGTCTGAGGGTGCACTCCCGTCAGCTCGGCGGCGACGGAGATGACGAACACCGCTCGGTGACCGTCACGCTTTCGATCTCGTTGCTGGCCGGGGGGTGCCATGGCTCACGACTCCAGATGGGTTCGGGGCGACTCGGTGGTGGCGGCGGCCAGCTCCTCCACAGCCTTGCGCTCGGCCGCCGACAGCTTCGACGGGACCGCCACCTCGACGGTGACGAGGAGGTCGCCTGGGGGGCGGCCGGAGGAGGACGGCACGCCGCGTCCCTTCACCCGCAGCGTCCGCCCGGAACGGGTGCCGGCGGGCAACCGGACCGTCACCGGGTCACCGTCGAGCGTGGGGACGGTGATGTCGGCGCCCAGGGCGGCCTCCGGATAGGTCACCGGCAGGGTCAGGGTGAGGTCCCGGCCGGAACGGCCGAACACCGGGTGCGCAGCGGTGCGCACGACGACGTAGAGGTCGCCGGGAGGGCCGCCGTTGCGACCGGGCTTGCCTCGGCCCTTGAGCCGGATCCGCTGGCCATCGTCGACCCCGGCGGGAATGCGCACCTTGACCTCGCGCTGGCGGGTCTGCACGCCCGACCCGCTGCACGTGGGACACGGGCTCTCCACCACCACCCCACGGCCGGCGCAGCGGGTGCACGGCGCCGAGAAGCTGAACAGGCCCTGGTTCTCGTCGAGCACCCCTCGTCCGCCGCACACGGGACAGGGCACCGGTGTGGTCCCCGGTCGGGCTCCGCTGCCCTGACAGGTCGAGCACGGCGCCTCACTGGTGATGTTGACGGCGGTGGTGACCCCGTGGACGGCATCGGCGAACGAGAGGTGGAGCTCGGCCTCGAGGTCCTGGCCACGCTGGGGACCCGCTCCCCGGGGAGCTCCAGTGCGGGTTCGGCCGCGCTGGCCGAACAGCCCACCGAACAGGTCACCCAGGTCGCCCAGGTCCTCAGCCCGGAACGAGCCGTTGAAGCCGCCCCCCCTCATCCCCCCGGCCTGGGGGCCGCCGAAGCCGGCACCGACGGGGCCCAGCTTGCGCACCTCGTCGTACTCCTTGCGCTTGACCGGGTCGCCGACCACGTCGTAGGCGGCCGAGACCTCCTTGAACCGCTCCTCCTGGCCGGCGTTGCGGTCGGGGTGGGTGTCTCGGGCCAGCTTCCGGTAGGCGCGGGTGATCTCCTTCTGGCTGGCCGTCTCCGGCACACCCAGCACGGCGTAGTAGTCCTTCTCGAACCACTCGCGCTGTGGGGCCATGTCCTAGCCGCGCACCCGGACCATGGCCGCCCGGAGCAGGCGGCCCTTCCACCAGTACCCCGCCCGCAGCGTCTCCGCCACGGTCGTCTCGCCGCCGTCGCCCGGCTCGTGGGCCACCGCCTCGTGCTCGTTCGGGTCGAAAGAGGACCCGACAGGGTCGACCCGGCGCAGTCCGTCCTTCTCCAGCACGCCGAGCAGTTGCGCCCGTACGGGCACGAGCGACTCGTCGCCGTGGCTGATCCCGTTGTCGAGGGCATCGAGCACGGGCAGCAACTTGGTCACGAGATCGGCCGCCGCCTGCTGGAGGTGATCAGCCTGGCGCTTCATGACCTGCTTGCGGAAGTTCTCCAGCTCGGCCTGCTTGGCCCGGGCCAGCTCGAGGTACTCGTCACGCTCGGATCGGACGGCGGCGAGCTCACCCACCACGTCGTCGGGGGGTGCGGTGGACTGCCCTGAAGCGGCCTCCTCAGGTGCCGGTCCACCGGGTTCACCGGTGCCTTCCTCGGCGCCGGCGTCGTCGGGAGCGGCCGGCGGGTGGTCACCGCCCTCCGTCTCGTCGACGGAGGGCGGTGCGTCCGCCTGGCCTGCGCCAGTCACCGGAGCCTCGTCGACAGGCTCCGGCCGCGAATCGGGTGCGGACGTGGCCGCCGGGTTGTGCGGGCGTCCGATAGGGCTCATGCCGACTTGTCCTCGTCCTCGTCGACGATCTCGGCGTCGACGACCTCGTCGTCGCTGGGAGGCTTGACACCGCTGTCGGAGTACGACTCGGCCGCCGCCTGCTCGTACAGCTTCTGGGAGAAGCTCTGGCTGGCACCCATGAGCACCTCGGTGCTCTGGCGGATGCGATCGGGGTCGTTGCCGGCGATGGCGTCCTTGAGGTCCTTGAGCCCGGCCTCGACGGCGTCCTTCTCCGAGCCGGTGATCTTCTCACCGTGCTCGCGCAGGATCTTCTCGGTCTGGTACACGAGGCTGTCGGCGTTGTTGCGGGTCTCGGCCTCCTCGCGCCGGCGGCGGTCGTCCTCGGCGTGGGCCTCGGCGTCACGGACCATCTGGTCAATGGCGTCCTTGTCGAGTGACGACTGACCGGTGATGGTCATCGACTGCTCCTTGCTGGTCGCCCGGTCCTTGGCCGACACGTGGACGATCCCGTTGGCGTCGATGTCGAAGGTGACCTCGATCTGGGGCACCCCCCGAGGAGCCGGAGGGAGATCCACGAGCTGGAACTTGCCGAGCGTCTTGTTGTACATCGACATCTCCCGCTCGCCCTGGAGCACGTGGATCTCCACCGAGGGCTGCATGTCCTCGGCGGTGGTGAACACCTCCGTGCGGCGGGTGGGGATGGTGGTGTTGCGCTCGATGAGCTTGGTCATGACCCCGCCCTTGGTCTCGATGCCGAGGGACAGCGGGGTGACGTCGAGCAGCAGCACGTCCTTGACGTCGCCCTTCAGCACGCCGGCCTGGACGGCGGCGCCGATGGCCACCACCTCGTCGGGGTTGACGCCCTTGTGGGGCTCCTTGCCGGTCATGGTCTGCACCAGGTCGACCACAGCCGGCATGCGAGTGGAGCCTCCCACCATGATGACGTGGTCGATGTCGCCCTTGGACAACCCGGCGTCGGAGATGGCCGTGTCGAACGGGCCCTTGCACCGCTCGAGCAGGTCGGCGGTCAGCTCCTGGAACTTGGCCCGCGTCAGCGTCTCGTCGAGGTGCTTGGGGCCCTCGGCGGTGGCGGTGACGAAGGGAAGGTTGATCTGGGTCGACTGCGTCGACGACAGCTCGATCTTGGCCTTCTCGGCGGCCTCCTTGAGGCGCTGGGTGGCCATCTTGTCCTTACTGAGGTCGACGCCCTCCTTGGCCTTGAACTGCTGGACGAGCCAGTCGATCACCCGCTGGTCCCAGTCGTCGCCGCCGAGGTTGGTGTCACCGTGGGTCGACTTGACCTCGAACACCCCGTCGCCGATCTCGAGCACCGACACGTCGAAGGTGCCCCCACCGAGGTCGAAGACCAGGATCGTCTGGTCGGCGCCCTCCTTGTCGAGCCCGTAGGCCAGGGCCGCAGCGGTGGGCTCGTTGATGATGCGCAGCACCTCGAGGCCGGCGACCTGGCCCGCCTCCTTGGTGGCGGTGCGCTCGGCGTCGTTGAAGTAGGCGGGCACGGTGATGACCGCCTGGTTCACGCTGTCGCCCAGGTACGCCTCGGCGTCCCGCTTGAGCTTCTGCAGGATGCGGGCGGAGATCTCCTGGGGCGTGTAGCGCTTGCCGTCGATGTCGCTGGTCCGCCAGCCGGTGCCCATCTGCCGCTTCACCGAGCGAATGGTCCGGTCCGGGTTGGTGATGGCCTGGCGCTTGGCGACCTCGCCGACCAGGACCTCGCCGCCCTTGGCGAAGGCAACCACCGACGGGGTCGTACGCCCACCCTCGGCGTTGGGGATGACCGTGGGCTCCCCCCCTTCGAGAACGCTGACGACCGAGTTGGTGGTACCGAGGTCGATGCCGACGGCTCTGGGCATGGTGGGTCCTCCTGGGGCGAGCGAGATCGTGTCTTGCGCTGAGGATAACCAGTTTGAGGCGTTCCTACACAGGCCATATGAGCGCCAGTGACTCAACTTTGGTCCCCGAGGCTCGCCGCGGGGGCCACGGCGTACCGCAGACGGCCTCGTGCCCCACTACCGTGGTCCCCGGTGCCCACTCTCGTGCTGCTCCGCCACGGCCAAAGCTCCTGGAACGCCCTCAACCTGTTCACCGGCTGGCACGACGTGCCGTTGACCGAGCAGGGGCGGGTCGAGGCGCGCCGTGCCGGCGAACTGCTGGGTCAGGCCGGCATCGACGTCGACGTCGTGCACACGTCCCTCCAACAACGGGCGGTGACCACGGCCAACCTGGCCCTGGAGCAGGCCGAGCGCCTGTGGTTGCCGCAGCGCCGCCACTGGCGACTGAACGAGCGTCACTACGGCGACCTCCAGGGCCGGAACAAGGCGGAGACCGCGGCGCTGTACGGCGACGAGCAGGTGCATCTGTGGCGACGCAGCTACGGCGTGCGTCCCCCGCCGGTCCCCACGGACGACCCCCGGCATCCCCGCAACGACCGCCGCTACGCCGGCCTGGCCCCCGACGTGCTTCCCGACGCCGAGTGCCTGGCCGACGTCGTCACGCGGATGCTCCCGTACTGGCACGACGCCATCGCCCCCGACCTGATGGCCGGGCGCTGCGTCCTGGTGGTCGCCCACGGCAACAGCCTGCGGGCGCTGGTGAAGCACCTCGGCCACATCTCCGACGACGACATCCCCTCGGTGGAGATCCCCACGGGGGTGCCTCTCGTGTTCGAGCTCGACGGCGAGCTGCAGCCCGTGGAGTCGCGCTATCTCGGTGCTCCTGCCGAGGCAGAGTCGCCGACGGGGTTCGAAGCCGAACCGGACGACCCCGGGGACCAATCACATCTCGCCGGCGATCATCCGCCGGCGCCCGTTGGCACGGAGCCGGGTTGATCTGCGTTTGCTGCCGCCTGGCCGCCGGCGCAGCCGGCTTGGCCGGGCGGAGCGGGGGTGGGCGCCGCCGGAGGCGGCACCACGCTCTACCGGCGAGCGAAGCGAGCCTGTCCGGCTTGACCGGGCGGAGCGGAACTGAGCGCCGCCGGAAGGCGGCACCACGCCTTCTCGGCGAGCAAAGCGAGCCTACGATGATGCGTCAGCGGACGTCGGTGCTGTCGATCCACTCCGGTAGCGGTTGAGCATCCCTCGAACGGTGCTCAGCAAGCTGGCCAGGGCGGGCATGGACTGCTCGAGATGCTGCTCGCCCTCGTCGGTGACGGCGTAGACCCGGCGGGCCGGGCCGCGCTCCGGGGTGCTCCAGTAGGAGGCGACCAATCCTTCGCCGGCCATGGTCCGCAGCGCCCGGTAGAGCCCACCGGTGGTGGGCGGGACCTCCAGACCGAGCTCGGTGAGGCGCCCCATGAGCTCGTAGCCGTGGCCCTCCTGCTCTCGCAACAACAACAGGATGGCCGGGCGCAACAGGCTCCGGGAACGGAGCTCCTCGGGCTCGTGGCCGGTTCGTGCAACGCTTACGGCAACAGACATGGTCCCTCCGCTGGCTCTCCCCAGCTCATTGTTCGGACTCCTCTGTCCTCATGGACGGAACAAGACCCGCTCTTCAGGGCTGGCCGCACCGTCCTGGGGGGTCAGACGGCGTCGAGGCCTTCCTCACCGGTGCGGATGCGCACCGCCCGCCCGACGGGGGTGACCCAGATCTTGCCGTCGCCGATCT
>JAHWKL010000037.1 GCA_019347915.1 Actinomycetota bacterium
CGGCGCGGATCATCGCCGGCGCCTTCCTCTCGGTCATCTTGTTGGGGACGATCCTGCTCTCGCTGCCGGTGGCGACCGCCCAGGGCGGTCGGCCGCCGGTGCTCACCTCCCTGGTCACGGCCACGTCGGCGCTGACCGTGACCGGGCTGGTGGTGGAGAACACGGCCAGCTATTGGTCGGGGTTCGGCGAGGGCGTGATCCTGGCGTTGATCCAGGTCGGTGGCTTCGGGATCATGTTCCTGGCTTCCCTGGTGGCCGTCGCCGTCTTCCACCGCCTGGGACTGCGCCGGCGGCTCCTGACCCAGGCCGAGACCGGGGCCGGCGGGCTGGGAGACATCCGGGGCATCCTCGTCGGCGTTGGCTGGTTCACTGTCGTCTTCGAGGGCGCCATCGCGGTGGTGTTGGCCCTGAAGCTGGCGCTGGGCGAGGGCGAGCCGCCGCTCAGGGCCGCCTACCTCGGCCTGTTCCACGCCGTGTCGGCGTTCAACAACGCCGGCTTCGACCTGTTCTCCGACAGCCTCGTCGGGTTCGCGGGTGACCCGTGGATCCTCGTTCCCGTGCTGGTCGGGTTGGTGGTGGGCGGCCTGGGGTTCCCGGTGCTGGTCGACCTGCGCCGGTCGTTCCTGCGCCCGGCGCAGTGGTCGCTGCACACCAAGCTCACCCTCTACACCGGGGGGCTGCTGCTGGTGGCGGGCGTCGGCGCCTTCATCTGGTTCGAGTGGAGCAATCCCGGCACCATGGGGCCGCTCGGGTGGTCGGACAAGCTGCTCACGGGGACGTTCCAGGGCGCCACTCCGAGGACGGCCGGCTTCACGACCATCGACTACGGGTCGGCCAACGAGGGCACGTTGCTGGTCACCACCATGCTGATGTTCATCGGTGGCGGGAGCGCGTCGACCTCGGGGGGCATCCGGCTGACCACCTTCGCCCTGCTCGGCTTCATGATGTGGGCGGAGATCCGGGCCGAGCCCGACGTCCAGCTCTTCCGTCGGAGAGTCCCACCCGCGGCCCAGCGCCAGGCGCTCACCGTGGCCCTGGTGGGGTTGACCGTGGGCGTCTGGGGCACGCTGTTGCTCATGGCGGTGAGCACACTGTCGTTGCCGAGCGCCATGTTCGAGGCCTTCTCCGCCTTCGGCACGGTGGGTTTGTCGACCGGGGTCACCTCGGACCTCGCCGCCCCCGGTCAGCTCCTCCTCGTCGTCTTGATGTTCCTCGGGCGCATCGGGCCGTGGACCTTCGCCGCCGCGTTGGTCCTCCGCCAGCGCCGGCCCCAGTACCGCTATCCGGAAGAGAGGCCGATCATTGGCTAAGAACCTGCGATCACTCAGCCGTCGCCTGACCGACAAGCAGCCCATCGCCCACCCGCCGGCCGAGGGGGAGGGATCCGCCGTCCTGGTCGTGGGGCTGGGCCGCTTCGGCAGCGCCATCGCCCAGACGCTGACCACGCTGGGCCACGAGGTGCTCGGGGTGGACGCCGACGAGGAGGTGGTCCAGGCCCATGCCGACGTGCTGACCCACGTGGTCGCCGCCAACTGCACCAACAGCGTCTCGCTGCGCCAGCTCGGGGTGGAGGAGTTCACCCACGCCGTGGTCGGCATGGGTGACATCGAGGCCAGCATCCTCACCTGCGCCGCTCTGGTCGATCTCGGGGTGGAGAACATCTGGGCCAAGGCCATCAGCGACGCCCACGGTCGGATCCTCGATCGGGTCGGCGCCCACCACGTCGTCTATCCGGAGTCCGACATGGGAGAGCGGGTGGCCCACCTCGTCACCGGCCGGATGATGGAGTACATCCAGCTCGACGAGGACTTCGCCCTGGTCGAGACCCGAGCGCCCCGAGACCTGGTCGGCAAGACGTTGGGTGACGCCGGAGTCCGTGGGCGGTTCGGGGTCACGGTGGTGTGCGTCAAGCCCGAGGGCCAGAGCTTCACCTACGCCACTCCCGACACCCTGATCGACGAGGACGACGTGCTGCTGGTGGCCGGTCAGAAGGAGCACGCCGAGAAGTTCGGCTATGAGAACTGAGCGACTCCCGCATCGGGGGCGGGCTCGGTGCCGGGGCGGTCGCCCGCCGGTTGGGCGTCCCGGTCCCGGGAGATGCGCACCGCGCACAGGGCGAGCAGGGCCAGCCACCCCGCCACCGTGACCGCCAGGCCGCCGTAGCCGGTGGCCGCGGCCCAGGCCGGCCCTCGGTGGGCCTCCCGCAGCAGGATGTCGGTGTTGCGCACGAAGGCGACTCGCCGCTCCGGAAGCGCAGGAAAGGCCTCGGCGTCGATCTCGGGGTCGGCCGGAAGGTAGATCGGTGCGGCCATGACCTCGGAACCGCGCTGGAGGCCGACCATGGTCTTCCACGGACCGCTCACCGGCACCGGCTCGGCCGTCACGTAGCGCCCGGGCCCCACCGGCCGCAGCTCGGCGACGACCCGGCCACCGCCCTGCCAGGCCACGACGCCGAAGGCGGTGGCGCCGTCGATGGCGTCGGGCGGGTCCACCTCGACCTCGACCTCGGTGAGCGCACCCACCGGGCGCAGGCGGATCACCGCCTCCACCTCGCCCACGTCCCGGGGCAGGGGGTAGGCGAGCACGACCAGCAGTGCCCCCAGCGCCAGGGCCACGGCCCCGGCGCCGACCCACCGGCCACCGGGAATCACCCGGGCCAGCCCGGCGGCCAGCACCGCGGCCGCCACGCCGGCCACCGGCGCCAGCACCGCCGCCTTGGGCACGACCGAGGCGGAGACGTGGAACCAGTCGAGGGCGGCCACCCACGGCAGCTCCCCGGCCAGGCCGAGCGAGCCCATGGCGGCGCCGGCCACGACGGCGAACCGCAATCGGCGTTCGGTCCCGAGCCACCACGCCACCGCCTCGACGGCGACGGCGCCGGCCAGGTACAGGGGGAAGCGGGGCACGGTGTGGCCCAGGGCCCCTCCCACGAGGAGGGCGACGCAGCCCCGCAGGACCAGGTAGGCCACGACCGCTCCCACCGCGCCGCCGGGCCCCAGGGCCAGCCGGGACGCCACCAGGGCGAAGCCACCGGCCGCCGCCACCAGGAGGGGCAGGTAGAGCACCTGGAACTGGGGGACGCCGAAGTCGAACTCCCCCTGGTGGACGGTCAGGCCGGTGAGCACGGCGCCGGCGACGATGAAGGAGACGAGGCGGCCGAGGACGGTCGGTGCGGCCTGGCCCCTGCCCTCGGCGAGCATCAGCCACAGGGCGATGGGCGCCGTGCCCCCGCCGCCGACGAGCATGAGGTGGGTCGGGCTCCACAGGGTGACGTCGATCCCGAAGGCCCGGTGCCAGAGCTCGTCGAGGGGGAAGCCGGCGAGCCCTCCCAGTCCCAGGGCGCCGAGCGCCATGGCTGACCACGGCACCTGCACACCGGCGACTCGCAGCCCGGTCCGGGCCCGCTCGAGGGTGGCGAAGACGATGGCCACGCCGGCCGAGTACACGAGCCCTCCCAGGGCCAGCACGATCATGGTGTGGGACGGGGTGAACAGCACGTCGTCGCGGCCCCGGTCGATGTGGAAGGCGACGTCCCAGTACACGCCGATCATGCCCACCCACAACATGAGCAGGCCGCTGAGCACGCCGGCCATGACCCAGCCGGGGTGGCCGGTGAGGCGCTGGAGGCTGCGGGAGATGCGGCGCAGGAAGGCGGTGAAGGGGTCGTCGCCCGGGTCGTGGCTACCGGCGATGGCCAGGGCCAGCACCGAGGCGCCGTACACCAGGAAGGGCATGACCACGTAGAGCCAGTCGGTGGGGTTGCTGTCGGTCATCGCCGTCCTCCCTCGCTACGCCGTCCGCGGCCGGGCGTCGGCCGCCCCGCTCGCCTGGGTCACCGTGGACGCTGCGGTGGCGTCCTCCATGGCTCGGGCCAACGTCGCCTGCACGGCCACCGCGGCCAAGGGCCGGAGGCGGCGGAGCGCGTCGGTGACCTCGGGCAGCTGCTCGGCCGGCATGCCTGCCTCGGCGAACGGCGCCCACACGTAGCGCTCGAACAGCGCCACGAACCGGCGGGCGACGCGGGCCATGTCAGCCCGCAGGGCCTCGACCTCGTCCTGGGTGGCGTCGAGCGGGACTCCGGCCGCCACCAGCTCGACACCGGCCTGCAGCAGGCTCGGACTGGGGACCCGGAACCCGTCCCCATCCGGCTCGATGAGCCCCAGCTCGACGGCGCGCAACGCCAGAGCGGGGTCCTGGCCGGCCTCGGGGAACCGTTCGAGGAGCTCTGAGGCGCTCACTCGCTCGGCCTCCTCGTCGCTCCAGGGGGCGGTCAGCGCCTGCTCGAAGCCCAGCACCTCTCCCAGGCTCCGCCCGTGCTCCCAGGCCCGCAGCAACTCGATGATCGCCGCCAGCGAGAAGCCCTGTCCCTGGAGGCGGTCCACCAGGCGCAGGCGGGCCAGGTGGCCGGCGTCGTAGTACCCGACCCGGCCGACGATCGACGGCGGCGGCAGGAGCCCGAGCGTCTGGTAGTTGCGGATGTTGCGGGTGGTGCAGCCGGCTTGCCGGGCCAGGTCGTCGATGGTCATCCGGTCCGGGCGAGGCGCCACCAGGTGAGCCTACCTCTACATCGATTGGTGTAACAATCACAGAAGTAGATGTTGAACCGCCACCCTGGAGGGCGATGGGATCGAGGGCACTGCGACCGACCACGGCGCGCCGACCGGTGGCGGCGGCGGCGGTGGCGATGGTGGTGGCGCTCGCCACCGGCTGCGGCGAGGAGGTGGTGGGCGCCGGCCCGCCTGCCGGCCCACCGAGCATCACCGGCACGCTCACCTCGGTCACGCCGTTCGTGCCCCGTACCGAGGACTGCGTCGAGGTGGGCCGGCGCCCACCGGACGCCGCCGTGTCCAGTGACGACGAACCGTTCTGCACCGATCCCGACAGTGACGTGGTGGGGTCGGTCCTGGTCGAGGAGCAGCCCGACCGCCCGGTGGCCGGGAGCCGCCCGCCGCAGGGCGACAAGGCGGTGGTCACCGTGGACACCGGGTCCCAGATCCTCCGGCAGGCCGGCGGGGGCTACGCGGAGGCGGCGTTTGACGCCTTCGAGGTCGGGCAGGTCGTCGACGTGTGGTTCAGTGGCCCGGTCGCCGAGTCGTACCCCGTCCAGGCGGGGGCGAAGGCGGTGGTGATCTCGGAGCCGGCGGGATAGTCGTCTACCAGGCGGCGGCGACGAGACCACGGCCCAGCAGCCGGGTCTCACCGTCGGTCCACCGCAGGAGCTGCCGCTCGGTGGAGCCGTCGTCGACGAAGGCGAAGGCCACGAGCACCAGGTCCCCCTTCGGGCCGGCGCCGACATGGGCCACCGATTCGATGGCCTCAGGGAGTGTGCCGAGCACGGCAGCGACCTCGCCTGTGGCGACGTCGAGGGCCACCAGACGGTGGGAGGGCTCCAGCGGGCTGGTCGAGAGGCAGCAGCGCTCGGCGACCACGACCGTTCCGGCGCCGGCGCCGGGGGCGGCGGCTGTCCACGACCGTTCCGGGTCGCCGGGGCCGAGGTAGGTGGTGTCGCCGATGGTGCCTGCGCCCTCGAGCGGCACCCGGTGCAGGACGGTGTCGGCGCCGTGGCACAGCTGGGCGACCAGCGCCGAGGCGCCCGGCTCCCACGTCAGCGAGCACAGGCCGTAGTGGTCGGCCCAGCCGGAGTCGACGGCCCAGGTGGACTCCGCACCGGTGGCCAGGTCGCGGACGTGCGCCACGTACGCGCACCCCGAGGGGTCGCCGTCAGTGCCCACGTAGGCGAGGCGCCCACCGTCGGGGCTGAGGGACGGAGCGAAGCCGGGGCCCACGGTGGTCGTTCGCCCGTCGGGGAGGCCCAGGGCCACCACGCTGCTGTCGCAGGGCAGCCCCACGAGCGGGTCGTGGTGGGCGAAGAACACGGTTCGGCGGTCGCCGCCCACGGTGAGGCTGCCGACGGAACCGCCGGTGATGGCCCCGTCGGCCAGCACGGCCACCTGGGTGCCGTCGTCGGCCGAGAGCTCCACGATCCGCCCACGCTCGTCGGCGGCCACGAGGGTGGCCCGGTCGGCCGCCGGGGCGGCGGTCGCCGCCGCCGGGCCGGCGGTCACGTCGACGGGCGAGTCATCGGCACGGGGGCCGGCCGTGAGGAGCACCGCGCCGACGGCGGCGACGGCGGTGAACCCGGCGGTGGCGACGGCGACCCACGTGGTCCTGGCGGTCATGGGCCTGTTGCTGTACCCATGCCGGGCGCGGCCTACGACCCGTGCTGTGGGAAGCCCTGTGGACAACAGCCCGCCTCCTGGGGACAGCTGGGGAAATGGTGGGGACCGTCTGTGGACAGCCCGAGTTGCTCCTTGACCGTCTGATCGGCGAGGTGCATGGTGAACTTGAAAGCTCGGCATTGATGAGCCGGCCCAACGTGGGTCCCTACGGTTTCGTGCCCCAGGTACGGATCGCAGCGTGACAAGCATGGGAAAACGGCTCGTCGGTCCGGGCGAGAGCTCGGTCCCGAGGAGCGCGGTGCTCCAGCATCCGGCTACTCGGGGCCGACTCGCGCAGGCTCGCTGCGCTCGCCGAAGGGCTCGGGGCCGCCTTCGGCGGCGCTCAATCCCGCTCCGCCCGGCCAAGCCGGCTGGCGCCGGCGGCCGGCCGGTCCCGCTCCGCCCGGCCAAGCCGGCTGCGCCGGCGGCCGGCCGGCGCAGGCTAACTTCCTTGGCGATGTCTCCCTGGCGGCGGCGTGCGCAGCTCGGCGTGCTGGTCGTGGCCGTGTCGGCGTCGGCCTCCTGCAGCGGGGGCTTCCGCTTCGGGGCCCCCGACCCGGTGTCCGAGCAGGGTAGGGAGGTGCTCGGGCTCTGGAACGGCTTCCACTGGGTCGCCCTCGGCGTCGGCCTCCTCATCTGGGGTCTGGTTCTCTACTGCGTGGCCCGCTACCGGCGCCGGAACGACGAGCTCCCCAGCCAGTCGCCCTACAACGTCCCGGTGGAGATCGTCTACACCGTCACCCCTCTGCTCATCGTCATCGCCCTGTTCGGCTTCACCGTGGTGCGGGAGCAGAGCGTCACCGCCCTGGTGGACCAGCCCGACGTGGTGGTCGACGTCGTCGGCTTCCAGTGGTCGTGGGAGTTCTCCTACCCGGAGGAGGACGTCGTGGTCGAGAGTGACGGGGTCGGCTTTCCCCGGCTGGTCGTGCCCGTCGATTCGACGGTCCGGTTCCGGCTGGAGACCACCGACGTCATCCACTCCTTCTGGGTGCCGGAGTTCATGATGAAGCGAGACCTCATCCCCGGCATCGACAACCAGATCGACGTCGACGTGGTGGAGGAAGGCGTGTGGACCGGCCGCTGTGCCGAGTACTGCGGCCTCGATCACTACCGGATGGACTTCATCGTGGCCGCCGTCTCCCCGGGCGAGTACGAGGCCTGGCTCGACGAGCAGCGTTCGGCATCGGAGGGGCAGCCATGAGCATCACCGCGGCACCACCCGAGGCGGCGCCGGAAGCCGAGGGCCCGGAGCCTTCCCACCATCCGGCGGCGACCGGAGTGCTCGCCTGGCTGACCACCACCGATCACAAGCGCATCGGCCTCAGCTACATGGTCACCGCCTTTGCCTTCTTCCTCTTCGGCGGCGTGCTGGCCATGATCATGCGGGCGGAGCTGGCCCAGCCCGGTCTCGACGTGACCTCGGTCGACGCCTACAACGAGCTGTTCACCATGCACGGGAGCATCATGATGTTCCTGTTCATCGGGCCCTTCGCCTTCGGCTTGGCCAACTACGTGGTGCCCCTGCACATCGGGGCCCCGGACATGTCGTTCCCGCGCCTCAACGCCCTCAGCTACTGGCTGTACCTCGGGGGGGCGCTGACCATGGTGTCGGGCTTCCTCACCTCCGACGGGCCCGCCGACTTCGGCTGGTTCGGCTACGCGCCGCTGTCGCTGTCGACCTACTCGCCAGGGGTGGGCGCCGACCTGTGGCTGATCGGGCTGCTGCTCACGGGCTTCTCCGCCATCTTCACCGGGGTCAACATCATCACCACCGTGTTCACCCTCCGGGCCCCCGGCATGACGCTGTTCCGGATGCCGATCTTCACCTGGAACATGGTGGTCGTGAGCCTTCTGGTGCTCATGGCCTTCCCCGTGCTCTCTGCCGCCTCCGCCATGCTGTTCGCCGACCGCCACTTCGGCGCCGGCATCTTCGACCCCAGCATGGGCGGCTCACCGATCCTCTGGCAGCACCTGTTCTGGTTCTTCGGGCACCCCGAGGTCTACATCGTGGTCCTCCCGTTCTTCGGCGTGATCACCGAGGTGCTGCCCGTGTTCTCCTGGCGCCCGGTGTTCGGCTACAAGGGCCTGGTCTTCGCCACACTGGGCATCGCCGCCCTGTCGATGGGGGTGTGGGCCCATCACATGTTCGCCACCGGCGCCGTGCTGCTGCCGTTCTTCAGCGGGCTCTCCTTCCTCATCGCCGTGCCCACCGGGGTGAAGTTCTTCAACTGGATCGGCACCATGTGGGGCGGCCGGCTCACCTTCCAGACGCCGATGCTGTTCTCCATCGGGTTCCTGTTGACCTTCGTGCTCGGCGGCATCAGCGGGGTGGTGCTCGCCTCCCCGCCGCTCGACTTCCAGCTCCACGACTCGTACTACGTGGTCGCCCACATGCACTACGTCCTGTTCGGGGGCTCGGTCTTCGGCGTGTTCGCCGCCGTCTACTACTGGTTCCCGAAGTTCACCGGGAAGCTCCTGGGCGAGGGGCTGGGCAAGCTCCACTTCGTCACCGTCTTCGTGGGCTTCCACCTCACCTTCGCGGTGCAGCACTACCTGGGGGTGCAGGGCATGCCCCGGCGGGTGGTCGACTACCTGCCGGGCGACGGCTTCACGACGCTCAACCTGCTCTCGACGGCCGGGGCCTTCCTCACCGGCATCTCCACGCTGTTCCTCCTGTGGAACATCTTCGTCACCCTCCGTTCGGGGCGACCGGCCGGTGACGACCCGTGGGGCGGCCACACCCTGGAGTGGGCCACGACGTCGCCGCCGGCATCGGGCAACTTCGACCGGCCGCTCCCGCCCATCCGCTCCAACCGGCCGGTGTTCGACCAGCGCCACGGCTTGTACTCCTCGGACGTGGAGGAAGCCGAAGCGCATACGGGGCACGCCCCCTGATGGGGCAGGACGCCGATCCTCAGACCGCCGGGATGCGGATCGAGGCCCGCATCTTCCTCGGCATCGCCTCCTTCCTCGTCCTGGCCACCGTCGTCTACTTCGCCACCTCCTCGGAGAACGCCGGTTCCACCATGCTGCTGCTGGCGGGGGGCATGGCCCTGATCATCGGCGGCTACCTCGCCGTCCAGGCCCGCAAGCACACCGATGCCGGTGACCCCGGGCGTGAGGGCGGCGGTGGCAGCGAGGAGCCGGCGGAGGAGGAGGCGTACCTTCCCCACGCCAGCGTCTGGCCCTTCGCCTTGGGCACGGGCCTGGTGGTGCTGGCCAATGGGCTCGCCCTGGGCCTGTGGGCGATCATCCCCGGCGCCCTGCTGACCGCCACGTCGGCGTGGGGTTACGCCCGCCAGTCCCGTCGCCGGGACTGAGGCCCCTTTTCAGGGACTGAGCCAGGCCGATCAGCGCCGGGGCTTTCCCCCGGCCTCTGCGGCCGGTTGCCGTTCGGGGGTGTCGTCGGGAGCGACGTCCCGGCGGTGCGATTCCCCGCTGTCCGGGGCCGGCGGGGCGACCTCGCGGGCGTGATGCTCGCCGCCTGGCTGGTCGCGCTGGGCCAACTCCTTGCACAGCCGGTAGGCCAGGTAGCCCGCCACCGCCGGGAGCACCACCAACAGCACCTGGAACGCCGGGAACAGGACGTTGATGGGGATCCCGAAGGTGACCGCCAGCACGTCGCTGCCGCCGGCGAAGAAGAGCACGGTGTAGAAGGCCAGGGCAGCCACTCCCAGGGCGGTGCGCACGGGCCGGTCACGGGGCCGGTCGAGCAGATGGTGCTCGGCGTGGTCCTTGGTGACCCGGGCCTCCAGGAACGGCCACAGGAAGAGCAGGAGGAAGGTGATGGTCGGAACCAGCACCGCCTGCAGGAAGGGGTTGGGAACCTCGAAGCCGAAGGCCCGCAGCTCCCACGACGGCATGATGCGCAGGGCCCCGTCCAGCCACCCCATGTACCAGTCGGGCTGGGAGGCGGTGCTGACGTCGGCCGGCTCGTAGGGCCCGTAGAGCCAGATGGGGTTGATCTGGGCCAGCCCCCCGAGCGCGGCCAGCACCGCCGAGGTGAGGAAGAACATCCCCAGCCCCTTGGCCAGGTACGTCGGCCACACCCGCTCCCCGACCACGTTCCCCTCGGTGCGCCCGGGACCGCTGAACTGGGTGTGGCGCTGGCGCACGAGCAGGCCCATGTGCAGACCGATGAGTGCCAACAGCACGCCGGGCACCAGCAGGATGTGGATCACGTAGAGCCGGGTGATGATGTCGGGCCCCGGGAACTCGCCCCCGAAGAACAGAGAGGCGATCCACGTGCCCACCAGGGGGATGGAGATGGCGATGTTGTAGGCGATGCGCAGGCCGGTGCCCGAGAGCTGGTCGTCGAGGAGCGAGTAGCCGGTGAAGCCGTTGACGATGGCGAGGATCATCAGCGTGACCCCGATGATCCAGTTGAGCTCCCGGGGCCGGCGGAAGGCGCCGGTGAAGAAGACCCGGCACAGGTGGGCGCTGGTGGAGGCCACGAAGACCAGCGCCGCCCAGTGGTGCATCTGGCGCATGACCAGGCCGGAGCGCACCTCGAAGCTGATGTCGAGGGCGCTGTCGTAGGCCCGGGTGATCTCCAGACCTCGCAGGCCCTCGTAGCTCCCGTCGTAGACGACCTTCTCCAGGCTGGGTTCGAAGAAGAAGGTCAGGTACACCCCGGTGAGCAACAGGATCACGAAGGACCACAGAGCGATCTCGCCGATCAGGAACGACCAGTGGTCGGGGAACACCTTGTCGAGCGCCTTGCGGGCCATGCCGGCGGCGCCCACCCGGCGGTCGAGCCAGCGGACGGTGCGCCGGGTCAGGGGCGTGCCCCGGCGGCCGGGAGGACTCGAGGGGCGATCGCGGTCGGTGCTCATCGTTTGCGGTCCCAGAAGCCGCCGCCCACCGGCTGCGGGAACTCGCCCAGGGCCACGAAGAACCCTTGGTCGTCGACGCCGATGGGCAGTTGCGGCAGGGGTCGGGCGGCGGGGCCGAAGATGGGCTCAGCGCCGTCGAGGACGTCGAAGGTGGACTGATGGCAGGGGCACAGCAGCAGCTGCTCCTGCTGCTGGTAGAGCCCCACCGGGCAGCCGGTGTGGGTGCACAGCTTCGAATAGGCCACGATGTCGTCCACCGTGGGCTGGGCCAGCTGGAGCCGCCCCGCCCCGGTGCGGATCAGCAGCGTGGGCGAGTCGGCGTCGCCCTCGTGGCCCTCGGGCCACACGGTGAGGACGGTGCCCGGGACCAGGGAGTCGGGGCGCACCGGCCTTCCGTGCACGGTGACCAGGCGCACCCCCTCGGCGTAGCCGGTGTCCTTCAGCCCCCGCCCCGGCCGGGGACCGAGCGAGCGGATGGGGAACACGGCGGCGAGCCCCAGGGCGCCGAGGGCGCCCAGCCCCAGCTTCACCAGGAGGCTGCGGCGCTCCAGGCTCTCCTCCCCGGTCTCGAACGAGTGGGTGAAGGCCTCCACCTCCTCGTCGGTGGAGCCGAGCTCGATTCGGTCCTCGGTGACCTCCTCCGAGGGCATGAACCGCTGCGCCCACACCACCGCGCCCACGCCGATGCCGCCCAGGGCCACCGCAAGGAACAGCCCCTCGAGCTGGGGCTGGCCGCCCACGGAGTACACCACGGTGAGGGCCAACCCGGCGAGGACGGCGACGGTGAAGGCCAGCGCCACCAGCCGTTCGCCCCAGGAGCGCGACGCCCGGTCGCCGCTCCTCTCGTCGGGGCCCTTCATCTCGGAGGCCTGCTGGCCCTCGTGCACCTGCCCGTCGCTGCGGACGCCGTCGCTCACGCCGAACCCTCCTCCACGTCGTGGGACTGCTCGCGCCGCTTGCCCACCCAGAACGCCGCCAGCAGGGTGGCTCCCAGCCCGATCACGATGGCGACGAACCCCTCGGGGATGGGGCCGATGCGGCCGAGGGCGAAGCCGCCCGGATCTCCGACCTCCTGGAGGAACTGCACGTAGCGCACGATCTCGTCGACCTCCTCGTCGCTGAACCTCTCGGGGCCGAACACCGGCATCTGGCCGGGGCCGATCCGCATGGCCTCGGCCACCTGCACCGGCGTGGACTCCATGAGGCTGGGAGCGATGCGCCCGTAGCTCTGGGCGCCGCCGCCGCCGGTGGCGCTGTGGCAGGCGGCGCAGTCCTGGCGGAACAGCTCCCCGCCGACGGCCACGTCGGCCTCGTCGGGGTGGACGCGGGGGATCTCGGGCCCGTCTCCCAGCGAGGCCACGTAGGCGACCAGCGCGGTGATCTCCTCGGAGTCGTAGGCCGGACGCTTCCGCTGGGGCTGGGCGCCGGCGGGCACGGCGGCGGGCATGCGCCCCGAGGTGAGGTAGAAGTGGGCGGAGGCGGCGCCGGCGTCCTCGAGCGGCGGGCCGGACGGCGCGCCGACGCCGTCGGCGCCGTGGCAGCTCACGCATCCCCTCTGGTAGAGCCGGCGGCCCTCGGCGACCACGGCCGGGTCGTCGAGGGCGTCGAGGTCGACCACGTAGCCGAGCGGGTCGTCGTGGCCCTCCTCGGCGGCCGCCGCCGGGCCAACCCCGGTGAGCACTGCCAGCACGGTGGCCAGGGAGGCGCCGGCGCCGGCGGCCACCACTCGACAGGTGCGGGCGGCGAGCATCAACCCAGGACGTAGATCGTGGCGAACATGCCCACCCAGACCACGTCGACGAAGTGCCAGTAGTACTCGGTCACGGTCAACCCCTCGTCGAGTGGTGCCCGGGTGCGTCCCGTGCCCACGGCGAGCACCGCCAGCATGAGGCCGAGGCCGCCGAGGACGTGCAGGCCGTGGAAGCCGGTCATCAGGTAGAAGATCGAGCCGTAGGCGTGGCTCGACAGCGAGAACTCGAAGGCGGCGTACTCGAGGGCCTGGTTGACCAGGAACACCGCCCCCATGGCCACCGTGATCAACACCCAGCGCACCGCCCCCCGGCGGTCGCCGTGCTCGGCGGCTCGGGTGCCGGCGTGCATGGTGAACGACGACGCCAGCAGGACGACGGTGGCGATGCCCGTGCGCACGGGCTCCAGCTCGACACCCTCGGGGGGCCAGTGCACGGAGGACGCCCGCAGGGCGAACCACCCGGCGAACAAACCGCTGAAGAACATGAGCTCGGAGGCGAGCCACACCACGGTGCCCACGGCCAGCATGTTCGGACGGCCGGCGCCCGGACCTGCGGCGACCCCCGGATCTGCAGCGACCCCCCCCGCCATGGCGCCCCTGTCTAGCTGATGGCGGCCGCCGGCACCTGACCGGGAGAGCGACGGAGGTAGCGTGCCGCCATGTCGGCGTGGGCCCCGGACCCCGGGGCAGGGCTGCTGGTGGTGGTGGCGGCCGCCTTGTACGCCGCCGGGGTGCGTCGGTTGGCCCGTCGTGGCCGGCAATGGCCCGCCGCCCGGACGGCGGCCTTCGTGACCGGGCTCGCCGTGATGGTCGTGGCCACCCAGTCCGGTCTGGCCGCCGGCGAGGCCACCCGCTTCAGCCTCCACACTGTCCAGCACGTCCTGCTGGGCATGGTGGCTCCTGCCCTATTCGCCCTGGGGGCCCCCGTCACCCTGGCGCTCCAGGCGTCGTCCCGGGCCGGCCAGACCGCCCTGCTGGGCGTGCTCCACAGCCGGGCCCTGACCGTGCTGACCCATCCGGTGGCCGCCTGGGTCGTGTTCGGCGGATCGCTGGTGGCGCTGTACTTCAGCCCCCTGTTCGAGCTGTCGTTGCGCAACGATGCCGTCCACGCCGCCGTCCACCTCCAGTTCCTGGCCGCCGGCGGGCTGTTCTGCTGGACCGCGGTCGGCACCGACCCCGGCCGTTGGCGGATGCCCCACGGGGCGCGCCTGCTGTTCGTGGTGCTGGCCGTGCCCGTCCACGCCGTGATCGGCCTGGCCCTGATGGGCAGCGTCGAGGTCCTCGCCCCCAGCGTCTACGGCGCCGGGCCCGAGGCCCTGGCCGACCAGCGGCTGGGGGCGGGCATCCTGTGGGCCACCGGCGACCTGTTCGGGGTGGCCCTGGCCGGCGTGGTGCTGGCGCAGTGGATGGGCCACGAGGAGCGGGTCGCCCGGCGCAACGACCGGCTCCTCGACGCCGCCCGCGTTTCCCGGTGATCGGCGCCGTCATCGTCGACGCCGTGCGCACACCGCTCGGCCTGCGCAACGGGGCGCTGTCCGGGTGGCACCCGGTCGACCTGCTCGCCGAGGTCCTGGACGCCCTGGCCGGTCGCACCTCGCTCGACCCCGCCGCCGTGGACGAGGTGGTGATGGGGTGTGCCACACCGGTCGGCGAGCAGGGCCTGAACCTCGGGCGCAGCGCGGTGCTGGCGGCCGGTTGGCCCGAGTCGGTGCCGGCGACGACCGTCGACCGCCAGGGCGCCAGCGCGCTGCAGGCGGTGGCCTTCGCCGCCCAGGGAGTGGCTGGCGGGGCGTACGACGTCGCCGTCGCCGGCGGGGTCGAGGTGATGAGCACCACGCCGCCGGGGTCGTGGACCCCGCCGGGCAGCCGCCCGTTCAGCCCCCGCCTGGCCGAGCGCTACACCGGCGCCGGCGGGCTCGTGCCCCCCGGGGTGGCAGCCGAGCTGATCGCCGAGCGGTGGGGCCTGGATCGTGCGGAGCTCGATCGCTACGCCGCCGAGAGCCGGCGCCGTGCTCGGGAGGCGGCCGGCGCGGGCCGCTTCCGGGCGGAGATCGTGCCGGTGGCCGGCCGGCGCTGGGACCGGGAGCGGCAGGTGGCCGTCGATCTGGCCGAGGACGTGGCTGCCGACGAGGGACCGCAGCGTCCGGAGGAGGACCTCTCCCGCTGCAAGCCCACCTTCCGGCCCGGGGGCCGGGTCACCGCCGGCAACTCGGGGCCCATCGCCGACGGAGCGGCGGCCGTGCTCGTGGTGTCCGAGGAGCGGGTGGAGGCGCTGGGGATGCGGCCCCGGGCGCTGGTGCGCAGCGTCGGGGTGGCCGGCGTCGACCCCCTGACCATGCTCACGGGGCCGGCACCGGCGACGTCGGCGGCCCTGATCCGGGGCGGGCTCACCGTCGCCGACGTCGACCGGTTCGAGGTGGACGAGTGCTTCGCCCCGGTGGTGATGGCGTGGCTGGCCGAGCACGGAGCCGACCCCGACGCCGTCAACCCCAACGGCGGCGCCATCGCCCTCGGCCACCCGCCAGGGTGCTCGGGGGCCCGGCTGCTCACCTCCCTGGTGCACGAGCTCGAGCGCTCAGGCGGGCGCTTCGGCCTGGTGGCCACCGCCGGCATCGGCGGCGTGGCCACGGCAGTGCTCGTGGAACGGGCGGAGCGCTACTGGGTGCGGCGGTAGCGGCGCACGGCCAGCGGGGCGAACAGGGCGAGCAGGCCCAGGCTCCAGGCCAGCGCCTCGAGCACGGGCGCTACGACCGGGCCTCCCAGCATCAGGGCCCGCACGGCGTCGACGGTGACGGTGACCGGCTGGTTGCCGGCGAAGGCCTGGAGCCATCCCGGCATGGTCTCGAGGGGCACGAAGGCCGACGAGGCGAACACCAGCGGGAACAGGACCGGGAAGGCGGTGGCCTGGGCCGTCTCAGCGTTGGGGGCGCTGAGGCCGACGAGGGCGAACCCCCACGAGAGGGCGTAGCCGAACAGCAGGAGGACGAGCATCCCGACCAGGAACGAGCCAGGGCCGGTGTGCACCCGGAACCCCACCAGGAAGCCCACCGCCGCCATCAGCGAGACCACGAACACGTTGCGGATCAGGTCGGCGGTGGTGCGCCCGCCCAGCACCGCCGACGGCGCCATGGGCAGCGACCGGAAGCGTTCGATGAGCCCCTTGCCAAGATCCTCGGCCAGGCCCACTCCGGTCGCGATGGCGCCGAAGGCCACCGTCTGCACGAAGATCCCGGGCATCAGGTAGTCGACGTAGGACCCTCCCGGGGTGGCGATGGCCCCGCCGAAGACGTAGCGGAAGACGAGCACGAACATGATCGGCTGGATGGTGGAGAAGATCACGAGCTGCGGGAGCCGCACGTAGGTCAGCAGGTTCCGCCCGGTGATGGCCAGCGTGTCGGACACCGTCCACCCCAGCCGGCTGTGCCTGGGTGCCCCGGTCGGAGCGGCGGTGGTCGTCACCGGCCACCTCCGGTGCGCACCAGGTCGTCGGAGGCGTCGGCCGGTGGTTGCTCGGGGGCGGCGGGGCGGCCGGTGAGGGAGAGGAACACGTCGTCGAGGGTGGGCTCGCGCAGCGAGAGGGTGGACGGCGCCAGCCCCACCGCATCCACGGCCCGCAGGGCCTCGATGACGGCGCCAGGGCCGTCGTGAGCGGAGAGCTCCACGGTGGCGCCCTCGACCGTCGGAGGCGAGGCCGACAGCGGCGCCAGCACGTCGGCGGCCCGCCGACCGGCATCGGGGGAGTCGAAGGTCATGACCACCGTCGTGGGCGCCACCCCGGCCTTGAGCTCCTCCGGCGTGCCCTGGGCGATCACCCGGCCGTGGTCGACCACCGCGATCTCGCTGGCGAGCTGGTCGGCCTCCTCCAGGTACTGGGTGGTGAGCAGCACCGTCACGCCGTCGGCGACCAAGGCGCGGACGATGTCCCACAGCTCGTTGCGGCTGCGCGGATCCAGCCCGGTGGTGGTGGGCTCGTCGAGGATGACCAGGCGCGGCTCGTGCATGAGCGCGCGAGCCAGGACGAGGCGCCGGCGCATGCCGCCGGAGTAGGTCCGTGCCGGCCGGTCGGCGGCGGCGGCCAGGCCGAAGCGGTCGAGCAGGACCGCCGACCGTTCGTTGGCCGTCCCTCGACCGAGGTGGGTGAGGCGGCCGATCAGGCGCAGGTTCTCCCGGCCGGTCAGGTTCTCGTCGACGGCGGCGTACTGGCCGGCGAGGCCGATCTGGGACCGGACCCGGGCCGATTGGTGCACCACGTCGTAGCCCAGGACCGTGGCCCGGCCCCGGTCGGGCCGGGTGATGGTCGTGAGTACCCGCACGGCGGTGGTCTTTCCCGCCCCGTTGGGGCCGAGCAGGGCGAACACCGTGCCGGGTCGGACCTCGAGGTCGATCCCGTCGAGGGCGACCACGTCACCGAAGCGCTTCTCCACGTTCTCCAGGACGACGGCGGCGGCGCTCATCGGAGGTACTCTAGCCAGGGCCGTTGAGTGTTGCCAAAGGTTTATGAACGGCAAAGGTTGAGTGCGGCCTACCATCGGGGCATGGCATCCACCGCCGCCCAGGAGGCGTGGTTGTGCATCGTCCGGCTCTTCACCAGCCAGGACAACACCCGGCGCTTCCTCGACGTGGCCACCGAGCTCGACCTGACGCCCAGCACGCTGCGCTTCCTCCTGGTCCTCAGCACGGGGGAGGACCGCCCGATGCGGGCCCTCGCCGAGGACTGGCACTGCGACCCGTCCTGGGTCACCTCCATCGTCGACCAACTCGAGGAGCGGGGCTTCGCCGAGCGGCACGTCGACGCCTCCGACCGCCGGGCCAAGCGGATCGGGCTCACCTCCCGCGGGGAAGAGGCCCGCGACCGGGCCCTGATCCTGCTGTCGGAGCCGCCCCCCGCCATCGCCTCGCTCTCGCCCGGCGATCAGCGGGCACTGCGGGACCTGTTGCGCAAGGCGGTGGGCGGCGGGGCCGGCGGAGATGGCTGCGGCGCCACGGACGGGTAGGAGGAGCACCATGGCGAGAGCGATCTGGAGCGGGTCCATCAGCTTCGGCCTGGTCAACGTGCCGGTGAAGCTGTTCTCCGCCACCGAGCAGAAGGACGTGAGCTTCCACCAGTTCCAGGAGGGCACCGGCCAGCGCATCCGCTACCGCCGGGTGGCCGAGGAGTCGGGCGAGGAGGTCGACTACGCCGACATCGTGAAGGGCTACGAGGTCGAGAAGGGCCGCCACGTGCTGGTCACGCCCGAGGAGCTCGAGAGCGTCGACCCCGGCCGCACCCGGACCATCGAGATCGAGGACTTCGTCGACCTGGCCGAGATCGACCCCATCTACTACGAGAAGAGCTACTACCTCGCTCCCGCCGAGGGATCCGGCGCCGAGAAGCCCTACGCCCTGCTGCTGCGGGGCATGGAGGAGTCGGGGAAGGTGGCCATCGGGCGATTCGTGCTGCGGACCAAGCAGTACCTCGCCGCCATCCGGCCCGCCGGCGGCGTGCTCGTGCTGGAGACCATGTACTTCGCCGACGAGGTGCGCGACCCCAGCGCCGACGTCGACGGCGTGCCCGTGGAGGGAGTCGAGCTGAGCGAGCGCGAGCGGGCCATCGCCGGCCAGCTGATCGAGTCGCTGAGCAGCGCCTGGGAGCCCGAGCGCTATGCCGACACCTATCGCCAGCGGGTGCTCGAGCTGATCGAGCGCAAGGCCGAGGGCGAGGACGTGGTCACCGAGCCGGCCCGGGCCGACGAGGGCGAGGTCGTCGACCTCATGGCCGCCCTGGAGGCGAGTGTGGCGGCTGCCCGGCAGGGACGTGACCGATCGCCGTCGGCAGACCGCAACTGGGACGAGCTGTCGCGCGACGAGCTCTACGACGAGGCCCAGCGGCGCGACATCCCGGGGCGGTCGTCGATGACCAAGCAGGAGCTGGTCGAGGCCCTGGGCGAGGCCTCCTGAGGCCGGACGCCGCCGCCGGCAGGAGCGACGGTCAGGGCGCCGGCTTCAACAGCCCCTGGTCGGCGACCAGGTCAGCCGACAGGGTCCGGTAGCCGGCGTCGTCGAACAGCACGGCGATGGTGTCGCCGTCGCGCCGCAGTACCAGGCCCTCGCCCCACTCGGGATGGACCACCCGGCTCTGCTCCGGCCAGGCCGCCGCACCCTCGCCCTCGGCGCCGGCTTCGTCGCCGGCCTCGTCGCCGGCCTGGCGCTCGCAGACGTCGCAGTTGCCGCACCGGCGGGGGGCGGGTTCGCCGAAGTAGGTGAGCACGAAGCGACGCCGGCAGCTGCGGGCCTCGGCGTAGGCCCGCATCATGTCCAGCCGTGACTGCTCCACCTGCCGGCGGGAGTCCTGGCGGTCGGCCGCCTCCCGGGCAGCCTCCGCCGGCTGGGGACCGTCGGCCTCGGCGGTCACCTCACCCTGAGCCGAGACGTCCACGGCGCCGGCGTCCTCCAGGCGGGACAGTGCCAGCTCGAGGCGGTGCGGGGTGACGCCGGCCGTCTCGGCCAGCTCGCCGGAGTCGACGGGACGGCCCGCCGCCGAGGTGAGGGCGGCAACCCGCTCCAGCTCGTCGGTGCCCACCTCGCCTCCGCCGGCGAAGAACCGGCGCAGGCCCAGGTCCTCCGGTCGCCACAGCAGCAGCGCCAGCGCCGGCGCGCCGTCACGGCCGGCGCGGCCCATCTCCTGGTAGTAGGCGTCCATCGATTCAGGCACGTCGTAGTGGATGACGTAGCGGACGTCGGCCTTGTCGATGCCCATGCCGAAGGCGGTGGTCGCCACCATCACGTCGACCTCGCCGTCCATGAACGCCGACTGGTTGTCGCGCCGCTCCGTGGCCTTCATGCCCCCGTGGTAGGCCAGGGCCCGCACGCCGGCCTGGTCCTCGAGCAGGGCCGCCAGCTCCTCACCGGCCCGCTCGTGGCGCAGGATCGCCAGGTCCGCGGCCTGGATCGCTGCCTCCTGCTCGGCCGCGAAGTCGACGAGCGCGGCCCCGGCTACCTGGTAGCGCTCGGCCGCCTGCTGGAGTCGCGGGATGACGACGCGCCCTCGGGCGACCGCGGTGTCGAGCCCCCTGCTCGTTCCGGCGTCGCCGTCGACCAGGCGAGCCAGGGTCTCGGCGCACTGCAGGATCAGTGCCGCGGTCTCGCAGACGTGGTCGGCGCCGCTCCTCACCTCGCCGGGGTCGCCGGGCAGCCTCGGGAGGAGCATCACGGCCAGTCCACCCGGGGGACCTCCCCGGCCAGCGTGAGGTCCAGCTCGCGATGGACCTCCTCGACGAGCCGGATGCCGCGCCACACCCGGTCGAGGTCCTCGGCCAGGTCCTCGCGGCGTTCGTCCCACGAGCTGCCGAAGTCACGCAGCCGTGCGGTC
>JAHWKL010000038.1 GCA_019347915.1 Actinomycetota bacterium
GCTCTGCCCCTCCGCTTGCGCTGAGCGCGATACAAGGGGCAGAGCGGCTGTACTACGTGCCCGAGTACGAGCTCGCGATCACGATCACCAGCGCCAACAGCACCACGACGATGCCGCCGAGCAGGAACCATTGCCTCATGGGCTCGACGTTACCAACGCGCCGGCTCAGGTACGGGCAAGCGCGTAGACGAGCCCGATCTGGCCGAGGTGGTAACTCACCATGATCGTCACCGGCGCCCACGATTGCTCCTTCACGAACCGATGCACGCCGATCGAGGCATCGGACGTGTAGAAGAGCACGGCCCCCACCGCCGCGGCCACGACGCTTCCACGCGACCAGTTGTTGGCTCCGGGCGCGGTCACGGCCGTGACGACCATCAGGCTGATCACGACCACGTACCCGAGCACCGGGAGGATCAGCTCGTCACGCCGGCGCCGGCGCAGGCCCTCTCTGACCGCGAGGAAGGTGGGGCCGCTGACCAGGATGATGGCGGTGGCGATGAAGACGGCAAACGGGGTGAGCACCGGCCCGCCGAAGGCGACGATGTATGCCACGTGCGCTACGAAGAACGCGGCGAGGCCTTCCAGTAGCAGGTCTCGGTCCTGCATCAGGAAGATGTCGCCGGCCAGCGAGAACAGCAACGCCGTGATCGTCGCTATCAAGCGGTCGTCGTATGCGCCCTCCCACGCCGTGAGCGCGGCCGCGCCCAGCAGGACGGCGAATGTCTGGCCCGTCACTGGCACGGGCCAGAACGGGATCGCCACCTGTGCGGCGGCCGCGGTCAGCAGCGCGACACCGAGAACGAGTACGACGTCGCGTGCAATCGTGCCGGGGACGAGGTCGGCGAGGACGGGGCGGCGGGCGGTGACGGAAGCGGTGGACATGCGGTCTCCTGGTCGCTGGCGGCGCGGGTAGTTCTACTCGATCACGGCGACTCGATCACAACGATGACGTCGCCTTCCTGCACGGTTGCGCCCGCCTCGACACCGACGAGCGTCACGGCCTCCTGGCCGAGGTGGGTGACGAGGTCGTCAAGGATGTCTTGCACGACAGCGCCCTGCAGAGCGCGCTGTTGACCCGGGCGCATGCCTCGAGCCCACACCGCATGGAAGCCCTCGAGGCCCTTCTGGCCGAGCTCGAGGGCGACGAGACGGTGGACCGCCAAGTCGAGGCACTGCCCACCGCGGAGGAGATGCGGAGTCGGGCCCAGGCCGGCGCCGGACTGACCCGGCCGGAGCTGGCCGTACTCACCGCCGGGGCGAAGCGCAGCCTGACTGCTCGGCTGCTGGCGTCGTCGGTGCCCGAGCAGCCCGCCCTGCGCTCCGCCCTGGTTTCGTACTTCCCGGACCGCCTGACCACGCGCTTCGACCACCTGCTCGACCGCCACCGCCTACGCCGGGAGCTGATCTCGTCGGTGATGGCCAACGACGTCGTCAACCGCATGGGACCGACGTTCGTGACCCGGCTCTCGGCTGAGACCGGTGACGGAGCCGATGCCGTGGTCGCCGCCTACTGGGCGGCCCGGGGGGTGGCCGGCGGATCGGCGTGGTGGACGGTGGTGGACGCCGGTTTCGGAGACTGGCGGACGGAGGCGCTGGTGGCCGCGTCGGACGTGGTGAGCGCTCTGCTCGAGACCCTGACGCGCTACTACCTCCGCCGGGGACAGAGCAATGACATCGCCGCCCTCGTGGCGAGCGACCGGCCGGCGTTCGTGGAGCTGGAGCGGGAGATCGGAGGCATCGGGTCGCCACACCGTCGCCGGCTCCGGGCCCGCCGCGCCCAGGCGCTGACCGACAGTGGTCTCGACCCCGCCCTCGCCACCCGATGGGCGTGCCTGCCCGACCTGGACATTGGGCCGTCGGTGGCCGAGCTGACCCGGGTGACCGGTCGGCCGGCCACCGGCGTGGCTCAGGCCATGCTCCAGGTCGGCGAGTCCCTCGGCGTGGACCGACTGGTCGACAAGCTGGGTCACACGACACCCGGCGATCGCTGGTCGTTGGCCGCGTGGCGTGGACTCCTGGACGACCTCGACGACTTCCTCCGTCTCATTGCCCGACGAGCCTTCGACGACCACCCCGAGAAGGACGAGCTCGATGCCGTCGTAGGGTTCCTCGCCGCTCGCACCCGTCAGGTGGCGACGATCATCCGGCTCCTGCGGGAGATCGAAGCCGACCCTCACTGCTCTCTCGACGCCCTCACCGTCGCCACCCGCGCCGTCCGCCGCATCATCGACTGACGTCGGCGTCGGCGTCGACGGCAGTGGCTCGAGCCGTGATCTCCACGTTGTCGCGCCGGATCTAGGATCGGGTGGGCAGAATCTGACGGCGACCGAGAGTGAGCACATGGACTCGAAACGACTTGGCCAGGCGGGGCTGCGCGGGTGGCGGGGCCGGGTGGCCGACCGGGTGGCCCCGGGGGTGGCTCGGCGTACGTCGGCCGACGTCGAGCAGGTGCGCACGGTCATCGGTGCCCTGTTCCTGGCTCTGTCGACGCTCTACCTTGTGAAGGCGCTCCGGCAGTTCCTGGAGACGAGGCGCCGCCGCACGTAGACGGAGCCGCCCTGGAAGTGTGTTTCCACCCCGGCCAGCCGGGAAGGGCAGCGTCATGGCGACTTCACGACGTGTCCAGAACCGCGGCGGGGATGCGACGGCCCCCACCCAGATCCCTGCCGCAGGCTGGAAGGACGTGCTCCAGCGCACCAAGGACGAGGTGAGGACGGACAACGTCTCCGTCCTCGCCGGCGGGGTGGCGTTCTACTGGATGCTCTCGCTGTTTCCCTTCGCCATCGCCGCGCTGTCGGTGTACGGGTTGGTGGCCGACCCCGACGACGTGACCGAGATGGTGCAGCAGGTCCAAGGGACGGTGCCCGACTCGGTGGGCCAGCTGCTCCAGGACCAGCTCGGCTCCATCGCCGAGAGCTCCCAGGGGAGCCTGACCTTCGGGCTCATCGGTTCCGTGCTCTTCGCGCTGTGGAGCGCTTCGAAGGGCGCCAGCGCGCTGATCAAGGCCACCAATGTCGCCTTCGACGAGACGGAGACCCGCGGCTTCCTGCGACTGCGGGCCATGGCTCTGCTTCTGACCCTTGTCTTCCTGGTGGTGATGGTGGTCTCCATCGCCCTCATCGCCGTCGTTCCCAACGTGGTGGAGGGCACGCCCTTCGACACCGCGTTCTCCGTGCTCCGCTGGCCGGCGCTCGCCGTCGTGGCCATGATGGGCCTCGGCGCCCTCTACCGCTATGCCCCCGATCGCGACGAGCCTCGATGGCAATGGGTGAGCCTCGGCGCGGTGGTGGCCACCGTCCTGTGGCTCGTCGGCTCGTCGCTGTTCTCGGTGTACGCCAACAACTTCGGCAACTTCAACGAGACCTACGGCACCCTCAGCGCGGTGATCGTGCTACTCCTGTGGCTCAGCCTCACCGCCTTCGTCATCCTGCTGGGGGCCGAGATCAACGCCGAGACCGAGCATCAGACAGCCCGGGACTCCACCACCGGCCCCGAGCGGCCGCGGGGCGAGCGGGACGCCTACGTCGCCGACACCGTCGGTGAGCGCGTCGCCGCGAACTGAGTTCGTTCCATGTGAAGCTGGGCCGGAACCGCCTCTACGCTTGCGGGCATGGCCGGTGAGAACGAGTTTCCTCCGGCCACCCCTGAGCGCCCGAGCGTGCCCCCGACGGAGCCGAGACCGCCCCCGACCGAGCTGGCGGCTGCGCCTTCGGCCGACACCGACCTCGCCGGCCTCGCCGGCCTCGAAGGCGCGCGACGGGGCTTCCGGGAGTGGCCGTACTGGCTTCAGGCGCTGGCCTGGGCCGTCGCCGGCGCCGTGGTGGCTGCCTCGTTGACATCGGCGCTGGGCACGGAGCTGGCCGCCGAACGCCCGTCGACGACCCGGGTCGTCTACCAGTGCGCCGATGGGGAGACACGGGACACGCCGTGCCCTGGCCCCAGCACCACCAGGGATCCCATCACCACGACGGAGCCGCCCCCGCCACCACCGGCGACCACGCCCGCACCCTCGGGACCGGCGACGACCATCCCACCGGGGATCTACGCCGTGGGTGAGGACATCCTGCCCGGTCGTTACCGCTCGGCGGGAGGCAGCTTCTGCTACTGGGCGACCCTCAGGGGCAGATCGGGGGAGTTCGACGAGATCATCGCCAACGACATCAGCGAAGGCGGCGCCCAGATCGTGGAGATCGGGGAGGAGGTCGCCTACTTCGAGACCAACGGCTGCGCCACCTGGGTGCGGGACTGACCCCAGGCAAGAGCACGGGAGCGCGCCCACCTAGTCTTCCCCAGCGGCTCCACCGCCGCTCGGTGGCGTCCACACACGGCTGAGCGCCGCATAGCGGCGTCCGTTACGAGGAGGTGGTGGGGGGTGTCCGCAACCGCACACAGGCGGCAACGAACGTCGGGCGAGGGCGAGCCCGAGTCGTCGACGACGTTCACCGCCGATTGGCAGGCTCCAACGGAGCGCATGACCCCGGACTGGCTCGTGCGGCCACTCCGTGCCATCGAGGGTTCTCCCGAGCTCGACGGGGCCGTGGAGGCCCTCTCCCACCTTTCGGGCAAGATCCTGCGGTCCCCTCGAACCGAGGGCGCCCTTCGGGGTGAACGTCTGGGGCACGCCCTGCACCCCCTGCTCACCGACTTCCCCCTGGGCGCCTGGCTCAGTGCCACCCTGCTCGACGTCTTCGCCGGGCGCCGCGCCCGGCCGGCGGCCACCGGGCTGGTGGGCTTCGGGCTGGTCATGACCCTCCCGACGGCGGCGGCCGGTCTCGCCGAATGGCGGGCAGCAGGGGAGGGGCCACGCCGGATCGGGCTGATCCACGCCGCGGTGAACGGCACAGCCACGTCGCTGTACGCGGCGTCGTTCGTCGCCCGCCTTCGGGGCCGCCACTATCGGGGCATGGCTTTGGCGCTGGCCGGTGGTAGCGCGGCGTTTGTGGGTGGTTACCTCGGTGGCCACCTCTCGCTGGTTCGCAAGATCGGCACGGCCGACCCGTCGTACGGACCGGCGCCGGCGCGCCCGCCGCTGGACTAGCCACCGGCCCCGGGCATGCGCCCAACAGGCTCGTGCCGGGCCACAATGCCACCCGGCCGGGCTCCCAAATCAGGGGATGCGACCGGCCCCCGCCGGTAGCGTCGCCGCTCGTGGCGAGCTCGCCGGAAGCCCTCGTCGAAGCCCGGTCGCTGACCAAGCGCTTCGGTCGCCACGTCGCCGTCGACGGCGTCGACTTCCGCATCGAGCGGGGCGAGGCGTTCGGCTTCCTCGGTCCCAACGGCGCCGGCAAGAGCTCCACCATGCGGATGATCGGATGTGTGTCCCCCGTCACCAGCGGCGAGCTGCGAGTCCTCGGCATGGACCCGGCCGGTGACGGTCCCCGCATCCGGGCACGCCTCGGCGTGGTCCCCCAAGAGGACACGCTGGACACCGAGCTCACCGTCTCCGACAACCTGACCATCTACGGCCGCTACTTCGGCCTCAGCCGGACGGTGATCCGGGAGCGGGCCGACGAGCTGCTCGAGTTCGCCAAGCTCACCGAACGCCGGCACGATCGCGTCGATCCGCTCTCGGGCGGCATGAAGCGCCGGCTCACCATCGCTCGGGCCCTCATCAACCGACCCGAGGCGCTCCTGCTGGACGAGCCGACGACCGGGCTCGATCCCCAGGCTCGCCACCTGCTGTGGGAGCGCCTGTACCGGCTGAAGCAGGAGGGGGTGACCCTGGTGCTCACCACGCATTACATGGAGGAGGCCGAGCAGCTGTGCGACCGGCTCGTGATCATGGACCGTGGCCGGATCGCCGGCGAGGGCACGCCGCGGGACCTGGTCGCCCGCCACGCCACTCGAGAGGTGGTGGAGCTGCGCTTCCGGTCGGCCAGTGACCTACGGGCGGCCCTGCCCCGTCTGGCCGGCGTCGCCGAGCGGGTGGAGCCGCTCGCCGACCGGGTGCTGGCGTACACCGGCGATGGCGATGCCACGGCGGCGGCGATCGCCGACAACGGCGTGCACCCGGCCGCCATCCTGGTCCGCCGGGGCACGCTCGAGGACGTCTTCCTGGTGCTGACCGGGCGAACGCTCGAGGACTGACCAGTGTCCACCGCCGCCCTGCGCGTCGTCGAGCGGGAAGCCCGGGTCTTCCGGCGCCTGTGGCGGGGGACGGTGTTCTCGGCCTTCGTGACACCGGTGCTGTTCCTCGCTGCCCTGGGCCTGGGCCTGGGTGGCCTGGTCGACGAGGGAGGGGGCCGGGTGGCAGGCCTGCCCTACCTGGTCTTCGTCACGCCCGGGCTCCTCGCCGCCACCGCCATGCAGACGGCGGCCGGCGACGCTCTGTGGCCGGTGATGGTCGGCACCAAATGGGCGCGCACGTTCCATGCCATGGTGGCCACTCCGCTGCGCCCGAGGGACGTCTACACCGGCCTGATGGCATGGACGGCCCTTCGCACCACGTTGGCGGCCACGATGTTCCTCATCGTGGGTGCGGCGCTCGGCGGCGTGCCCTCGGCATGGGGACTGCTCGCCGTGCCGGCGGCGGTGCTGTGCGGCTCGGCGTTCTTCGCCCCGCTGGCGGCGTACTCCGCCACCCAGCACACCGAGGTGGCGTTCCCTCTGATCATGCGCCTCGGCGTCATGCCACTGTTCCTGTTCTCGGGCACGTTCTTCCCGGTCGACCAGCTCCCCGGCTGGGCCCAGCCGGTCGCATTGGCGTCGCCCCTCTGGCACGGGGTGGAGTTGGCGCGTAGTGCCACCACCGGCACGTTCGACGGGCACAGCGTGATCGGGCACGTGCTCGTGCTCGTCGGCGTGCTGGCCCTGGGCTGGTACGCCGGTACGTGCAGCTGGACCCGGCGGCTGGCGGGATGAGCGGGTTGACTCCGACGGAGACGCCGACGAGGCCCGAAGGCGCCGTGGCGACCGCCATCGCCGGCTGGCGCCCCCTGCGGCTGGTGGAGCGCAACGTCCTCGTCTACCGGCGGACGTGGTACGTCCTCGCCGCCGGGCTGTTCGAGCCCATCCTCTATCTGCTGTCGATCGGGCTCGGCGTGGGTGCCCTCGTCGGTCCCGTGGCCGTCGGCGGCGGGCGGGAGGTGCCCTACGAGGTCTTCGTGGCGCCGGGAATGCTCGCCGTCTCGGCCATGAACGGCGTGGTGTTCGACACCACCTTCAACTTCTTCGTCAAGTACAAGTACTCCAAGACCTTCGACGCGGTGCTGGCCACCCCGCTCGAAGTGGCCGACGTGGCCGTCGGGGAGTCGGCATGGGCCCTCGTGCGTAGCGGGGCCTACGCCACTGCCTTCCTGCTGACCATGGTCGCCCTCGGGCTGGTGCAGTCGTGGTGGGCGGTGCTGGCCGTGCCCGCCGCCGTGCTCATCGGCTTCGCCTTCGCCGGCACGGGGATCGCCGCCACCACCTGGATGCGGTCGTTCGTCGACTTCGACTACGTGATGCTGGTGGTGGTGCCCCTGTTCCTCTTCTCGGCCACGTTCTTCCCCCTCGGCCGGTATCCCCAGGCGCTCGGATGGGCGGTGAGGGTCACGCCGCTGTACCAGGGCGTGGCCTTGGAGCGGGCGCTGGTCCTGGGCGACGTCGGTTGGGGCCTGCTGCTGCACGCCGGCTACCTGGCGGCGATGGGCACCGCCGGGGTGTGGGTGGCCACTCGCCGGCTCGCCATCCTCCTTCGCCGCTGACGATGCTCCCGGCGGTCAAACCTTCAGCTGCGAGGAGGCCACGCCCTGCCACTCGATCATCACCACGGTGGCGTCGTCGCGCATGGGGCCGTCGTTGTGGTGCTCGATGGCATGCATGAGCCGGCGCATGGTCTCGGGTGGCGGGTCGTCACCGGCCGTGCGGGAGACCAGGTTGACCAGCTGGTCGGTCCCGAAGACGTCACCCGAGGGACCGCGGGCCTCGGTCACGCCGTCGGTGTACAGCAGCACGCGGTCGCCCGGCTCGAGCTGCTCGGTGAACACCTGCGAGGCGGGACCGACGCCGAAGGGAAGGCCGACACCGAGCTCCAGGTGCTTCACGACGCGCCCCTGACGCAGGAGCAGGGGGGGCGGATGGCCGGCGACGCACCAGGACATCCGGCCGGTGGCGATGTCGAGGGAGATGAGGATCCCCGTGACGAACCGGCTGTCTTCGAAGTGACAACGGATGGCGTCCCCCACGTACTGGGCCATCTCCGGCAGCTGAAAGCCCTTGCGACGGCTGTTGCGGTAGCCCGCCACAGCCGTGGTCGCCAGCAGACCGGCGTCCAGCCCGTGGCCCATGGCATCGAAGACCGCGATCTGAGCGCGACGGGCGTCGACCCCGTAGTCGAAGGCGTCACCGCCGAGGTCTCCAGTGGGCACGAAGCACGCGGCGATGGCCAGGTCCTCGGTGCCGAAGGTCAGCGGCGGCAGGAGCTGCCACAGCAGCTCGGCGGCCACGGTGACGTCCTTGCGCCGCCGTGCCACCTGGAAGAAGTCGCCGTAGGAGCCCTTGGTCATGACCAGCTGGGCGACGAGGCCGCTGAAGCCGCGCATCTCGTCGGGATCGCCCTGAGCACCGGCAGTGAACATCAGCTGCAAGACCCCGAGCCGCTCGGTGCCGTCCACGACCGGCACCCACACCGTCCTGTTCGCCCCGTCGAGGGTGTCCACCACGTCCAGGGACCGGTAACAGCGGCCAGGGAGAGTGCGGTCGATCTCGACCTCTTGAAGGGGCGAACCTCCAGGGCCGGAGAGGGGGACGAGGGCGCACTGGTCGAGGTCGACGAGGTACAGCACCGCCGAGTCCGCGCCCAGTCCCTTGGCGTGCCGATCGATCAGGCCGGGGATGGCGTCGGGCACGACCAGGTGTGCGGCCGCGAGCAGGGCTTCGGTCAGGTTGTTGAACGCGTCCGACACCAGACCATCATGTCGCATCATCCCCACAACGCTGCACCGGACCAGACGCGCAAGAGCCGCCGGCTCGATGCCGGCGGCTCCGAGGCAATCCTCGAGTCCTACAGGACTCGGACGTTCTGAGCTTCTTCACCCTTGCGGCCGGGGGCGACGTCGAACTCGACCTGCTGGCCCTCGTCGAGCGACTTGTAGCCACCGCCCTGGATGTTGGAGTAGTGCACGAAGACGTCGTCGCCCTGCTCTCGCGAGATGAAGCCGAAGCCCTTCTCGGAGTTGAAGAACTTGACGGTACCGGTTGCCATTTCAATCTCTCTTCTATTGGCGGCCATCTCCTTGCGAGACGGCCAAGACCCCACGGTAGCGCCACCATGACCCAGGTCCACCGAAACGGGGCGATCGCCGGCAACGACGGGCCGGCAGCCAGGTCGTGCGCATCCGCCTCGGCACCCGGCCGGTAGGCTGACGAAGCCGGTTGCTCCTTCGGGTTGTGGGCGTCGACGACGAACGTGACCGACAGCCCTTCATCGCCGGAGCACCTCGTGCGCATCGCGCTCATCGCCCCACCCTGGGTCGCCGTACCACCCCTTGCCTACGGAGGCACCGAAGCCGTCGTCGACGGGCTGGCTCGTGCCCTCGACGCGGCCGGTCACGACGTGCTGCTGTTCGCCACCGGCGACAGCACCTGCCCGGTGCCGCGGTCGTGGGCCTACGACAACGCCCTGGGCGTCGCCGCCGCCCGTCCCGCCAGCGAGCTGCACCATGTCGTCAATGCCTACGACTGGATCGCCGGCGAGGCCGACGTGGTCCACGACCACACCCTGGCCGGGCCCGTCTACGCCCAGGGCTTCACCAGTCTCCCGGTGGTCACCACCAACCACGGTCCCTTCGAGAGCGCGCTCGGGGACTACTACCGGGCCATCGCGTCCCGGGTACCGGTGATCGCCATCTCCCGCCACCAGGCGTCCACCGCGGTGCGCACCCCGATCGCCGCCGTCATCCATCACGGCGTCGACGTGGTCCGCTTCCCCGTGGGCGACGGGGCCGGTGGCTACGCCGTCTTCCTCGGACGCATGAGCCCCGACAAGGGCGTGCACACCGCCATCGCCGTGGCGCGCCGCGCCGGCGTTCCCCTCCGCATCGCCTGCAAGATGCACGAGCCGGCCGAGCTGGCGTACTTCCGGGCGGTGATCGAGCCGCTGCTCGGGGACGAGATCGAGTACGTGGGTGAGGTGGGAGGCCAGGACAAGCTCGCCCTGCTGGCCGGCGCCCGGTGCCTGCTCAACCCCATCGCCTGGCCGGAACCGTTCGGCATGGTGATGATCGAGGCGCTGGCCTGCGGCACGCCGGTGGTGGCCACGCCGATGGGGGCGGTGGGAGAGATCGTGGACGACGGCGTCACCGGTTTCGTGCGGGCTGCTCCGGCCGATCTGGCCCTCGCCGTCCAGACCGCCGGTGACCTCGACCGGCTCGCCTGCCGGCGGGCGGTGGTCGAGCGGTTCTCGATCGCCCGGATGGCCGAGCACCATCTCCGGCTCTACCGGTCGGTCGTGGAGGCCGAGCCCGCCCGCGCCGGGGTCGCCTGACGCTCCGGCCCGACGCTGGCGATGGCGTCGAACAGCAGCGAGGGTCGGCCGCCGATGGAGTTGACGAAGATGGTCGTCACGCTCAGCGCCATGGCCACCATGGCCCACACCGGGTACACGAGGCCGGTGGTGGCGGCAGGGATGCCGATGCCGTTGAACAGGAAGGCCAAGGCCACGTTCTGGCGAGTGGTGCGGTAGCTGCGCCGGCTGATGTCCCGGGCGGTGAGCACGGCGGTGACCTCGTTGCCCACGATGATCACGTCGGCCGACTCCATGGCGATGTCGGTGCCCCCGCCCATGGCGACCCCCACGTCGGCCTGCATGAGGGCGGGGGCATCGTTGATGCCGTCGCCGACCATGGCCACCCGACCGGCCTGCTGGAGCCGGCGAACGAGCTCGGCTTTCTGGTCCGGGAGAACCCCGGCGTGGACGTCGGAGATGCCGACCTGGTCGGCCACCCGGCGGGCGGCCCGCTCGTTGTCACCGGTGACCAGGACCGGTGTCAGCCCGGCTCGGCGCATGGCAGCGACGGCAGACACGGCGTCGTCTCGCAGCTCGTCGCCCAGCGCCAGGATCCCCAACGGTCGATCGTCCCGGCCGACGGCGACGACGGTACGGCCGGCGGCCTGGAGCTCGGCGATGCGTCCGGAAAGGGCACCGAGGTCCAAGCCGTGGCCCTCCAGGAACCGCGGGTTGCCGACCAGCACCCGCCGGCCCCCGACCATGGCTGAGACGCCCCGGCCGGTGACCGACTCGAAGTCATCCACCGGCGGAAGGTCGAGATGGCGCTCGAACGCCGAGGCCACCACCGCCTGCCCGAGCGGGTGCTCCGACGCCATCTCCGCCGCCGCCGCCACCTGGAGCAGCTCGTCGCCATCTCCGACGGCCTCGATCTCGCGCACGGCGGGCCTGCCCTCGGTGAGGGTGCCGGTCTTGTCGAGCACCACCGTGGTGACCGAGCGGAACGCCTGGAAGGCCTCGCCGGTGCGCATGATGATGCCCCGGTCGGCGGCCTCCCCGGCTCCACGGACCACCGCCAACGGGGCGGCGATCCCCACTGCGCACGGGTAACCCATGACCAGTACGCCCAGACCGGCGAACACCGCCCGCTCCACGTCCGCCTGGGGACCGAGCAGCGACGTGGCGACGATCCATCCCGCGGCCGCCAGGGCGGCGACCACCAGCACGGTGGGGGTGTAGACCCGCAGCACCCGGTCGACGAGGTGGAGGATCCCCGGCTTGAGCGCCCGGGCATCCTCCACGTGGCGCACGACCTGGGCCAGGAAGCTCTCGCTTCCCACGGCGTCAATCCGGACCAGCAGGGTTCCGGAGGTGTTGATCGAACCGCCGATGACCCGGTCACCCTGCGAGCGCTCGATCGGCACCGGTTCGCCGGTGACCAGGGACTGGTCGACCGCCGAGTGGCCGTCCACCACTTGGCCGTCCACCGGGACGCGCTCACCCGGCCGGACCCGGACCCGGTCCCCGATCACCACGTCAGTGATGGGCACCTCCAGCTCGCGCCCGTCGCGCTCGACACGGGCCGTGTCGGGCTGCAGGTCGAGCAGGCGTCTCACCGCCTGCGAGCTGCGAGTCTTCACCAGCAGGGACAGCCACTCGGAGAAGATGTGGTAGTTGGCCACCAGCACGCTCACGGCGAAGAACGCTGCGGTGGGGAAGTCGTCGCCGCCGGCGGTCAGGCCGTAGACGCCCCCGGCGATGCCGGCGAAGGCGCCGGTCTCCAACAGCACGTGCTGGTTGAGGATGCGCCGGCGGGCCGACTGCCAGGCCATGCGCAGGATGTGGCCGGCCACGCCGAACACCACGGTGAGGGCCAGGGCGCCGACGATCCAGGGGATGAACGACGTGCCCACGCCGTTGGCTCGGGCGACGAGGACGGCCAGCGGCGGCCCGACCAGGGCCAAAGTGCCGCTCACCGCCGTCCGCGTGCCGAAGGGGCGCAGGATGGCGAAGGCCACCGGCATCAAGCTCACCACCACCGTGGCCGGCACCAACACCGACCACAGGGCCTCCACGACGACGATCAAGGCAATGGCGAGCAGGCTGAGGCCGGTGGCCACGAGCAGGCGCCTTCCCTCACGGACGAGCGCCGCCTCCTCCTCTTCGAAGGGGCGTACCTTGCGGGGGTCGTAGAGGTCGTAGCCGATGTCCCGCAGCGTGCCGAGCAGGGCCTCGGGGCGAACCTGGGCCGGGTCGTAGTCGACCAGGGCCTGCTCGTGGGTGAGGCTGACGGCGACCCGGTCGACGCCGTCCATGCGGCCCAGGGCCTTCTCGATGGTCCCGGTGCACAGTGAGCAGTGCAGCCCCGAGATGCGAGCCCGGATCCGCGCCCGCCCCTCGAGGGAACTGGGCTCCTCGTCCCAGAGCACAGCCGGCGCCCCCTCCCCGATGGTGTCGCTGCTGCTCATCGGTCCCCCTCGAGCACCAGTTGCTCGGTCACGACGCCTCCGTTTTCCTGCTCTCTGTCGTTCGGTGTCACGGTAGAGGTTCCAGCTAGCTGGAAGGCAACCCCGCCTCCGGGCAGTAGCCTTCCAGCCAGGAGGAAGGCACGGGGAGGGACGGCAGCCATGCAGATCGGCGAGCTGGGCGAGCAACTGGGCGTCAACCCGAAGACCATCCGGTACTACGAGTCGATCGGTCTGCTCCCCGAGCCCGCCCGCAGCTCCTCCGGCTACCGGGTCTACGACGAGACCGACGCCGAGCGGCTGGGCTTCATAAAAGCGGCCCAGCGCCTGGGACTGGCGCTGGACGAGGTCCGCGAGATCCTCGCCCTGCGAGACGGGGGACAGGCGCCCTGCGCCTACGTCCGTACCGTGATCAGCCGCGAGGTCGCCGACATCGACCAACGGCTGGAGGAGCTCCACCGGCTCCGGGGCGAGCTCGTCGCCCTGGAGCAGCGGGCACGGAGCGCCTCGGGCGAGGGGACGATCTGCGGCCTGATCGAGCACGTGCGCCAGAAGAGCGCCCCGTGACCAGCCCAGATGGAGGAGCGATGCCGGCCGCCGACCTGGTCCCCCTGCCCGACGACTGGGAGCGGGCCCTGGCCCTCGTTGCCCACCCCGACGACCTCGAGTACGGGACCGCCAGCGCCGTCGCCCGATGGACCTCGGAGGGGCGCAACGTGACCTACGTCATGGCGACCCGTGGCGAGGCGGGGCTGGGTGACGTCCCTCCCGAGGAGGCGGCGCCCCTCCGGGAGCAGGAGCAGCGGAACAGCGCGGCAGTCGTCGGTGTCGACGAGATCGAGTTCCTCGACCACCCGGACGGCGTCGTGGAGTACGGGCTGGCGCTGCGGCGCGACTTCGCCGCCGCCATCCGCCGCCACCGGCCGCAGGTGGTGGTGACCCTCAACCGCCACGAGTCGTGGGGCGGCCCGTCGTTCAACATGGCCGATCACCGGCACGTCGGCCTGGCCGTGCTCGACGCCGTCCGCGACGCGGCCAACCGGTGGGTCTTCCGGGAGCTCGTCGCCGAGGGGCTCGACCCCTGGGACGGCGTGACCATGGTGTGCTTCAGCGGCTCGCCCCACGCCACCCACGCGGTCGACGTCACCGGGTTCCTCGACCAGGGGATCCGCTCCCTGCACGAGCACCGCAGCTACCTCGACCACGTCGGCACCGACGCCGACGCCTGGCTGCGGACGCTGGCCGAGGAGGCCGGGCGCCGCTCGGGATGCCAGCATGCCGTGGCTGTCGAGGTCGTGCGGCCGTGACCAGGCCGGACGCGCAGAGAGAGAGGCGCCCGGCGGGTGGGCGCCCCTCTCGATCTGCTGGCCGTCGGCGTCAGCCGATGGTGCCGCAGGCCACGGGAAGCTCGGCCTCCAGGGGCACGTCGGCTCCGACGGGGCCGGAGAGCGACGAGGTGCCGGCCTCGAAGTCGTAGGCGCCATTGCCGTTCAGGTCGGCACCGTGGACGACGATGTGCAGGTCGTCCAGTGCGTCGATGAACTCCGAGGGAATGGCGATCGTCCGCTTGTACCGGAGCTTGCCGTTCTGGTCGGCGACGGGGAAGCGGTCGAGGGCCAGGGCGTCGGAGAACTCGCCGCTGGTCCCGCCGGTGGTGGTGAGGGAGACGTCGATGGGACCGTAAGCAGGAAGACCCTCGAGCGTGTCGATGAGGCCGTCACCGTTGGCGTCGGCCGCCAGCGAAGGACACTCGTTGCGCGCCTGCAGCTCACCGTGGATGTGCATGGCGTGAGGAAGGTTGGGGCTCAGGCCGTCGGCCTTGAGGGAGACACGAACCTGGCCGTCCTTCACGATGAGCTTGGCTCGTCCGGTGACGTTCGAGCCGGCGTCGGCCATGGTGTCGTGGGGGACCGGCTGAAGGTCGGCCCGGAGCACCTCGGCGCCACGGGATGCCTGAGGTCCTTGCGCCGAGGCCGGCGCCGTAAGGGACAACCCCAGGGCACACACGGCCACGGTGGTCACAGAGAGCATCTTTCGCACGGAAGTACCTTTCGGAGGAGGAAGGGGACAGCACTGCTTCGGCGCGGGCGTCGTCCCCGGATGATTCCGGACGTCCTACGACGTCGCCTCGTCCTCAGCCGTCGCCCGCTCGGCCCGGGACTCGATGAGGAAGGCACCGAGGGCGGCGGCCACCGTGGCGAACACCACGACGGCGTAGATGCTGAGCACCACTGACACCAGCCGGCTGAGGAGGGACACCGGCTCGAACACCAGGGTGCCGCTCAACGCCAGGTTGGCGGACCACCACAGGGTCTCGCCGAGCCCCGGACCGCGGCCCTCGGCGAGTCGTTCGGTGAGGAAGAGGAGCTGGGCGCCGGAGAAGACGACCACGGCGCTCGTGACCACGAGGAAGACGAGCCGCCCTCCGAGAAGCGACCGAGCGGTGCCGATGGCACGGTACGACGATCCCACCACCCGCGCCGCGGGGAGCAACCGCAGGGCCCGCAGTGCCCGTACGACGCGCAGCACTCTCAAGGCAGGGAGGACGAGGAACAACACCGAGGGCCAGCGGCGACGCACGAACCGCACCGGGTTGCCCGACACCCACAGCTTGACCCCGAACTCCACGACGAACAGGGCCCAGATGACGTTGCCGATCAGGGCCAGCTCGCCCCGCTGGCGGGCGGGCGCGATCAGCTCGTAGGCCACCAGCCCCGCCCACACCACCGCCAGGACGGCCATGGGCACGTCCAGACGCTGCTCGACCAGCGCTGCGGCACGCTCCCGGCGGGTGGGCTCGTCATCGGGATCACCATCGAGGGTGGAGGGCGTGGCGTGGGGGTCGGCCATGGCCACATCCTCGCCGGTCGCGGGCCGCAACATGCTTGCGGGCGGTCAGGGCCGGAAAGGATGCCGGCATGGAGACCTCCGGCCTGATTCCCGACACGTTCGTCGACGCGCCCGAGCTGGCCGACCTGGCCGCCTCGCCGGGCCCCTACGCCAGCATCTACCTCGCCACGGAGGCGGCGGTGGAGAACGCCGGGCCCCGTGTGGAGCGGCGCTGGAAGACCCTCCGCGCCTCGCTGGCTGAGCAGGGTGCCGGCGAGGAGGTATTGGAGGCGGTCGACGCCGTGGTGCCCACCGCCCACCTGCAGGGCCAAGCGCTGGCGGTGATCGCCGACGCGACCGGCATCCGCCACCTGGAGCACGACCCCGAACTGCTGTCGGGCGACATCGCCCGCTGGGGACGCCTCCCGGTGCTCCTGCCGCTGCTCGAATGGCGCCAGGCGTCGCCACCCCACGTCGTCGTCCTCGCCGATCGCCAGGGGGCCGATCTGGTTGCCGTTCGCCGTCAGGGAGCCGACGTCCATCGCCAGGCGGGTGGCGAGGACTACCCGTTGCGCAAGGTGGGGCCGGGCGGGTGGTCGCAGCGCCGCTTCCAGCAGCGCGCCGAGAACACCTGGGAGGAGAACGCCGCCGACGTGGCCGACCAGCTGGTCGAGCTGGTCGATCGGGTCAACGCCCGGCTGGTGGTGCTGAGCGGTGACGTCCGGGCCCGCCAGTTGCTGCGCGACGCCGTACCCGACCGGGTCGCCGGGCTGCTGCGGGAGGCCGGTGGTGGCCGGTCACCCGATGGCTCCGGGCCGGCGATCGAGGCGGAGGTGGACCAGTTGGTGCGCCAACGTGTCGCCGAGGAGAGCGCCCAGGTGCTGGAGAAGTTCGCCGAGGAGCGGGGCCAGAACGACCGGGCCGTCGAAGGTGTCGCCGCCACCCTCGGCGCGTTGGCGCTCGGTCAGGTCGAGGGACTGTTGGTCCATTCCGGTCTCGAGGAGCCGTCCGCATGGTTCGGTCCCGAGCCGCTGCACGTGGGTGCCAATCGGGACGAGCTCGGCGCCATGGGAGTGGAGGCACCCGAGCGGGCGCCCCTGGTCGACGTCGCCATCCGGGCCGCTCTCGGCGCCGGCGCTGGGGTGCGGATCCTGTCCCCAGAGCACGCTCCAGCCGGGGGCTTGGGTGCGTTGCTCCGGTGGCGGTGAGGTCCGGCGCCACTCTGGGTAGACGGTTGTTCAACGGTGAGACAACCCAGGAGGAACCTATGAGCGTCGTCGACGAGACCATCGAGGTCAACGTGCCCGTCCGTACCGCGTACGACCAGTGGACCCAGTTCGAGTCGTTCCCCGAATTCATGGAGGGCGTCGAGGAGGTTCGCCAGATCACCGACACGCGGACGCACTGGAAGACCGAGATCGGCGGCGTGAAGCGCGAGTTCGATGCCGAGATCACCGAGCAGGTACCCGACCAGCGGATCGCCTGGCGAGCGGTCGAAGGGCCGGATCAAGGCGGCGTCGTGACCTTCGACGCACCGGACCCGAACAAGACCCGCATCCTGCTCGAGCTCGACTACGACCCCGAGGGCGTGGTCGAAGAGGCCGGCGACAAGCTGGGCGTGGTGAAGCGCCGGGTCAAGGGTGACCTGGAGCGCTTCAAGGAGTTCATCGAGAGCCGCGGGGTCGAGAGCGGCGCCTGGCGGGACGAGGTCAACTAGTCCGGTTCCGGCACCAACGCGACCACGGCGGAGCGAGAGGAAGGACTCGGAGATGGCCACCTGTGATGTCTGCGGCAACGACTACGACAAGGCGTTCCAGGTGGTGTCCTCCGACGGGACGACCCGGACCTTCGACAGCTTCGAGTGCGCCATCCACGCCGTGGCGCCGAGCTGCAGCCACTGCGGTTGCCGGGTCGTCGGCCACGGCGTGGAGGCCGATGGTGAGATCTTCTGCTGCGCCCACTGCGCCGGCAGCGCCGGCGTCGAGGGAGTGAAGGACCGAGCCTGACCAAAGCGTGACGGTAGCCCTGACGGAAGGCCGAGTGCGGTTGCCGGCGCTTGCTGCGGACTACGACGGCACCCTTGCCGTCGACGGCCGTGTCGATGACCGCACCCTGCGGTCGCTGGTGCGCCTGCGGGCCGCCGGCCGCCGCCTCGTCCTGGTCACCGGCCGGCGGCTGCCGCACGTGCTCTCGGCCTTCCCCGCCGTGGAGGTGTGCGACCGCGTGGTCGCCGAGAACGGCGCGTTGCTCTACCGCCCCGACAGCGGGGAGGAGCGATGGCTGGCGCCGGCCCCGCCCGCCGCCCTGGTCGAGGAGCTGGAGCGACGGGGGGTGGAACCCCTTGGCCGGGGCCGGGTCATCCTCGCCACCCACGAGCCCCACGGACCTGAGGTGGCGGCCGCCATTCGCGACCTCGGCTTGGCGCATCAGGTGATCTTGAACAAGGGGGCGGTGATGGTGCTCCCCCCGGGCGTCGACAAGGCGAGCGGCCTCGCCGCTGCGCTCGACGAGCTCGGGCTGGCGCCCGTTGACGCCGTCGGCGTCGGTGACGCCGAGAACGACTGGGCCTTCCTGGTCACGTGCGGGCGCTCGGTGGCGGTTGCCAACGCCCTGCCGGCGCTCAAGGAGCGGGCCGACCTCGTCACCCGGGGAGAGGCGGGAGAGGGCGTGGAAGAGCTCGTGGAGCGGATGCTGGCCGACGACCTCGCCGGCCTCGAGTCGAGAGCTCCTAGGTCCTAGGTGAGGCGCGGTCGGAGCTCACTGCGGTAGAAGTCGAAGAAGCCCTCCTGGTCGTCACCCACCTGGCACACGTAGACCTCGTCGAAGCCGGCGTCGAAGTACTGCTCGATGGCAGCCACGTGGCGCTCGGGGTCAGGGCCGCAGACGATGCTCTCGGCAACCTGGTCCTCGGTCACCAGGGACGCTGCCTGCTCGAAGTGTGCCGGCGTGGGCAGCTCCTGCGACAGCTGGCCGGGAACCCCGACCTGGGCCCACAGCCGGTGGGCCGTGCGGCGAGCGGCCGCCTCGTCGGTGGCCCAGCAGACCTTCATGCCCGCCATGGCCGGGCCCGTCCCGCCCTCGGCGCGGTAGCGCTGGACCATCTCCGCCTCCGGAGAAGTGCCGACGAAGCCGTCTCCGATTCGCGCCGCCAGACCGAGCGCCTTGGGGCCGAAGGCGGAGATGGGGACCGGCGGTGGCTCGCTGGGCAGGGAGTAGATGCGAGCGTTCTCCACCCGGTAGTGGCGACCGTGGTGGTTCACCATGGAGCCTGTCCACAGTCGACGCATGATCTCCACCGCCTCCCTCGAGCATCTCCAGGCGCACGTGGGCCGGTGGCCAGTGGGTGCCCAGGATGTGCTCGTTGAGGTTCTCGCCGCTGCCCAGCCCGAACCGGAAGCGCCCGGGCATCATCTCGGCGGCCGTGGCGGCCGCCTGCGCCATCACCGCGGGATGGATGCGCACGGTCGGGCAGGTCACACCCGTGGTGAGCTGCAGCTCCGTGGTCGCGGCGATGCCGCCGATCACACACCACACGAACGACGCTTCACCTTGCTCGTCGGTCCAAGGGTGGTAGTGGTCCGAGATCCATGCCGAGGCGAACCCCGCCTCCTCCGCCTGCCCGGCGTAGCGAACGAGGGCGCTCGGGGAGTGCTCCTCGCTGGAAAGGAAGTAGCCGATCTCACTCATGGAGCGGGTCCCTACCCCGCCGCCTTCCAGGGAAGACTACGAGCATGCCTGAACCCGACCCCTTTCTCCCCGCCCTGGACCCGGCGTCACCGAAGGCGGCGGAGGCGGCGTCCACGGCGCGGGAGCTGGTGACTGCCTACCTCGCCCGCCAGGACGATCCCAGGCTGCTGTCCGTCGTCCTGCCGGCCACGCTGCAGGACCTCTACGAGGGGCTGGATCCCTCGCCGGCGCAGACCCGGCGGGCGGCTGAGCTGCTGTGCGCCATGGCCGCCCTGCTCCAGGTGGCGCTGTCGGGGGTGGGGGAGCTGGCCGCCGACGACGGCGGTGAGGAGATCGACGTGGCCACCATCTTCGAGCAGCTGGCGGCCAGCGCCGTCGACGACGGCCTCACCTACTGAGCCCGGGCTCGCGTCAGAGG
>JAHWKL010000039.1 GCA_019347915.1 Actinomycetota bacterium
GCGGGGCGCTGGACGGTCGGGGCGCCGGGGTCCACGGGGCCGCCCGGGGCGCGCTCGCCCGGGGCGAAGGCGAACGTTTCGCCGGCGGCCGCGGCCACGCGGGGCAGCAGCGGCGCCAGCGCCCGCACGGCGGTGGACTTCGCCGTCCCGCGCTGCCCGCGCACGAGCACGCCGCCCACGCCCGGATCGACGGCGTTGACCAGCAGCGCCTCCACCAGCGCCTCTTGGCCGACGATCGCGCTGAGCGGATAGGGCGGGATCACGCCCCCGCCTCCTCCAGCTCGCCCTCCAGGGCCAGGAAGCGCTCGCGCAGGCCGCTCAGCACCTCCTCGTCGGGCGACTCCCACAGCCCGCGCTGGGCGGCCTCGAGCAGGCGCTCGGCGATCGCCCGCCCGGCCCAGGGGTTGGACCGCCCGAGGAACTCGGCCATGTCGGCGTCCAGCAGATAGCGCCGGGCGACCTGCTCGTACATCCAGTCCTCGGCGACACCGGCCGTCGCGTCGTAGCCGAACAGGTAGTCGACGGTGGCCGCCAGCTCCGCGGCGCCCTTGTAGCCGTGGCGGACCATCGAGGCGATCCAGCGCGGATTGCTCACCCGCGCGCGGAAGACCCGCCGCGCCTCCTCGTCCAGGGTGCGGGCGCGCACCCGCGAGGGGTCGGCGCTGCTGCCCACGTAGGCGGCGGGGGCGCGGCCGGTCAGCGCCTGCACCGCCGCGATCATCCCGCCGTGGTACTGGAAGTAGTCGTCGGAGTCGAGGATGTCGTGCTCGGCCGAGTCGACGTTCTTGACGGCGGCCTCGATGCGCCCGTGGCAGTCGCGCATCGCGTCGCGCGCCGCCTCGCCCGCCAGGCCGCGCCCGTAGGCATAGCCGCCCCAGGCCTCGTAGACCGCGGCGATGTCGCCCCGGTCGCGCCAGTCGCGCGCGTCGACGAGCTGCGCCAGCCCGGCGCCGTAGGTCCCCGGCTTGGAGCCGAAGACGCGCATGGTCGCGCGCCGCCATGCACCGTCGCCCAGCTCGGCGGCCAGGGCCAGGGCGTCGTACAGCGCCGTCTCGCCGCGAGCCTCGAGCCCGGCGATGGCGGCGGCCAGTGCCGGCCGATCGAGGGTTACGGGGCTGGCCACCACGGGTTGGGCGCCGAACCCCACCACGCCAATCGGGGTGGTGGAGGCCACGGTGTTGAGGAAGGCGGTGGCCGAATCCTTAGCTGCCGCCATGGGGGCCCCCCTCATGCTGCCCGAGGTGTCGAGAACGAGGACGACCTCGAGCTCGTCACCAGGCAGACGGGTGGCCGTCGTCGGCCGGGAGATCCCGCCCTCGAGGACAGAGAAGGCGTCGGACGGCAGGTCCTTTCCCGCCAGGGACGGGGGGACGGAGACCGTGGCCGTCACCTTGGGGGAGGCGGAGGTCTCCACCTCGATGACCTGGAGCTCCTCGGGTGGCTGGTTGCCGGCTGCTACTGGGGGGCTGGACGCCAGCACGATGGCGGTGGCGAGGAGTAGGACGAAGCGCCGCATCAGAACGCGCCCGCCCTGCCGTCGCCGAGCACGTCGACGGCGCCGAAGATCCGCGGCGGGAGGGGGATGCCCTGGTCGGCCAGCCGCTGGCTGAACTTGGGCCGGATCCCCGTGGGCTGTGCGGCGCCCAGGAACCGACCGCTGTCGTCGACGCCGGCCGAGTAGTCGAACAGGAAGATGTCCTGGAGGGTGATGACCTGGCCCTCCATGCCCTCCACCTCGGTGACGTGGGTGACCCGGCGGGTCCCATCCCGCAACCGGGTGATCTGGACGATGAGGTCCAAAGCCGAGGCCAGCTGCTCCCGGATGGCCCGGGTGGGCAGATCGACGCCGGCCATGAGGACCATGGTCTCCACCCGGGACAGCGAGTCCCGCGGCGAGTTGGCGTGCACGGTCGACAGGGAGCCCTCATGGCCGGTGTTCATGGCCTGGAGCATGTCGAGAGCCTCGCCCCCCCGGACCTCCCCCACGATGATGCGGTCGGGCCGCATGCGCAGGGAGTTGCGGACGAGCTCGCGAATGGCGATCTCCCCCTTGCCCTCGATGTTGGAGGGACGGCTCTCCAGCCGCACCACGTGGGGCTGGTGGAGCTGGAGCTCCACCGCGTCCTCGATGGTGACTATGCGCTCGTCTCCGGAGACGAACGAGGAGACCACGTTGAGCAGCGTTGTCTTGCCCGAGCCCGTGCCCCCGGTGACCAGCACGTTGAGCTTGCCCCGCACGCACGCCGACAGCAGGTTGGCGACCTCGGGGGGGAAGGTGCCGAAGCGGATGAGGTCGTCCACCTGGTAGGGATCTTTGGAGAACTTCCGGATGGTCAGAGCGGGGCCGTCGACCGCCAGAGGCGGGATGACGGCGTTGACGCGGGAGCCGTCGGGAAGGCGGGCGTCGACCATGGGCGACGACTCGTCGATGCGTCGTCCCACGTGACCGACGATGCGCTCGATGACCCGGCGCAGGTGTTCCTGGGACAGGAAGCGTGAGCTCGTGGGCTGGAGCCGACCCAAGCGCTCCACGTAGATGGGGCGGTCGGAGTTGACCATGATCTCGGTTACGGTGGCGTCGGCCAGAAGGCGCTCGAGGGGGCCGTACCCGAGGACGCTCTCGCTGATCTCCGACACCAACTGCTTGCGCTCGTCGCCCGACAGCGGCGCCAGCTGGGCCTCCATGATGCCGCCGATCTCCTGGACCACCAGGGCCCGGAGCTGCTCCTCGGACAGGGAGGAGTCGAACAGCCGGGCACCGAGGCGGGCGAACAGCGACTCGTGGGCCTGCTCCTTGAGCCCGGCGAGGGGGTCGGCCGGACGGCGGCGGTGGTCCGGGGCCTCCTCGGAACGCAGCGGCGTGGGCGCAACCGGCTCGGAGGCCGGGACGGTGGCCGCCGGCCCGCCATCCGCCTGGCGAAGGCGCTCACTGAGCTTCATCGGTCCGCCTTCCACCAGCGGCGGGGCGGCCCGGCCACCGGGTTCTGACCTGCTCGGCTGGGCACCTCCGGGTCGATGAACTGCTCCACCAGGCGCTGGAGCTGCCGGGCCACCGGCGACCGCGGTTCGCTCTCGACCACCGGTGAGCCGAGGTTCATGGAGAGGGGGACCGATCGGGAGCTGGGCAGCGACAGCGCCGCCTGCATGCCCACAGCCGACTCGACGTCGGCCGGCTCAAGGCCCACCCGGGCGTCGGCCCGGTTGAGCACGAAGTGCCGGCGCGGCCCCGTCATGCCCAGCTGGTCGAGGGCGTCGAGCTCCTTGCGCAGGCTGCGCACGCTGGCCACGTCGCTGGTGCACACCAGCAGCAGGTCGGTCGACACCTCGATGGCCGCCAGCGTCCGCTCGTCGAGGCCAGCGGCGGTGTCGACGACCACGACGGCGAACTCCTGAGCCAGCAGGCCCAGCGTCTCCGAGGCGTGCCCGTGGGTGACGTCGTCACCCTCGGCCGGCGACTCGGCGCCGCACAGGGCGTAGAGGCCGGAGGCGTGAGGTGTGAGGAGGACCTTGAGCAGCGTGACCTCGATGGTTCCGGCAGATGCGACCTGGGCCATGGTGTGGGTAGGTGAGAGCTGCAGGGCGGCGGCCACGTCGCCGAACTGGACGTCGAGGTCGACGAGAGCGACCTTGCCCCCCATGGTCCGGGCAAGCCCGACGGCCAGGTTGGTCGCCACCGTGGTCTTCCCCGAGCCGCCCTTGGGGGACAGCACCGTGATCACGCGCGACCGTGGTGTGTCGGGCGTGGCGTCGGCGATGAGGTTGGCCCGCCGGCGGTCCACCGTCTCCAGAGCCCGCTCCAGGGCCCGCCTTAGGACGTCCGGGTCGGCGTCGGCGGAGACGATGTCGCGCACCCCGACCTGAGCGGCGGAGCGCCAAAGCTGAGCAGTGGGCTCGGCGGCCAGGATGACGCCCACCTCGGGACGATCCCGGTCGAAGGCCGAGGCCAGCTCGAGCATGAGCTCGTCCGCCAGGTCCGGCCCGATGCAGACGACATCGACGCCTTCACCGGCCGTGTCGGCCACCACCTTGGCGGGGTCGATGCGGTCGTACTCCTCCTTCCACCGCCGGAGCCCGGGCGACATCAGCTCCGGCGCTGCGGAGTATGCGTGCTCCTCGAAGGCGGCATTCGGGGTGATGATGCTGACCCTGTTCATGCCGGCACGTCCTTTCCGTAGACGTTTCCTTTGGTGACGACCTTGGTTCCGCCTTCTGGGGCGTCGGCCGGCTCAGCAGACAGCCACAAGAAGCCGTGCTCGGCGGCGAAGACCACACGCTCGACGGAGGGGGCGTCGAGCGCCAGTGTGATCAGCAGCTTCGCCGTGGGCGCGGGGGCGGCGCCCTCTTCTCCGTCGTCGGTGCTGGCGGCTATCTTGACGTTCGTCGACTTCACCTCGCCTGCCGCGCCCTGGACGGCGACGACGGGGACCTTGTGGAGGATGAGGTTGGTGCTGCTCGACGTCTGTTCGGATGAATCGAACGACGCCAGCACCCCCACGGTGTCCCCGGGCTTCAGCTGCCCGCCCACGGCGCGCTCGGGGTCGAGGGACACGGTGACGAGCAACTTGTCCTCGGGGACGCCGGGCACGCCCGTCGTTCGGGAGCCGGGGCGCACGAAGCGGGAGGTGATGACCTGCTCGCCGGGCACCAGGTCGACGCCTGCCTCCAGGCCTTCCAGGTCCTTCAGGGAGTCAGCGGCGCCGTCGGCCCGCACCTTGGCCGGCACCTGCACCGTCTTGACCGACGCTTCCAGGTCGGCGGCGGCGGTGCCGGCGGCCACGGGCACGCTCACCACCAGAGCGTCGACGAGCTTCTCCCCGGCGACGGCCCGGTCCTTGGCCGACTCCACGTAGTTGGCCAGGACGAAGGTTCCGGCGCTGGCCAGCACCAGTGCGATCACGAGACCGCTGACTCGACGCTTCACGATGTTCTCCTATCCGATGAGCTTGACGGCGACGGCGCCCATGTTGGGCCCGCCGAACTCGTCAGCCGAGGTGACGTAGTCGGTGAAATAGCCGACGAGGCACGAATCCCCGCCGGTGCAGAACGAGTACAGGCCGTCCCGCTGCGCCGGGAACTTGTAGCCCACGATGTAGTAGGCGGCGTAGCCGACGATGTGGTAGCTGGCGTTGGTGCCGGGATCGACCACCTCGTCGTAGACGGGGACCAGCACGGTGGTGTACAGCCAGTCGGCCGGGTCGCAGCCGCTGGGCACGTCGTTGCCGGTGTCGGCGGAGTAGGTGCCGTCGGCCTCACTGTCGGCCTCGCAGTCGCCACCCGAGTCGAGCCAGCCGAACCCCCCCGGTGTGTCCTGGCCGGCCGGGCCTACACAAGGTTCGTCGCCGTGGCCGGAGGTGACGTTGTGGAAGTAGGAGACGATGGGATCCACGCTGAAGGGGGGGCCCTCCGCGAACGTGCGCACACCGTCGCCGTCGGGGTCGGTGGCCTCGTCGAACTCGCACATGGAGATGGTGAGCGGGGTGGTGGTGGCCGACGCCGGGGCGCCCCAGGCCACCGTGGCGCTCATCTGCACCGTGGCTCCGTCGAACCCGAGGGCCTGGGCCAGGGTGAAGGTGATCTGATCGGAGCCGCTCGACGCCTCGCGGGTGGTGTCGACCACCCGCACGTAACCCGTGGCGCCTGCCGGCAGCGCCGGGGGCTCGGAGCAGCCGGGCAGGTCAGAGGCGCTGCCGCACACCTCGAACACGTCGGAGTCGGCGTCGGTGGCGTTGAGGTCGACGTACTCGTCAGCGGTCACCAGGTAGGGCCCACAGCTGACCCCGCCGGCGCAGTCCTCGGCCACGGCGAAGGCGGCGGCGTCGGCCCCGTTCTGCAGCTCGCGGCGCTCCTGGACCAGGGCGCCCACGTCGATCACCAGAGCGCCGAAGCCGAGCATGGGCACCAGCAGCAGTGCCACCATGACGGCGATGGCCCCCTGCTCCTCGCCGGGGTTCACCCGCCGCATCGCATGACCCCCGCACGGGAGATGTTCCACGTTCCCTGGGCGACGAAGGGGATGTTGTAGGGCATCGAGTAGGTGGCGGTGATGCTTGCCTGGTCAGCGGCGTTGGGGCATTCGGCGATGCCGCTGAACGTGGGCTCTGGGTCCAGACCGGGAGAGGCGGCGACGACGGCCTCTTGAGCCTCGGAGGCCGGCTGACCGAGGGCCAGGACTCGGGAACCCTCCCGGACGGCGCCGGTGAGCTCGATGGTGGCGTTGTAGCCCCGGCCGAACTCGATGACGCCCATGACCAGCACGATGAAGACCGAGAGCAGAAGAGCGAACTCCACGGCGGCAGCACCCCGCTCTTCGGACAGTGTGTGGATGGCACTTCGCACGTGGGTCACCTCCTCGGCTCGATGGGTTTCGGTGGACGAGAAATCGGTGGGAGAGAAAGAGGCAGCGGCGCACCCTCCGGGCGCGAGACCCGAAGGATGCGCCGCTCGCCGGAGAGTTACGGCGACGCCGTGCCGCCGAGGCCGGTGGTGACCCGGTCGAAGATCACGTCGAGCTGGCCGCCGAGGGCGGTCACTGCAGCGATGATGGCCAGGGCGATGAGAAAGATCAGCAGGCCGTACTCGGCGGCGACGGAGCCACGCTCGTCGCTGGCACGGGACTGCAGGTAGGCCTGGAGAAAAACCAGCATGGGAATGTCCTTCCTGTTAGGGCAGAACCGCCGGTGCGGCTCTTGCACTCCCACATCGTGCTCGCCCCAAACGCCCCGGCACATCCGTCGATGTGCCTCTTGGGCCCGGGATCGAGGTCCCGTTCCGGTGGGACTTTTCCGGCCTACATGGCCCATAGTCCATGGGACGATCGGCGACAGCAGTGGGTCCGCGGTGGCGCGCCGGTGCAGCGCAGAATCGACCGACAGCTTCAGCGGTGGGCGTGCCGGGAGCGCGGCGCCGGCCGACCGGTGCCGCCGATGCCGAGCTTGGCCAGCAGTGACGCCAGCGCCGCCGCCACCTCGCTCACCTCGACGCCTTGCTCGGCGGCGATTAGACGGTCGGGGCGACCTGCCGCCGCGGCAACCAGGAGTTGGGCCTCGTCGACCGAGAACACGGGGTCATCCAGGGGCCTCACGGGCATCAGCTGCGTCAGTGCCCGCTCAACGGCCGCCTCCGCCTTCGCCGGGTCCAGTAGCCGCCGGCCAGTGGCGATCTCGCGCACCGTGGCCACGATGTGGTTGCCCTGCACCTGCTTGAGCAGGTAGGCGCTGGCGCCGGCGAGCACCGCCCCCAGGAGGGCGTCCTCTTCAGCGGCGGCGGTGAGCAGCAGCACTCGGGTGCGGGGGGACGCCGCCCGGACGGCGCGGGCGGCGATGACACCGCTCCCGTCGCCCAGCCTGAGGTCGACGACGGCGACGTCCGGGGTGGTGCCCGCCGCCAGCGGACCGGCCTCCCCCATCGTTCCCGCTTCACCACACACGGCGATGTCTCCGCCGGATTCAAGGAGCAGGGCGATCCCGCGTCGGACGACCTCGTGGTCGTCGATGATGATCGCGCGCATCGCTGGGGGCGGCACGGCACCATGTGATCACGCTTTGACGGCTGTGCCAATAGCGCGATCGGCCCCTTCCCGGGACCACCTGGTCCCAGTGGGACTGGGCCTCGCTACCGGTGCTCGTGCCGGGTGAGGTAGGCCGCGGCCTGGGCTCGGCGGGTGACCTCCAGCTTGGCCAGGATGTGCGAGAGGTGGTTCTTGACCGTCTTCTCTGAGATGAAGAGGTCCTCACCGATCTCCCGGTTCGTCCTTCCGTCGGCCACGAGGGCCAGGACGCGCTCCTCCTGCGGTGAGAGCCGAGCCAGCTTCTCATCCTTCATCAGGTGGTTTCCCCGGCGGAGGCGGTCGAGGACCGAAGCGGTGACGGCCGGGTCGAGCAGACTCTGGCCCCTCGCCACGTTCCTGACGGCCTTGAGCAGGTCGAGCCGACGGATCTGCTTGAGCAGATAGCCGGCGGCGCCGGCCATGATGGATGCGAACAGCGCCTCGTCGTCGGCGTACGAGGTCAGCATGATCACCTGTGTGGCCGGCCGGCGGTCCCGGATCTCCCGGGTGAGCTCGATGCCGCTGTCGCGGTCGAGGCGCACGTCCATGATCACCACGTCCGGCTTGGTTCGATCAGTGAGCTCCAACGCCTCCTTGGCGTTCCCCGCCTCGCCCACGACCACGATGTCGTCGTGGTCGTGGAGGAGGGAGACCAGTCCGTGGCGCACGATCTCATGGTCGTCCACCACTGCCACGCGGACGGCTCGGGACGACGGTTCCATCAGACCGGCAGGACGATGCGGACGGCGGTGCCGTCGCCCTCCCGGGACAGGATCTGGCATGAGCCCCCCAGGGCCTGCGCCCTCGATCGCAGGTTGGCGAGACCATGGCCTCGTCGGGGAGGGCTGTGGGGATCGAAGCCGCAACCGTCGTCGGCCACCTCCAGGATCACTTCGTCTTTTCCGGTCTGCAGCGTGCAGCGGAGGTGCTCGGCACCGGAATGGCGCACGGCGTTGGACATCGACTCACGCACGATCTGCACGACCTGCTCGCCGTTGCGCCTGAGAAGAGATACCGCGTCCGGATCTGCCTGGAAAGAGACGGTCATCCGTGTCGAGTGAGCGTAGCCCGCGACGAGCTCCTGGAGGGACCGCTCGAGGAGCCCGTCGGTCGCCTCTATGGGCTTCAGCTCGAAGATGTACTCGCGAAGCTCCCGGATGGTGCGGTCGATACTGCTGATGGCCTCGTTGAGGCGGGCCTCCAGCTGCGGGCGGTCGTCGAGCGTCAACTGGGCGGCGTGAAGTCCGAGCCCCACAGAGAAGAGGGCCTGGACGGCGCCGTCGTGAAGCTCCATGGCGATGCGTTCCCGTTCCTCGAGCAGGGCAAGTCGCTCCAGGTCGGCTCGCAACTCTCCGTGGTGCAGCGCCATGGCTGCCTCGGTGGCGAAGGTCTCGAGCACCAGGAGGTCGTCGTCGGTGAAGGACGGCGCGCCCACCCGGTTCGCCACCGACAGGGTGCCGAAGGTCTGGCCACCGGCCACCAGAGGCACCAGCAGCCCCGGCCCCATCCCGCCGAGTCGGACGAGCGGCTGGTTCTCCCGGTGGTCTGCGGAGATGTCGTCGATGGGGAGCGGCCTGCCTCTGCGAAGCACGTCGCCGGACAGTGATGCGTCCTGGGAGAACACCATCCCCACCACATGCTCGGCTCCCTGGCCGTCGGTGACCCGGACCACCATGGACTCACCATCGTCGGTGAGGGTGCTGACGATGGCAACCGAGGCATCGAGCAGCTGCCGGGCCCACCGGGCGACGAGGTGGAGGACGTCCGCCGTCCCTCGGCCCTCGAGCAGAGCATTGGACACGTGCGTCACGCCTTCGAGGGCACGGCGGCGGGCGTTCGCCGTCTGGCTCTCCTGTGAGGCAGCCGGCCCCGTGCGGGTGGTTGCCACGAGGCGGGCAGCGTCGGGTCCGTCGCCTCGTGCCTGTACCGGAGCCCCTCCGCCAAAGGACTTCGCCGAACGTCGCTCCTGCACTTCGCGCCCCTCTCCTGCCGAACGGGGGTTGAGACGCGATGACGTTGAGCATTTCCCCTGCCACTGACGGTACGGGTCGGCCCCGAGCCCGTCAAGGACTATCAGAGGGCCAGGCAATGCTTCGATAGGAACGGCCTGGGTTGCCGACTGCCGACCTGCACCTCTGCCGGTCAACGCATGACGCCGTCGTCTTCGCCGTCGGGCAGACCCTCGAGCCAGCGCAGCACCAGTTCGTGGTAGCCGATGCCGAAGCGGACGACCTCTGCGACGAACGGGGCCTCTTCCCGACAGCGCTCGTGCATGGCTCTGAACTGCGCCAGCGCTTGCACGTGGCCCTCTCGCTCCGACTCCGCAATCTCGGCCAACCGCCCTGGAGGAAGATGGTCGGCGAAGAACACCGTGAGCAGCAGTGGGATCCGGATGATGGGAGCGCCCGGGTCGCGGGCGATCCACTCGGCAAACGCCCGCCTTCCCGCCGGGGTGATCGAGTACGGCTGCCGCTCCCGGGGACCGGTCTCGCCCAGTTCCACGAGCCCGAGTGCCGACAGGGTCCTCAGCTCCCGGTAGACCTGGCTGCGGGTCACGTTCCAGAAGTTGCTGATGGTGGCTCGCACCGCTTGATCCAGGTCCCAGCCGGTCATGGGTCCGCTGTGCAAGAAGCCGAGCAGCGACGCCGCGGTGGGATTGATACTGGGGCTTGACATTCCAATGTCGACGGTACACGATGCGGCGACCGTCTAATGTGCTATGAGCTGGATCGGAGCTTCATGGCGGGTGAGCTGTTGGAGGCGCCCGCGGATTGGGAGCGAGGATGCTGACACCACTGGCCATCGGCCATGAGGAGAGCCGGCAGGCCCTGGCGGCAGTCACGCTCAGGACCGGTGAGCTCCTGCGCTCCGCCGGCGACGGGGCGGCGCCGGTCAAGGGATCCAACTGGACGCTCGGGGAGGTAGGAGCGCACATGGCGGTCGCCCTTGTCGCCTTCACTCTGGCGGCACAGGGCGACACCGACGTGCTCGCTCCCTACATCCCTCCCACCGGCAACTTCGCCGAGCGTCTGCGCGTCGTCACCTCGAACACGCTGGCGCTGGAACCGCAACGTGACCCCCGCGCTCTTGGTGACCTGATCGAGCGGCGAGCAGAGGACTTCCTGTCGGCAACAGCGGATCGCCCCGGAGACCAAGCCGTTGCGACGCCGTGGTACGGGGAACGCGCCCACTTGAGCGTCGCCACCGCCACCGCCATGTTGGTGGGCGAGCAACTCATGCATGGCTACGACATCGCCAGGACGATGAGGGCTCCGTGGCCGATCGGCCGCCACGAAGCCCGCCTCGTCATCCGGGCCTTGACATCGATGCTGCCCCTCGTGGCCAAGCCGGCGCCGGCCGGAGGCGCAGACAGCCGCTACGACATCCGCATACGGGGAGGCCCACGCTTTGTCGTGCAGCTCGACGAGGGCAAGGTGACGGTCGAACCATCGCCCTCGGAGGCCGCCTGTTGCTACATCTCCGCGGAGCCGGTGGCGTTTCTCCTCGTCGCCTACGGAAGGGTTAACCAGTGGGCCCCCATGGCCAAGGGCAGGCTGGTGGCCGGCGGTCGCCGTCCGTGGCGGGCACTGAGGTTCAAGGACCTCTTCTTCAACCCCTAGGACGAACATGGCGACCATCGTCTCCTTCCATGCCCATCCCGATGACGAGTCGATCGGCACGGGCGGGACCTTGGCCAAGGCCTCCGCCGAGGGCCATCGCGTCGTGGTGGTGGTCGCCACTCGCGGCGAGCACGGAGAAGTGCCCGACGGACTGCTGGACCCGGGTGAGGAACTGGCCGAGCGCAGGGTGAAGGAGACAACCGAGGCGGCTCAGATCCTTGGCGTTCACCGGCTGGAGTTCCTCGACTACGTCGATTCCGGGATCATGGGCGCGCCGACCAACGACGCCGCAGGGAGCTTCTGGCGTGCGGACGTGGATGAAGCCGCAGATCGAGTGGCGGCCATCCTGGCGGAGGAGCGAGCGGACATCTTCACCGTCTACGACGCCAGGGGCGTCACCGGGCATCCCGACCACATCCAGGTGCACCGTGTGGGCACATGGGCGGCGACCCGGGCGGGAACCGTGAGGCTGTACGAGATGACGGTCAACCGCGATCACGTCCGCGCGCTCATGGAGCACACTGCGACCATCGGGCTGTCGCCACCGGACGGCATCGACCTGCAGACGCTCGGCGTCCCCGCGGCAGAAGTCACAACGACCATCGACGTCAGCGAGTTCCTGAGCGCCAAGCGCCGCGCCATGGCGGCGCACGAGAGCCAGGTGTCGGAGACGTCGGTGTTCCTGGCCCTGCCTGACCCCGTGTTCGCGCTCGTCTGGGGAAACGAATGGTTCATCGCCCGAGGGAACGCGCCCATCCACGAGGGCACCCTCTTCGGGGGAATGGGAGACGCCGGACGCGTCTGCTGACCGGGGCTGGGCTGCGTCGCCGTTCACAGTGCCAAGGACAGCAGGCCGGCGCCGGCCGCCGGTAGCACAACGTTGTCGAGACCGCCTCCGGTGAGACCCTCCACGGTGGTGAGAGCCGCCGCCATGAGTGGAACGACGGTGATCGACTTCGCCGACAGGCCCTGCGTCACGGCCACCGTGCCCAGGGTCAGGGCAAGCGTGGTCATGAAGAACACGCTGCTGCCGAGGTACGTCTTGTGAGCCGTGAGCACCCGATAGGCGCGTCGCCCGTACCGCTGGCCGGCGAAGCCGGCGAAGGGGTCGCTCACGCCCATCACCAACACGCCGTAGGCGTACGGCGCCGACCGGGGGAACAGGACGGCGGCCAGCAGAACGCCCAGGGGGAAGTACACCTCTCCCCACGTCGCCCGCTCGACGCCGTGGACGGCGGGAAAGATGCCCACGCGCCGGGAGGCGACCATGAAGGGGATGAACAGCAAGGCCAGCGCCACGATCGCCGGAAAGGACATGACCAGCGGAAGCCCGGCAGCCAGCACGCCCGACGAGAGGTGAACGAGCCTGCGGGAGACCTCCGGGTCGATGGCCCAGCGTCGAGTGGCAGCCTCGGCGATCACCAGTACTGACACGAACACGACACTGGCGGCGCCGACCGCCAGCAGCTCCCCCACTCAGTACGGCCGGATGGCCAGCACCCGGTCCCGCTGGGCCAGCGTCACCAGGTACATGCCGGTGAAGAGGATGCCCAGCGTGAGCATGACCAGACCGCGGCCAGCGGGAGGCCAACCCTTGTGCAGCATCGTGAAGTGGGCCAACAACGTTATGGCCATCCCCCGGCCGACCTGGGCGATGGCGCCGATGGTCACCTGTTCTGCGATGTGGCCGGAGGTCGTGGCCAGGCGATGGAGCCCATGGAGGGCGCAGCCGAGGAACACGGCGAACACGGTCACCAGGATCGACCGCACCGGGACAAGCGCCAACAGGGTGGCGGTGCCGGCGACCCAGCAGGCGCCGCTGGCGAGGCAGGTGGCTTGCCGACCGTGGCGGAGAAGGAAGGTGCGCTTGCCGAAGAGGCCGTCGCCGCTGACGTCGCGGAAGTCCTTCAGGAGGATCCGGCCGATGAAGGTGACGTAGAGACCGACCAGCAGGACGATCTCGGTGCGCCCCAGACCCGGTTGCACGCTGAGCGCACCCACCAGGTACGGGAGTGCGACGTAGCCCAAGGGCAGCATGAGCGACGCCACGGCACCCCGATGGCTGATGCGGACCGGTCGCAAGGAGTAGGCGGCGTTGAGAGCCAATCCGGCGGCCACGACCACGCCCACCCGCCAGTTGACGGTGAACGCCAGGACCAAGGCGACCACGGCGGCGATGTTGCCCAGGAGCGCCAGCTGGCTCCGAGTGGCTTCCCCCGTGACGAGGGGCCTGCCTCTGGCTGCCGTCAGGTTCACCCGGTCGATCGACTCATCGGCGAGGTCGTTCAGCACGGTGGCGTGGACGAACCAGCCGCCGACGATCACGAGCACGGTGGTGAACAGGGGATGGAGGCCGTCGGCCCGGCCAGCCGGCGCCATGCCGAGGGCGGCGAAGAGCAGGAGCAGCACCGCCACCGGCGGACGGATCATCATCAAGACGAGTCGAGAGGCCCGCACGGTCACTTGTTGCTCGCCCATGCATTGAACGCGATGGTCATCAGGACGAAGTAACCGACAACGACCAGGCCGATGACCGCCAAGACGACGGCCACCACCATGCCTGCCTTCCTCATGCCCTTCTCGCTCATGCTCCGCTCCTCTCGTCGGGAAAGTCTCTGCTGATGGCGTCGGCGACCGCCTCGACGAGCTCGGTCACCGTGGCGTCGTTCACGAAGCTGCGGGCGGCGAGTGTCCGGCCGAGTCGCCGCTCGTCCTCGAAGCTCTCCAGGCGCGTGCCGAGGGTGGCAACCGAGCCGCCAGCGCGGACCACCCGCTCCCTTGCCCGGTCATAGGAGTCCTCGATCTGGTAGGTGACGTGACGGGGAAAGTGTCTCACCACCAGGGGCATGAGCGGGGCGCGCACCATGATGGCCGGCACCCGCCCGTCCGAGACCGGCACAACCGGCGGGAGCCCATAGCGGTAAGGGAGCTCGAACGGTTGAACGGCCTCGAGAAAGAACCCGGTTCCTTCCAGGTCGGTGAACTCCTCCTCGGTGACGAAGCGGTGCTCGAGGGTGCCATGGAGCTCGTCGTCCCGCCGTGGCCGCGTGGTCCACGATGGGGTGACCTCGATCACACCGCGCTGCTGCAACTCGCGCACCACCGTCGACTTCCCACTGCCGGACGGGCCGATGACAACCAGAACTGGACCCACCGGCTCAGAACAGCCTCAGCATGAACACGACCCACAGACCGTGGTAGACGGCGATGAGAGCCAGACCGGTACCGAAGGCGGCACGCAGGAAAGCATCCGGCCCGGAAGAGTCCGGGCGGTGGGCGGCTCGGTCGAAGGCTTCGATGGCCAGCCACGACGCCACCACGATGAACACCGGCAACCAGAGCCCGGCTCCGGCGAAGACGTGCTCGAGATAGTCCGTCGCCGCCCTGCCCAGAGCCACGGCGGCCACATAGCGGCTCACGATGGCGAAGACCAGCAGCGCCAGCACCAGGCCGAGCTTGGACGGCCATGCCCACCGACGAGGGTGCTGGTTCCGGCGGGCGACTGCATAGATCACGGCGAGCGCCGCCACGTAGAGCAGCATGACGGCGATCCCGACCCAGAGATGTTGGGAAAGGGTCGCCTCTGCGGAGTTGTAGTACGACGCCGGCGAGAGGATGAACTTCACCACGATGATCGCCGAGTTGTATCCGAAAGCGAGGGCGCCCCAGGCGGCGCTCAGGCCCGTGATGGTGTGGACTGCGTAGAGGTAGCCGCCGGTGAGGACCTGGAGCCCGAGCGACGTGACCGCGAGCTGCGTCTCGTTCGGCGCCGGCCTGTCGCCCCAGGGCAACAGCGATGCCGTCTCCGGCAACAGCAGGACTGCCGCCAGGCCGAGGAGCGCGCACAACGCAAGAACCGCCGGCGCCGGGACCAATGGACGCATCACCTCCCTGGTCGCACCTGAACGCCCTGCCACCGGGCAAACAGCAATTGGGTCCCCGGGCTGATCGCCGAGCCGCCCACGACGAGGCGATGCGCGTCGACCGAGCGACACCTCGGCACGGACGGACGTCCCGTCACCGGTCCCAGAACAGCGAGAGGGCGATGCCATCGGGGTCCTTGAAGTTGAGGATTGCACCAGGCGGCACGTCGAAGGGACCGTCGTAGGCGACACCGTGCTCGGAGAGCTTCGCCGCCCAAGCCTCCATGTCGGCTCGGTGCGCCACGGTGAAGGCGAGATGGTCGAGGCCGTTCCGCCGAGGGTCGAAGGCGGGCTGTTCAGCGCCGACGTGCTGCACGACGCCGAACACCGCGCCCGCGCCCGGGATGCGCATGATCACGGCCCGGCGGGTCTCACCTTCTTCGGAGAACACCTCCTCCATGCCGAGGACGTCGTGGTACCAGCGGGCGCTGCGCTCGACGTCGGTGACGGTGAGGGCAGCGTGGTGGAGTCCGACGAGATCAGCCATGCCGACCAGCATGCATCGTCGTACGCTGCCGAGCATGCTGCTCGATGGGGTGAACCACGTGGCCATCCTGACCAACGACACTGAACGTCTGGTCGCCTTCTACCAAGAGGTGTTCGATGCAACCGTCAGCGGGCAGATGCCGGCGGGCGAGGGCATCCTTCTCACCTTCGTCGACATCGGCCCGTGTGCCGAGCTCAACATGTTCGAGGTACGGGACAACAGCGAGGCGCAGCGGCAGACGCCCATGTTCGGTCGGGGTCGCATCGACCACCTCGGGCTCCAGGCCGCCTCGCTGGACGCCTTCGACACGATCCGTGGTCGTCTCATGGAGCGTGGCGCCACCGACGGGTTCGTGACCGACTTCGGCAGGATCCTGAGCTTGTTCTTCCGCGACCCCGACGGCCTCGAGGGCGAGGTGTGCGTGCCCAACCCCCATGCCGAGCCGGGGGTCTTCAACCCGCCAGGGACGCCCGCTGCGGGTTACTCGGTGTGACCCCGTGCCTTCACCCCCATACCGCTTCCAGGGCCACCAGCATCGCCATACCGAGGACCAGGGTCACTCCCACATTGCGGGTGCGCCACGCCACCAGCGCCGCGACCATCCCCGCCAACAGTCGAGGCTGGAGCAGGTCCAGATGTCCTTCGGGCCGAACCAGCGCCGGTACGACCAAGGCGGCCAGCGCCGCCGGTGGGATCTGGCGCAGGACCCGCGCCGCACCGGGTGGCACGTGCGCCAGGCGGTGGGCGGCGGCGAGGAACGAGGCGCGCATGGCGTAGGTGCCCGCACCCGACACCACGATGGCCAGCCACACCCGGCTCACGGGCCCACCCGCCCCGGAGTGCGCCGATCGCGCCCACCGAGGGCGTCGACGACCGTGCCGGCGGCGATGCCCACTGCGGCACCGACCACGATGGACAACGGCCCGGCGCCCAGCTCGGCGCCGGCGACGGCGCCTCCGCCACCGAACACCGCCGCGGCCACGGCGGGACGGGTGGTGACCACCGGGACGAGCAGCACGAGGAAGACCAGCGGCACGGCAAAGTCGAGGGGAACGTCGTCGGGGACGGCCCCACCCAGGAGGACCCCGGCGATCGTGGCCGCTTGCCACGCGGCCCACAGCACGATCCCCGCCCCCAGGTAGAACGAGAGTCGCACCTCCGGCTTCCCGCCGCTGGCCCACCGGGCGACCGAGAGCGCGTAGGCCTGGTCAGTGAGCAGGTAGGCGGCACCCAGGCGACGCCCGATGCGCTCATGGCTCAGGTAGGGCGCCAGCGACGCTGAGTAGAGGACCATTCGCAGGTTGATGGTCCACGCCACCAGGATGGCGGCGAGGGCCGAGCCGCCGTCGGCCAGCACCTCAGCGGCGGCGAGCTGCGAGGCGCCGGCGAACACGATGGTCGACAGGCCGAGCGCCGCCCATCCGCCGAGGCCTCCGGCGACCGGCGCGGCGCCGGCCACCAGCCCGAAGGGCACGACACCGATGAGCATCGGCGCCACGGCGACGGCCCCGGCGCGGGCTTCGGACAACGACCACATCCGACGATGATGGTGGTTCTCACCCCGGCGGGTGCGCCATTTCCCCACGCCGCCGACGGTGCGTCAGATGCGCGGCGGGTCGACGGCCACCCGCAGCCGGCCGGGGGGCCGAGGAACGGCGGCCAGGGCGTCGCAGAGCCGGCGATGGTCGGGCGCCCGCACCAGCCATGAGCCGTCCGCCGGCCCGAGGACCTCAACCTCCGGCTGGCCCCGAACCTTCTCGACGAACGCCGCCGCCGGTGCGCCCGACACCACGGCCAACGCCGTGGTGGGCGGGAAACGCAGCGCCTCCCGCCGCTCGGCCTCGGCTGTGGCCACCCGTGCCGGGTCGGCGTGCAGGGCCGCCTCCACCACCTCGTGGCGGGGCAGCCGGGTCTGCAGCACCAGGCGCCCCCGCTCCGCCTTCCCGCCGAGAAGGCGGGCGGCCCGGACCACCAGGGCCATGGCCTGCTCGGCCGCCCGGTACCGGGGCGCCAACAGCTCGGCGTCCAGGTCGAGGAAGGCCACGACAGCCGCCGAGTGGGCCCGGTGCAGCACCGCCTCGGTGCCGACCAGCACCCGTGCGTCGGTGCCTGCCCCGGTGGCACGGTCACCGGTGATCTCCTCCACCGGGGTGCCCACCAGCCGCTCGAGGTCCTCCCGGGCCCGGCTCACCCCCGGGCGCAGCAGCTTGAGCCGGCCCGCCCCGCACGACAGGCAGCTGGACGGGCGGACGGCCTCGCAGCGCCGGCACACCAGCACCGCCTGCTCGTCGCCGGCGGCCACCACCGCGCCGCAGCCGGGGCACCGGGCGAGGTCGCCGCAGCCGGGGCACGCCAGCATGGCGGCGCGGCCCTTGCGGTTGAGCACACACACCGCCGGCCCGGCGCCGGCCGCCGCCGCCGCCCGCACCAGCTCCACCAGCCGGGGTGAGTACAGATCGGCCCGCAACGGCTCCTCCTTGCGCCGGTCGACCACCTCCACCACCGGCCATCCCGCCCGTTCCGCCGACCGGGACGGGACCAGCTGCGGAGCCCAGACCAGGGCCTCCAGCGAAGGGCAGGGTGAGACCCACACACAGCGGGCGCCGGCGCGCCGGGCCCGCTCAGCGGCGACGTCGCGGGCGTTCCAGGTGGGCTGCGACTCCTCTTGGTGGGACTCGTCGTGCTCGTCGAGCACCACCACGGCGGCCAAGTCGACCGCCGGCGCCCACGCCGCCGCCCGGGCGCCGACCACCACCCGCGCCCCGGCAGCCGCCGCCGCCCACTCCCCCGGCACCAGCGCGCTCGACACCCCTGCCCCCCGCAGCCGGCGGGCCAGATCGGCGGCAACCACCGTGGACGGTGCCACGACCAGGGTCGTTCCCTGCCGGGCCGCCTCGACCACGAGGGGGAAGACGTCGGCGGCGGGAGGGAGGCGCAGCACCGACCGGGCCAGTGACAACGCCTCGACCGTCAGCTCGCCGCCGCCGGCGCCGGCGCCGGCGGGCGACGGGAGCGTGCCCCGGTCCAGCGAAGGCAGGCCCCGTACCGCGCGCGGCGGCGAGGCGGTGCGCAGCAGGTGGGCCCGCCGGCCTGACCACCGCCACGCCGCCCACGCCGCCAGCTCCAACAGCTCGGGCGCCGGGCCCCAGCCGGTGACCTTGGCCAGCGGGCGGAGGGCCACGCCG
>JAHWKL010000003.1 GCA_019347915.1 Actinomycetota bacterium
GACGGCCGACGAGATCGGGTCGAACGAGGCGACCGAGTGAGGGAAGACGTCCATCCGCCGCCAGGCGAGGGGGGCGTTCTCATTTCGAGGGTCGCTGTGAGTCGTAGGGATGACGCGAGCCTCGGTCACCTGCGGGTGCGGGGTCGAGTCCTCCCGCTACGTGTTCCTGACGGCGTGGGCACCTGATGAACCCGATGACGACCCGGTGCCGCATGGCGTCGTGCTTGATCTCGAGGAGGCGTTCCGTGTCCTCGAAACTTTGAGGACGCACGGCTCGCGCTCCGTGAGGCGCAGGCCGCGCTGGGACTCCACGACGAGCTGGCGACGGTGATCCGCCTACTCCAAGTTGGGCTCGGACTCGACGAAGGAGGCGTTCGATGACCGACTCCAACGCCCTCCTCCCGGCCGAGGCGGCTCGACGGCTCGGCGTGCCGACACGGGTTGTGATCCAGGCGATGTACGAGAAGAAGCTTCCTCGCGTACGTCTCGAGGATGGCACTCTCGGCATCCCAGCCGACGCTCTGGAGAACTTCGAGGTCTCGGCCTCCTGACCAGCCCTGGGCGCCCGGAAGGTCACCCGCAGGAAGCGGTGCCCCCGGACAGGCTGGCGACGGTGTCGGCCGGTCCGGTCCCGGTGAGGGTGCCGGCCAGGCGCCCAGGCGGGGGCGTGGTGATCTCGAACACCGGCCCGAAGGGGTCGTCGGGGTCCAAGCGGAGGCGTTCCCCGTAGGCCGCCCGCAGCTCCGCCACCGACGACCCCACGCCGATGCCCTCGGCGGTGGCCAGGGGAGGAAGGGTCCCGGAAGCGGGGCCCACGTCCCAGGCGACGAAGCGTCCGCCACCGAGCAAGACCGCCAGCTCGGCGAACTGCACCAGCCGGTCGGCCTCGCCGCTGGGGCACGAGCCCAGGGGCTGGTCGTCGACGGGAGGCCCGAGCACGCCGGCGAGGGCGGCCAGCACCGTTTCGCCGTCGTCTCCGAAGGAGACCATGCCCAGGCCGTCGGGCGCCAGGACCACCTGGGCGGGAACCGGCACGGTGGCAGGGGGAGCCGAGGTGGGAGGTGCCGGAACCGTGGTGCTCGTGGCCGCCGGCGCGGTGGTCGAGGTGGGCTGGCGGCGGGAGAGCTGGTCGCCGTCGCCGGCGCACCCGCCGGCGAGGAGCGACAGCGTCACCGCTGCCGCCAGGAACCGGCTTGCGCCCATCGGGCCCAGGGTAGGCGCCGGCCTCCGCTGGCCGTTCTGGCGGTGGAACCGTGGTGGAACACGCACCACTTCCACCGCCAGAAGCGGGAGGTGCTCCTACAGTGATCGCCTCGTGGCTCCCTCGGTCCGCGACTACCTGGAGATCCGCACCGCCCGGCCATCCGGCTTCTCCCCGACCGGCGACCGGGTGCTCGTGGGCGCCGACCTGAGCGGGACCGTGCAGCTCTACGACGTGGCCCGCACCGGCGGTGCGCTGCGCCAGCTGACCCACCTGGCCGAGCCGGTCGGGGGCCGTTACCTGCCCGACTGCGACGACGTGCTGTTGTCCTTCGACCACGGCGGTGACGAGCGCCTCCAGATCCACCGCCTCGCCGCCGGCACCGGCCACCTCGCTCCGGTCGTCGCCGACCCCGGGCACATCGCCCGGGCCGGCGGCGTCAGCCGTGACGGCCGCCTCCTGGCCTACACGTCCAACCGCCGCACCGGCGCCGACTTCGACGTGTGGGTCCGCGACCTGGGGACCGGCCGGGAGCGCATGGTCTTCTCCCCCGGCGGGTGGTGCTCGGCCGGGTCGTTCTCCCCCGACGGCCGCCGGCTCTCCGTGACCCGGCTGAGCGAGCGGCCCGGCGACAACGACGCCTACCTGGTGGACGTGGAGGCCGACGACGTGGTGCACGTCTCGCCCCACGACGACGAAGCCCACTTCAGCGGCGCCTCGTGGCTCCCTGACGGCCGAGCCTTCTTCTTCACCACCAACCAGGGGCGAGAGCACACGGCGGTGGCCCGGTACGACGTCGGTACCCGGTCGTGGTCGTACGTGCTCGACCGGCCGTGGGACCTGGGCTGCGCCGTCGACTGGGCCGGCCGCTCCCTGCTGGTGGTGGCCAACGAGGACGGCGCCACCCGGGCCGAGCTGCTCGACCCGTCCACCCTCGAGGCGCGTGCCGAGGTTCCCCTGCCCGGCCGAGGGGTGGCCGGCGCCTGGTCGTTCTCGGCCGACGGGCGGTTCCTGGCCTACTCCTTCACCTCCGCCCGCCAGCCCGGCGACGCCTGGTGCTACGACGTCGAGGCGGGTCGCACCACTCGCCTCACCGACTGTCCCAAGCCGGTGCCCCCGGCTTCGATGGTGGAGCCCGACCTGCACCGCTACCGGTCCTTCGACGGCGAGGAGGTGCCGGTCTTCGCCTACCTGCCACCGGCCCCGGCCACCGCTCCCCCGCCCGTCGTGGCCGTGCTCCACGGTGGGCCCGAAAGCCAGTTCGTTCCTGGGTTCAACCCCGTGGTCCAGTACCTGGTCGCCCGCGGGTACGCCGTGGTCGCACCCAACGTGCGCGGCTCCACCGGCTACGGGAGGCGCTGGGAGCACCTCGACGACGGCCGGCGCCGGCTCGACGCCGTGCGCGACCTCGAGGGGTTGTCCGACTGGCTCCACTCGACCGGGCGCTTCGCCGCCGACCGGGCCGTGCTCTACGGCGGCTCCTACGGCGGCTACCTGGTGCTGGCCGGCCTGGCCTTCCAACCCGACCGGTGGGCGGCCGGCGTCTCCATCGTGGGCATCTCCAGCCTGGTGACCTTCCTGGAAGGCACCGCCGAGTGGCGCCGCCGCTTCCGGGAGCGGGAGTACGGCTCGCTGGCGGACGACCGCGACTTCCTCCTCCGGGCGTCACCCCTCACCTCGGTGGACACCGTGCGAGCGCCGCTGTTCCTCATCCACGGCGCCAACGACCCCCGCGTCCCGCTGGGCGAGGCGGAGCAGATCCACCGGGTGCTGCAGGCCAAGGGGGTGCCGTGCGAGCTGGCGGTCTACCCCGACGAGGGCCACGGCCTGGCCAAACTGGCCAACCGCCTCGACGCCTACCCGCGCGCCGTCGACTTCCTCGACCGGGTCCTGGAGGCCGGCAACTAGGCCTCGGGCGCCCGAGCGAACTCGGGGTCGAGCTGCTCCAGGAACTGGGCACAGCGCTCGGCCTCGTCGTGCTCCCCGATGGCGGCCGCCCGCCGGCCGAGACCTTGCAGGGCCCGCAGGAAGCCCCGGTTGGTGTCGTGCCGCCACCGCACGTAGCCCGATCCGCGCCACCCCGACTGCCGCAACCGGTCGAGGCCCCGGTGGTAGGCCACGCGGTAGCAGGCGTAGGCCTCCACGTCGTCGCGGGCGAGCTCGCCCAGGCGGGCCCAGCCGTCGAGGAAGCGGGGGAAGCGGCCCACCACCGACGACACGGCGGCACGCCGGCGGTCCTCGGGCTCGGCCAGCGCCGCCTCCAGGGCCGCCAGGGCCTCGGTCGGCTCCGGGTCGAGGACCGTCTCGGGAGGGCCGGTGGTGCTGAGATTCACCGGGCGGGGCTCGGACACCCTCGCCACGTTAGTGCTCGGCGACGCCAGTGCTCGGGGGCGACGATCCGGCCCGCCCGGCGGAGATCGACGTCCCCAACCCGTGCTCGTCGAGGTAGGTGGCGGCGGCGCTGCGTGAGGCCTCCATGAGGTCCTGGGTGCGACTGAAGCCGTCGTAGCGAAAGCGGGGCCAGGCCACGGTCGGGAGGACGTGCACCTCCACCCCGGCCGGCAGCGCGGCCAGCTCGTGCACGAAGCGGGAGTTGCGGGAGATGACGAACGCCCGCAGCAGCACGTCCATGGGCCGGCGGGGGCGCCCGGCGACGGCGTCGAGGTCCTTGACCTGGAGGACGAACAACCGAGTCGCTCCCATCTCCAGGGCCTTGGCCATGGGCACGACGTTGACCGTCGCCCCGTCGATGAACAGCTCGCCGTCGATCTCCACCGGGGGGAGCAGGGCCGGGAGCGCCGCCGACGCCAGGATCGGCTCGGCCAGCGGACCCTCGGTGAACCACCGTTCGCCGCCGGATTCGAGAGAGGTGGCCACGCAGGCGAACGGCAACTGGAGATCGGCGAAGGTCGCCCCCGGGAGGAAGCGCTCGATGACCCGCCGCAATCCGTCGTTGCCGTTGATCGCCGGCCGCCGGCGCAGCAGCTGCACCAGGCTGGTCGCCACCCCGGCCGGCCACACGTCGCGGCGCGAGAGGTCCAGCCACAGCGCCTCCAACCGAGCCAGGGTGCCGAGGTCGGGCTGCGAGGCCACCGCCGCCCCGTTCAGCGCCCCCACCGAGCACCCGACGACCAGGTCGGGAACCACGCCGCGCTCGAGCAGCGCCCGCAGCATCCCCAGCTGGACGGCGCCCATGTTGCCGGCGCCGCCGAGAACGAAGGCGGTGGTGACGGCCACCGACGGCGGCGTGGCAGGCTGCATCCTGGCGGAGGGTACCGGCACCCGGCCCCTGCCGACCCCACATGGGCGGGCCGGCGGAGGGGTAGGCGTGGCCAGCGGGACGACGCCCGCCCCGGCGACGGTGGCGCGGCGATCGAGCCCGGGGGCGCACCCACCGCTCGACCACAGGGGTGCGCCGCTACGTCCGCCAGCGACCACAGGCAGGAGATCCCATGACCCCCGCAACCGGTGCAGGCGGCTTCGGACACGACCCCGAGGCCCCCGAGGCCGACGCCTTCGAGCAGTCGGCAGCGGTCGGCGACGAGGACGAGGCGGAAGATGAGGGCGCTCAGGCGGGAGGCCGGACCGCCCCCCTCCCCGAACGCGATGTGGAGGCTCCCGAGGCCGACGCCCTGGAGCAGTCGGAACCGGCCCCGCTGGACGACGACGACCGTCGCTGAGGCGGCGGCGTGCCGGGGAGCCGGTGAGCGGCTTCAGCCGGCGACGTCAGCGGTGCCGGACGACGCCATGACCGGAGGCGACAGCGGAGACCGTTCCCGCAGGAGGACGGCAGCGGCCACGACCGTGGCCACCCCTCCGAGGGCCAGGCCGGCACGGGGGCCGAAGTGCTCTGCCACCCATCCGATCAGCGGGCCACCCACGGGCGTCGATCCCAGGAACGCCACCGCCCACAGGGCCATGACCCGGCCTCGCATGGCCGGCGCCGCACCCAGCTGCAGGAAGGTGTTGGCCGCGGCCAGGAAGGCGATGCTCCCCACGCCCACGCCGACCAGGGCCACCAGCTCCAGAGCGAGGGTCGGAGCCGCGGCGGCGACGAGCAGGGCCGCCCCGAAGCCGTAGCCGGCGACCACCAGCGACCGCCGTCCCGACCGGTTGCGGCCGGCGAGGACCAGCCCCCCCACCACCGCCCCCACGCCCATGCACGAGGTCATCACCCCGTAGGTGCCCGCTCCCCCGTCGAAGACGAAGCGGGCCATCAGCGGGAGCACGACCTGGAACTCGTAGGCCAGCGTGCCGACCAGGGCCATGGCCAGCAGCGGCCGGCGCAGCTCGGGGGTGCGCCACACGTAGGCCAGTCCCTCCCGGAGCTGCCCCGGGCCCCGGGGCTGGACCTCGGCCCGGCGCAACTCGTCCTCCCGCATCGAGACGAAGGCGGCGATGACCGCCAGATAGGACACGGCGTCGAGCAGGAAGCAGGCGGCCAGCCCGGCGGTGGCGATGACACCGGCGGCGATGGCGGGGCCGACCACCCGGGCGGCGTTCACGGCCACGCTGTTGAGGGTCACCGCGTTCGCCAGCTGCTCGCGGCCCACCATCTCGAGGACGAACGTCTGGCGCCCGGGGTTGTCGAACAGGTGCACCACCCCCAGGGCGGCAGCCAGCACCATCACCATCCACATCTGCACGGCGCCGGTGGCGACGAGCACGCCCAAGATCACCGCCAGCACGGCGGCGCCCGCCTGGGTGGCCACGAGCAGCCGGCGCTTGTCGACCCGGTCGACCACCAGGCCACCCCACATCCCGAACAGGAGCAGGGGCAGGAACTGCAGGGCGGTCACCAGCCCCAGCTCGGTGCCGGTGCCGCCCAGCTCGAGCACGAGCCACGCCTGGGCGACCCGCTGCATCCACGTGCCGGTCAGGGACACGGCCTGGCCGAAGGCGTAGCGCCGGTAGTTGGGGATGCGCAGAGCGCTGAAGGTGCGGGCCAGGCCCCGGCGGGAGGTGGCTCGAGCGGTCATGGCCGACCACCGACCAGGCGCTCCAGCAGCGGCACGGCGCGGTCAGTTGAGGCGGGCCCGCAGACGGCGGGCGGCGAGGGCATCGTCGCCGGCGTCGCCGGCGCCGGCGGCCGCCACGCCGTCGAGCACGTCGGCGGCCTCCCCGAACCGGCACGAGGAGGCGAGGACCTCTGCCAGCCGCCGGTGCAACGGTACGGACGCTCCGGGCACGAGGGTGCGCAGCCGCACCACCCGCTCCAGGAGCTGGCGGTCACCGCGGGCGGTGGCGACGGCGTCGAGATTGGCGAGCATCCGGGCCACGATGGCTCGGGGACCGACCGGGCGCAGGAAGACGGGGTCGAACGCCGTTCCAGGGCCGTGCAGGTCACGGAACCGGGCCTCGCACCCGGCGGCGTCGAGCACGGCGCCGCCGGCGAAGGGGTCGACGAACACCTCGGGGTCGAGCTCGTCGCGCACGAGGAAGTGGCCGGGCATGGACACGCCGGCCAGCGGCACCCCCACCCGGCGGCTCACCTCGAGCAGGAGCACGGCGAGGGTGATGGGGATCCCCAGTCGGCGCTCGACCACCTGGTCGAGGCACGAGTTCCGGGGGTCGTAGTAGTCCTCGGCGTCGCCGGCGAACCCGAGCTCGACGAAGAGGCACTTCCGCACGGCGTCGAGCGTGGGCGCCCACACGGCGGCGGCCACCTCGTCGAGTCGGGCCTGCTCGGCGGCCACGTCCAGTTCGGGACGGACGGCGGCAGCGACGAGCAGGGCGGCCTCGTCGAGGGGCATCGTCGCCTCGGGGCCGGCCATGATCACCGAGAACCTGCTCGTCACGTCCATCCCGTCACCGTACCGACAGGGAGCGCCCATTCCCTCGGACGCCGGTCTGGTGCCGGCGCCGTCATCACCCGCTGGCGGCACCAGGGGCGTTAGGGTCGTCGGCCGTGCCCCGGTCCCCCTGGCCGTTCCTCGACCACCCCGGGCCCCTCCCCTTCGCCCACCAGGGCGGAGCCGGTGAGCATCCCGAGAACACCATGGCGGCCTTCGAGCACGCCGTCTCCCTCGGCTACCGCTACCTCGAGACCGACGTGCACGCCACCGCCGACGGCGTGCTGGTGGCCTTCCACGACGACGAGCTCGACCGCGTCACCGACCGGGTCGGGCGCATCGGCGACCTCCCGTGGTCGGAGGTGCGACGAGCCCGGGTCGCCGGGAGCCATGCCATCCCTCAGCTCGAGGACGTGCTCGGCACCTGGCCGCAGGTGCGCGTCAACATCGACCCGAAGCACGATGCCGGCGTGGAACCGCTGGCCGAGGTGCTGCGGCGCACGGACAGCGTGCGCCGGGTGTGTGTGGGCGCCTTCTCCGATCGCCGCTTGGCCCGCGTCCGGCGCCAGCTGGGCCCGGACCTGTGCACGTCACTGGGCCCCCTCGGCATCGCCCGCCTCATGGCCGCCGCCCGCGGTGTTCCCACGGGCCGTCTCCCCGCCGCCTGCGCCCAGGTCCCCGTGGCCACCCGGCGCGTCACCGTGCTCGACCGCCGGCTGGTGGAGGCGGTCCACCGGCGGGGGATGCAGGTGCACGTGTGGACCATCGACGACCGGGAGGAGATGGTCAGGCTGCTCGACCTCGGTGTCGACGGCATCATGACCGACCGCCCCGCCGTCTTGAAGCACGTCCTGGAGGAGCGCGGCGACTGGCACTGAGGGCCCGGTCCTGACGAGGAGAGCAGCTGCGAAACGGCAGGCAGTCTGCCGAGGCACCGATGGTGACGGCCGATAACCGTGCGAAAACCGTGACGGCCGCCGCGTGATTTTGGCAGACTGTCCCAGTACGGGGAGGGTCGGGTCGCCTCCCCCAGAGAACGGAGGGGCACGACGGCACGGGAACCCGCCTCGGGCGGCGCCGGCCGCGTCCGGCTGGAAGACGACGATGTGGTCGGCCTGGTCTCGGCGCGCCTGCTGGCGGCGGGAACGCCCCGTCGCGAGCGGCTCCACGCGCTGAGCCTGCTCGGCCTGCTGTTCGACCACGCCGACGCCGGCGGGAAGGTCCGCGTCCCGCTGGACGACCTCGCGGGCGAGTTCGAGCTTCCTCGGGGCCGGGCGGAGGAGGCGCTGGAGGCGCTGGTGCAGGTGGGAGCGGTGCGCCGCGGCCCCGAGCGCCTCGTGCTGGTGGGCCGCCAGCCGCCGCTCTCCGAGAGCCTGCGCCTGAGCGCCTTCTTGACCAACGTCGCCGTGGTGCTGGACGACGAGCACGCCGAGCCGGTGCCGGCCGCTCCGGCTCGCTCGCCGGTCTTCCTGGCCGAAGCCACGCCCGATGCACCCGCCGCCGGCAGCCGGCGGCAACGACTGCGCCCGCGGCAGCCGGCGCTGGCCGCCCTGGCCCTCACCGGGGTCGTGCTGCTGGCAGCGTTGGGGCCGAGCCCTGCTCCCACCCGCCTCCGCAGTGTGGGGGGTCCGCCCTCGGCCACGGCGCCGGAGTCAGCATCGGGGCGCTCTGTGCCCTCTGACGCCGGCGAGCCCGGGACCGACGCCTCTCAGCAGCAGGTCGAGGATGGCGAGGCCAGTGCCGGCGGTGGCGAGTCATCGCCGCGACCGACGCCACGGGCAGCGGACCGGTCCACCGTCCGCGACCGGGACCGCCGGCCCGGTGATCAGCGGCCGGCGGCGCCGGGGACCGAAGGTTCCACCGGCCGGGAAGCCCCGCCACCACCCGGGGGGAACCGCACCGCTCCTCGAGATGCACCGCAGGGGCCGCCGGCCCCGGCGGCCCCAGCCCCGGCCCCGGCCCCGGCCCCTGCCCCGGACCCGGCGCCCGCCCCTCCGGCCCCGCCGGCCCCGGCCGTGCGCTGCCCCGCCCAGCCCCCCCGGATCGTCGCCGACACGAGAGCCGTCGTCGTTCCCGCCGGGTCCGACGTGGTGCTCGGCGTGCCCACCGAATCGGTCATCGAGGTGCGGGGAACCCTGATCAACCCCACGACGCGGGCCGCTGCGGTGATCCGCTCGTTCGAGGTGACCATCCGGTCGGGCCCCGACACGGTGGCGGTGCCGAGCCCGCCCGGGGTCGTCACCCTCCCGCCCGGCGGGCAACAGGACTGGGTGGTGCGCACGCCCAATCCCGCCAGCCCGACGACCCCCCCCACCGTCGAGGGCGCCAGGATCGTGGACTGGGGGTGGCAGGACGCCGAGGTGGCTCGCTCCTGCCCGATCTGACCCTCCACCGAGGGCCCACACCAGCCTCCTAGACGAGGGCGGCGGGCCGCTCCTTGGACTCCTCGAGGCGCGCCTGGCGGCGCTCGGTGACACGCCTGGCCGCCTTGCCCACCCGGGCGATGTAGCGGAGCACCCGCTCCCGGGCCTCCGACGCCTCAGGGTTGAGCCCCTCGAGGGACTCCAGGCTCCAGTGGCCGAGCACCACCGGCTTCAGGATCTTCTCGTAGTGGCTGGCGAAGTCGTAGATGCCGGCATTGGCGATGGCCTTGGAGTGGGCGGCGAAGTCGGGGATGCCGGTACCGGGCATCTCGAAGCCCCGGACCTGCCGATCGATGGCCAGCACCACCGCCGAAGGGTCGACCTCGAGCACCGCCGAGGTCATGTCCCGGTAGAAGACGTAGTGCAGGTTCTCGTCACCGGCGACGCGCGCCATGATGTCGCGGCCCCGCCGGTCGTCGAGCATCCGGCCGGTGTTGCCATGGGAGATGCGGGTCGCCAGCTCCTGGAGCGTGACGTACACCAACCCGTCGATCACGCTCTCCGGTTGCGGCACCTCGCCCGCCGCCAACTGCAGCATGCGGCCCCGCTCCAGCGCCACGGGGTCGACGCTGCGGGTCACCGTGAGGTAGTCCCGGATGACGATGGCGTGGCGCCCCTCCTCCGCGGTCCAGCGGTGCGTCCACGCCCGCCAGGCGTCGTCGATGCCGAACAGGCGGTCGATGGTGTGGAAGTAGTGAGGCAGGTTGTCCTCGGTCAGGAGGTTCACGAACAGCGCGCTGCGGAGGGCCTCGTCCATCGGTGCCTGCGAGGTGTCCCACTCCTCGCCAGGCTCGAAGTCGCGGCCGACGCTCCAGGGCACCATCTCGTGGGGGAACCACTCCTTGGCGTTCGACAGGTGACGCTCGAGCATCTCCTCGGCGACAGGCGACAGCTCGTGCAAGAGGGCGGCATCCGAGTCCATGCACTAAGACTACCTACCAGTAGGTAGGGATGAAACCTGGGCCGGCGGCGGGACGTCGACCGCCCGCCAGCAGTACCACGCCACGATCGAGCGCCAGGGGCGGAACCGCTCGCCCGACGCCTCCAGGGCGGCGGGCGCCGGCAGCGCTTCGAGCTGCCAGGCCCGGGCGTAGCCCCGGCGGACGCCGAGGTCGGTCACCGGCCACACGTCGGGGCGACCCAGCTGGAAGATCAGGAACATCTGCGCCGTCCACGGGCCGATGCCCGGTGACTGCGACAGCACGCTGACGACCGCATCGTCGTCGAGGTGGGTGACCTCCTCGAGATCGAGCGCACCGTCCGCCACCCGCTCGGCGAGGGAGAGCAGCGCCCGCGTCTTGGCCCCCGACAAGCCGGCGCCACGCAGCTGGGCGGGGTCGAGGGCGAGGACGGCGCCGGCGTCGAGATCCCCCGGCACCAGCGCCCGCACCCGGGACCAGATGGCCGCCGCCGCCCGCCCGGCGAGCTGCTGGGACGCAATGGTCCGGGCCAGGCGCTCGAAGTGCCCACTCGTCACGGCCTGCCCTGCCGCCAGCGGGCACGGACCGTGGCGGGCGACCAGGGTGGCCATCACCGGATCCCGCCGGGCCAGCTCCGCCTCCCCCGCACCGCCGGCCACGAGGCTCACCCCCTCACCTCCGTGCCCGAGGCGGGGCACCTGGGGACAACGTTGCGGGATGGCACGAAAACCACAGGCTTCTCCTCTGGATGCCCCCAGGCCGGTCGTCGCATGATGGGATGGTGGGCTACGAGGTGACGATCGGTGACGGGGGCAGCGAGTTGGTGGTGGGGGCCGACACCTACCAGCTCGAAGGGCCCCTCACCACCTTCTTCAGCACCGACTCGGGTCGGCGGGTGGTCGACTGCTGGAGCGTGCGGCTGGCCAGCTTCCGCACCGCTGACGTGGTGCGGATCCGCCGGGTCGACGACCTGCGGGCGGCCTGATCACTCCATGCCGTCCGGCGGCCGGCGCAGGCGCTTGGCCTGGGACCGCCGGCGCTTGGCCTCCAGGCGCCGCCTCCGGGACCCGCCCGTGGGACGGGTGGGACGCCGGGCCCGGGGAACACGCAGGCCGGCCGCCAGCCGCGACTGCAGGCGCTCCATGGCCAGCTCCCGGTTGCGAGCCTGCGAGCGCTCGTCACCCGCCGCCGCCCGGACCTCGGGCCCGATTCGCTCCAGCAGGCGCCGGCGCTGCTCCGATCCCAGCGACGGCGAGGCGGCCACGTCGAAGACGACCTCGACGCGGGTGTCCGCCGTGTTGGCGTGCTGGCCGCCGGGGCCCCCGCTGCGGCTGAAGCGCCACTGCAGCTCGGACAGAGGGATGGCGCAGCTGCGGTTCACCTCCAGTCGGTCGGGCAGGGCCATGGGTCGACGGTACCCACGGCGGGGGGCGACGTGACGCCTGCCGGCGTGCGCCTCCGGTTCACCCGCCGCTCCGGAGATCGAGGATCACGGTGTGGTGGGGGATCCCCGTGGCCGGGGTCAGGTAGCCCTCCCCTTCCACCGACCACCCTCGGCGCCGGTAGAAGTCCAGCGCGCTGTCACGCCCGTCGGCCCACAGCACCTCGACGCCGGCCCCCCGCGCCCGGGTGACCACGGCGTCGAGCAGCAGCGTGCCGGCGCCCTGGCCCTGCCGCTCGGGCTCCACCGCCATGCCCCGGAGGCGCCAGGCGGCGGCGCCGGGGCGCCGGCCGGTGGGGGCGGGACTGACGGTGGCGACGGCCACCACCCGCCCCCCGGTGTCGAGCACCGCCGGGTGGAAGGTCTCGGGCAGCTCGTCCTCGGGGAAGTACACCTCGGCATCGGGCCGCCCACCCCGCAGGACCCTGCGTCGCAGGTCGTGGGTGGCCTCGGCCGAGACCGTGGTGACGCGAAGGGGCTGAGCGGTCAGAGGTGATCGGCGGCAGCGGCCTGGACGGCGGCGGTGATGGGCTCCCAGTCGGCTCCGGGATGGCGGGTGACGGTCACGAAGTCGGCGGTGCCGAAGACCGAGGCCACACCCTCGGTGGCCAGGACGGTGGCGGCGAAGACGTTGTCCTCGGCCTCGGCCGCTTCGACGCTGGCCAGGTTCATGGTGGCCGGCAGGGTGACGTCGAGGGTGTACTTGGTGGCGTTGGGGTTGGGGGTGGGTGACGGGGTGGCGCTGGCCATGGTCAGCCGCCGCCCTCCTCGGTGATCTCGGGGCGCTCGAAGTGCTCGTTGGCGATGCGCTCGGCGGTGCGGGCCAACTCCTCCTGGAGGGCCTCGATCTCGGGCTGCAGCGACTCGGCGAACTCGGTGCGGCCCTGGACCAGCGCCCGCTCCCGTCGCTCGACCAGCTCGGTCAGCTGCAGCTCGACGCCGACGGCGTGATCCTCGATCCGTGGGTCAGTCACCGACGCAGCGTACGCTCGCTCGATGGCCCCTCGCTACGACCTGGTGATCGTGGGGATGGGGTCGGGCGGTATGGCCGCCGCCGAGTTCGCCGCCTCCCTCCCCCTCCGGGTGGCGGTGGTGGAGCGGGACCGGGTCGGCGGCGAGTGCCTGTGGACCGGCTGCGTGCCGAGCAAGGCCCTTCTCGCCTCGGCCAAGGTCGCCCACACGCTGCGGACCGCCGACCAGTGGGGCCTGCCCCCCACCGACGTGGCCTTCGACACCAAGCCGGTATTCGACCGGTTGCGGGCCGTGCAGGACGAGATCGCCCGCACCGACGACGATCCCCGCCGCTTCGAGGCCCTCGGCGTCGAGGTGGTCCGCGGCGACGCCCGCCTCGTCGATCCCTTCACCGTGGCCGTGGGCGACCGCCTCCTGCGCACCCGCTTCGTGCTGCTGTGCACCGGCAGCAGCCCGGTGGCGCTGCCGGTCGAGGGGCTGGCCGACGCCGGCTACCTCACCAACGAGAACGTGTTCGAGCTCGAGCGGGCGCCGGCGTCGCTGACCGTCATCGGCGGTGGCCCCATCGCCATCGAGCTGGCCCAGGCGCTCCACCGCCTGGGCGTGCGGGTGACGGTCCTGGAGAAGATGGACGGCGTCCTCGGCCGCGAGCAGCCCGAGCTGGTGGCCGTGCTCGTGCGCCTGCTGCGGGAGGAGGGCCTCGCCCTGCAGACCGGCGTCGACGTCGAGCGGGTGACCGTGGAGGGGGGCGTCAAGGTGGTCCACGGCCGGCGCGGCGGCGACCTGCTGCGGTGGGAGGCCGAGGAGCTGATGGTGGCGGTGGGCCGGCGCCCCAACGTCGGCGGTCTCGGCCTGGACGACGTCGGGGTGGAGACCACCGGCAAGGGGGTCACCGTCGACGGTCGGATGCAGACGTCGGTGCCGTCCGTCTACGCCGCCGGCGACGTGGCCGGGCGCTACTTGTTCACCCACTCCGCCGGTCACGAGGCGGTGCGGGCGGTGCGGGACATGTTCTTCCCCGGGAAGGGCGACGTCGACGACCTGGTGCCGTGGTGCACCTTCACCGACCCGGAGCTGGCCCACGCCGGCCTCACCGCCGGCGAGGCCCGGGAGCGCCACGGCGACGACGTCGAGGTCCACCGCCTGGACCTGGCCCACTCCGACCGGGCCCGGGCCGACGGTCATAGCGAGGGGGCGGTGATCGTCGTCACCGTCAAGGGCAAGGTGGTGGGGGCCCACGTGCTGGCGCCCGCCGCCGGCGAGCTGGTGCACGAGCTGGCCCTGGCCGTCTCCAAGGGGATGAAGCTCTCGGCGCTGGCGTCGCTCATCCACGTCTACCCCACCCTGGCCACCACGGTGGGCCACCTCGCCGTCGAGTCGGCCTACGCCAACGCCTCCCGCCTGGCCTGGGTGGTGCGCGCCGGTCGCGTGTGGGACCGCGTCCGCCGGCGCTGAGCAAGTGGCGCATGGAGGCGAGGGCGGAGTAGATGTCTAGCCTCGAAGCGCCGCCCCCCACGGTGAGGAGACTCATGGACCGCCCCAGCCGCCACCTCTGGCTCCCGCCCGTCCGAGACCCGGTCTGGGTGTCGGCCCGCTTCGGCCACCGCTAGCCGCGCCGCGTGCCCTCTCCTCGCCGCCGCCTGCGGGCAGCCGACGCCGAGCACTTCGTCCGGGAGCAGTGCTTCGCACCCGCCCAGCAGGGCCTCGTCGGCATCGAGCTCGAGCAGCTCACGGTGGCGGCGGGCGACTCCGCCACCTGCGCCGACCACGCCCGGGTGCGCGCCGCGGTGGCCACGGTCTCGCCCCTCACCGGCGGCAGCCGGCTCACCTTCGAACCCGGCGGCCAGGTCGAGGTCAGCTCCGCCCCCCTTCACGGCATCGCCGCCGCCTGCGCCGCCCTCGCCGGCGACCTGGCCACGGTGTCGGAGGCCGTGGCCGGCACCGGCGCCCGGTTGCTGGGCACCGGCCTCGACCCGTGGCAGGACCGGCGCCGGGTGGTGGACGAGCCCCGCTACCGCGCCATGGAGGCGTACTTCGGTGCCCACGGCGACGAGGGGGCCCGCATGATGTGCAGCACCGCCGCCCTGCAGGTCAACGTCGACATCGGCGAGGTGTCCGCTCAGGCCCGGCGCTGGCGCCTCAGCCACACCCTCGGGCCCACCCTGGTGGCGTCGTTCGCCAACTCCCCGCTCGCCCGGGGCGCGCCCACCGGCCGTCGGTCGGAGCGGGCGGCGATCTGTGCGGCCCTCGATCCCTCCCGGTCGGGGCCGGCGGAGACGGGCACCGCTGACCCCGCCGGCGCCTGGCTGGAGTACGCGCTGGCGGCCCAGGTGATGCTGATCCGCACCTGCGCCGAGCGCTTCCATCCGATGGAGACGCCCCTGCCCTTCGGCCGGTGGATGGAGGAGGGCCATGAGCTCGGCTTCCCGGTGCTCGACGACTTCGCGTACCACCTCGGGACGCTGTTCCCGCCGGTCCGGCCCCGGGGATGGCTGGAGCTGCGCATGATCGACTCGCTGCCCGAGCCGTGGTGGCGGGCGGCCGCCGCTGTGGTCACCGCCCTGTTCGACGATGACGAGGCCGCCGACGAGGCGGCACGGGTGACGGCGGCCACCACCGGCCTGTGGGGCGACGCCGCTCGCCACGGCCTGTCCCACCCCGGCCTGGCCCTCGCCGCCGCCGCCTGCTTCCAGGCCGCGCTCGGCGCCCTGCCCCGGCTGGGTGCGGACGACGCCACCATCTCGGCGGTGGGTGCGTTCTTCGACCGGTTCGTGGCCCGCGGCCGGTGCCCGGCCGACGATGTGCTCGACGGCTGGCGACGCCACGGCCGCCTGCTGCCCGATCCCCTGCCCCTGGAGTCGTCATGGACCTGAACACGCGCCTCGCCGCCGAGCTCGACGTCGCCCGCCGGCGGTCGATCGCCCTGCTCGAACCCGTTCCCGAGCCGGAGTTGGTCCGCCAGCACTCCCCGCTGATGTCCCCGCTGGCCTGGGACCTGGCCCACATCGGCAACTTCGAGGACCTGTGGCTGGTGCGAGCCGTCGGGGGCGACGCCGTCGGCGCGGCGTACGACCACCTCTACGACGCCTTCCGCAACCCCCGGGCCGACCGGCCCTCCCTTCCCCTGCTGGGCCCGGCCCAGGCCCGGGCCTACCTCGCCAGCGTGCGGGGGCGGGCCCTCGAGCGCCTGGAGCGGGCCGAGCTCGACCCGACGTCGCCCCTGCTCGCCCGGGGCTTCGTCTACGGGATGGTCGTTCAGCACGAGCACCAGCACGACGAGACCATGCTGGCCACGCTCCAGCTCATGGAGGGCGAGGGGTACCGTCCGGTGCGAGCGCCCGTGCCGGCGGCCCCGTCCCGGCCGGCATCGGGCCCGGGACGGGCCGAGGAGGTCGTGATCGACGGGGGCCCCTTCGTCATGGGCACCGACGACGAGGCCTGGGCCTACGACAACGAGCGTCCCGCCCACGTGGTCCACCTGCCGCCGTTCCGCATCGACACCCACCCCACGACCAACGCCGCCTACGCCGAGTTCGTGGAGGCCGGCGGCTACCGGGAACGGCGGTGGTGGAGCGACGAGGGCTGGGCGTGGCGGATCGAGGCGGGCCTGGAGCACCCCCAGTTCTGGCAGCGGCAGGGAATGGGGTCGTGGTCGCGGGTGCGCTTCGGCTGGCACGAGGACCTGCCGCCGGACGAGCCCGTGCAGCACGTGTGTTGGTACGAGGCCGACGCCTACGCCCGCTGGCGGGGCAAGCGCCTGCCCACCGAGGCGGAATGGGAGAAGGCGGCGTCGTGGGACGCGGCGGCGGGCAGCAAGCGCCGGTACCCCTGGGGCGACGAGCCGCCGTCGGTCGAGCAGGCCAACCTGGGCCAGGAGCGCTTCGGACCGGCCCCGGTGGGGAGCTTCCCCGCCGGCGCCAGCCCGTGGGGCTGCGAGCAGATGGTCGGCGACGTGTGGGAGTGGACGGCGTCGGACTTCCGGGCCCACCCCGGGTTCCGGGCCTTTCCCTACCCCGAGTACTCCGAGGTCTTCTGGGGCCCCGACCACAAGGTCCTGCGGGGTGGGTCGTGGGCCACCCACCCCAGCGCCGTCCGCACCACCTTCCGCAACTGGGACCTGCCCGTGCGCCGCCAGATCTTCGCCGGCGTGCGCTGCGCGCGGGATCTGTAGCCATGTGCCGCCTCCTCGCCTACCTGGGCCCGCCGGCGACGCTCGACGAGTTGCTGTTCGCTCGGGAGCACTCGCTGGTGCGCCAGTCCTACGCTCCCCGCCACCAGCGTCACGGCACGGTCAACGCCGACGGCTTCGGCGTCGGGTGGTACGACCGCGACCGCCGCCCCGAGCCGGCCCGGTACCGCAGCGATCGGCCCATCTGGTCCGACCGGTCGCTGGCCAGCATGGCCGGGCTCATCCGCTCCACTGCGGTGGTGGCGGCGGTGCGCAGCGCCACCCCTCCGGCGCCGGTCGAGGAGAGCGGGTCGCCACCGTTCATGTGGGGCCCGTGGTTGTTCGCCCACAACGGGGCAGTGGAGGGCTTCGCCGGCGCGGTGGGAACCGCCCTGCGGGGCCTGGTGTCCGATCGGCGGGTGGCGCAGGTCGAGGGCTCGACCGACAGCGCCGTGGTGTTCGCCCTGGTCCTCGATGCCCTCGACAGGGGCGTCCAGCCCGCCGAGGCGCTGGCGTCGGTGCTGGCCGCGGTCGAGGAGGTGGCCCCCGCCCGGCTCAACCTGGTGCTCACCGACGGCGCCAGCATCACCGCCACCACGTGTGGCGACTCGCTGTTCGTGCTGGACCAGGCCGGCGCCGGCCCGCAGGCCGGCGGCTCAGACGTCGGCGGTGGCGTGGTGGTGGCCTCGGAGCCGTGGGACGACGACCGGCGCTGGCGGGAGGTCCCCGACCGCTCGGTGGTGATGGTCACCCCGACGGCGGTGACGGTGGCCCCGTTGGCGGGCCGGATCGGGGAGCGGCGAGCGTGAGCGCCGGCGTGTCGGTCGACGTGCACCTCCACGCCGCCGACCTGGCTGCGGCCTTGTGCCACGACGCCCGCCGGGGCCTGACCGCCGACCCGAAGTGGCTGCCGCCGAAGTGGTTCTACGACGACCGTGGCTCGGAGCTGTTCGACGCCATCACCCGCCTGCCCGAGTACTACCCCACCCGCGCCGAGAGCGAGATCCTTGCCACCCGGGCCGCCGAGATCGCCGCCGCCTGCCCCGCCGAGACCCTGGTGGAGCTGGGCTCGGGCACCTCGGCCAAGACCCGGCTGCTCCTCGACGCCCTCGCCGCCGGCGGCTCCCTGAACCGGATCGTCCCTTTCGACGTCAGCGAGGCCACCCTGCGGGTGGCTGCCGGCGAGCTGGCCCGGGACTACCACGGGGTCGAGGTGCACGCCGTGGTCGGCGACTTCGAGCGCCACCTGCACTTCCTGCCTGCCGGAGGGCGCCGGCTGGTGGCCTTCCTCGGCGGGACCATCGGCAACCTCGAGCCCGGGCCCCGGGCCCAGTTCCTGCGCTCCCTGGCATCGGGCCTGGCGCCCGGAGACGGGCTGCTCCTCGGGACCGACCTGGTGAAGAGCCCCGAGCGCCTCGTCGCCGCCTACGACGACACTGCCGGCGTCACCGCCGCCTTCAACGCCAACGTGCTGGGAGTGCTCAACCAGCGCCTCGGGGCAGACTTCGCTCCCGGTCGCTACCGCCACGTGGCCGTCTGGGACGCCGAGGCGGAACGGATCGAGATGCGCCTGCGCTCGCTCGAGCCCCAGCACGTGGCCCTGCCGGCCATCGAGCTGGAGGTCGACTTCGCCGCCGGCGAGGACCTGCGCACCGAGACCAGCGCCAAGTTCCGGCGCTCCGGCGTGGAGGCCGAGCTCGCCGCCGCCGGGCTGGAGATGGTGCGCTGGTGGACCGACGACGCCGGCGACTTCGCCGCCTCGCTGTCGTTCCCGGTGGCCGCGGCCCAGCCGGGGCCGTCCCGGCCACACTGAAGGCGTGGACACCGCCGAGGCCCGGGCCGTCCTCGCCGTGGGGCGGACGGCGGGGGCCGAGGAGATCAGGAGCGCGTTCCGCCGCCAGCTCCGCCGGACGCACCCGGACGTGGCGAGCGACGTGGCCGACGCCGGCCGCCGCACCGCCCGGCTGGTGCAGGCGTACGCCACCCTGCGACGCTCACCGGGCCCAGAGCCCGCCCCGGGGCCGGCCACCCCGCCACCGCCGGCAGGGCGTCTCCCGACCATCGGCGTCGCCGGCGACTCCCTGCGCTGGACCGTTGCTCCCCGGGAGGCCTTCCGGCTCCTGGTGGAGGTGGTCGACTCGATGGGCGACATCACCTACCTCGACGTCGATGCCGGGCTGCTCGACGTGGTGGTCGTGCTCGGCGACGGGACCGCCTGCTCGCTGATGGCCACGGTCGCCGCTCGCTCCGGCCACGGCGAACCACCGGTCACCGAGGTCCTCTTCGCCCTCGAGCCCCTGGGGGCCGAGGCCCGCCCCCCGGCCCGGCCGGTGGTGGCCGCGGTCGCCGCCCGCCTGGCCCGCGCCACATCTGCCCCTCAGCGGGACAACGCCAGCCCGCAGACCAGACGGCCGGCGTCGTCGTAGGGCGCCAGGCCCGGCGCTACCGTCGTTGCGTGAGCCGCCGGGGCGAGGAGTACGACCTGCGGTTCAACGAGATGGCCGCCGCCGGCCACAACGTCCACGGCGAGGCCGACTTCGTGGAATCGCTGGGGCCGAGATCGGTGCTCGACGCCGGCTGCGGCACCGGCAGGGTGGCCAGCGAGCTGGTCCGGCGCGGCATCGACGTGGTCGGCGTGGACGCCGACGCCGAGATGCTGGCCAGGGCCCGGGCCAAGGCGCCTGGCCTCGACTGGCGGGTGGGCGACCTGACCACGATCGAGCTGCCGGCCTCGCACTTCGACGTCGTGGTGCTCGCCGGCAACGTGATGATCTTCGTCGAGCCCGGGACCGAGCAGGACGTGGTCGCCAACCTGGCCCCCACGCTCGTCCCCGGAGGGGCGCTGGTCGCCGGCTTCCAGCTCCGGGAGGAGCGCGTGTCGCTCGAGGACTACGACCGCTTCTGCGAGACCGCCGGTCTGGAGCTGGCCGAGCGCTGGTCCACGTGGGACCGCCAGCCCTGGAGCGCCGACGCCGGCTACGCAGTGTCCGTCCATCGCCGCCGGCGCTGCCCGGGCCCCCACGGAGGGTGAGGACGGCCTAAGATCCGGGCCATGGTCAGCGCCTTCACCACGAGACAGGTGGAGCGGATCTCGTCCACCCTGGCCGTGCTCGGCGAACCCCACCGGCTCCAGATGCTGCGATGGCTGCGCCGGGGGCCGCGGACGGCGGGCTTCCTGGCCGAGGCGATCGGCGTCTCCCCGTCGCTGGCCTCGCACCACCTCTCGGTGCTGGTCGAGGCCGGACTGGTCACCCGGCGCCAGGTCGGGACCTTCGTCTGCTACGCCTCCGACCGGTCCCGGGTGAAGGCGGTACACCGGGAGCTGGGGCGCCTGGCCGGCGCCCTGCTCCCCGACGACGAGTCCACCGAGGCCTCCGCTCCCTGCTGAGTGAGCCCGGCGGCGGCGACGGCGGCGCCGTCCCGCCCGACGCCCGTCAGGTCGTCGACGACAGCAGGTTCAGGGCCATGACCAGGACGATCCCCCACGCCGCGAACCACGCCAGCGACACCAGGATCAGCACGATGAGGCAACCCTGGGGCAGCTCCCGCAGACGCGGCGCTTGTGGCAGCACTCCGCCCCCGCCCCCGCCGCCGAAGCCCCCGCCGCCGAGGCTGGGCCGCTCGTCACGGTCCTCACTGGGGAGGATGCCCGAGGCCATGAGGCCGGCATACACCGCGATGGCCAGCAGCAAGCACAGGGCGACGATCAGGAAGGTCGTCATCTTCTTCGCGACTCCTCGGGCCGGGGCGCACCCGGCCCCGGCGGGAGCCTACCGGCGCCGGGGAGAGCCGCCCGGCCGCCTCTAGGCTGTTGCGGTGCCCACGCGAGCGACCGGCCCCCGGCCACGATGAACGCCACCCACCGGGCACTGGCAACGGCCACCGCGGTCGTGCTCGTGCTCGCCGCCCTCGCCCCCGTGGGCGTCTCCGCCGTCGTCGCCCAGTCGTTGCTCTCGCCCCCGGCGCTCGACGAGCTCCCCGACCCCCGCCCGCAGGCAGGCAGCCAGCTCAGCCGGGTCTACGACGTCCACGGCGAGGAGATCGCCGTGTTCCGCGAGTTCGACCAGCGGGTTCCCCTCGAGCCGGGCGACATCCCCGAGCACCTCAAGCAGGCGGTGGTGTCGGTCGAGGACCGGTCCTTCTACTCCAACCGCGGCATCGACCTCTCGGCCATGGTCCGGGCCCTCATCGCCGACGTCAGGGGCGGTGCGGTCGTCCAGGGTGGCTCGACCATCACCCAGCAGTACGTCAAGAACGCCTACGTCGGCCGCGAGCGGACGGTCAAGCGCAAGATCCAGGAAGCGGTGCTCGCCCAGCAGCTCAACCGCATGGTCGACAAGGACGAGATCCTCTTCCGGTACCTGAACGGGATCTACCTCGGCCAGGGGGCCATCGGCGTGGGAGCAGCGTCGAGGTCGTACTTCCGCAAGCCGGTGAACGAGCTGGACGTGTCGGAGGCGGCGTTGCTGGCCGCCCTCATCCCCGCACCCAGCCGCTACGAGCCCCGGGGCAACCCGGCGGTGGCCGAGAGCCGGCGGGTGCTGGTGCTCGACGCCATGCGCGGGCAGGGCTACCTCACCGACGAGGAGCACGAGGAGGCGGTCGAGCGCGAGATCTGGCTGGCCGAGCGGGGTGAGCCGCCGCGCCCGTCGACCGTCGTCTACCCGGTCGAGGACGTGGTCAGCGAGTACCCCTACTTCGTCGACTACGTCCGCCGCTACCTCGAGGACCAGTACGGCGAGCGGGTCTACGCCGGCGGCCTCGAGGTCCACACCACGCTCGATCCCCGCATCCAGGACATGGCCCAGGCCGCGGTGACAGAGGCCCTCGCCGGCACCCAGCCCCCCATCGAGATGGCGCTGGCGTCGGTCGACCCCAGGACGGGCTTCGTGGCGGCGCTGGTGGGCGGCCGGGACTTCGGGGCTCAGGGAGGCCAGGTCAACCTGGCTCTGGGCAACTGTCCCGCGCCCCCGCCAGGGCTCGAGGCCGTCATCGACGTGCCGGCGGCGTGCTGGGACCCCGACGCCATCTACGCCGAGGGCGGCGGCACCGGCCGCCAGCCCGGGTCGTCCTGGAAGCCCTTCGTCCTGGCCACCGCCCTCGACCAGGGCATGCCCGACAGCACCGTCTACTCCGCTCCCAGCGAGTACCGCGTCCCCGGCTGCACCGGCGACAGGGGCTGCACGGTGCAGAACTACGAGGGAACGGCCGGCGGGCAGGCGAACCTGCGCCGGGCCACCGAGAACTCCTACAACACCGTGTACGCCCAACTGATCAACGACGTGGGCATCCCCGAGGTCGGCGAGATGGCCAAGCGCCTCGGCATCACCTCGGCGTGGGTGGCCAGCCCCCAGGTGCACGGCATCAGCTACGCCCTGGGGGTGCAGGAGGTGGCGCCGCTGGAGATGGCGTCCGCCTACGGAGTCTTCGGCAACGCCGGCCAGCGGCAGCCGCCGACGCCCGTGACCTTCGTCGAGGGGCCGGACGGAGAGATCGTCGAGGACAACCGCGACCGCGCTCCCGAGCGGGTGCTCGACGAGCGGGTGGCGGCCAACGTCACCGACATCCTCAAGGGCGTCATCTCGGGGGGCACCGGCACGGCCGCCGACATCGGTCGGCCGGCGGCGGGCAAGACCGGCACCGCCCAGGAATGGCGTGACGCCTGGTTCGTGGGCTTCACGCCCACGCTGTCGACCGCGGTGTGGATCGGCAACAAGGAGAAGCCCACCCCGCTGTACAACATCAAGGGCGTCGACCGGGTGACGGGCGGGTCGATCCCGGCGCAGACGTGGAAGGCGTTCATGGCCGCCGCCCTCGAGGGCGTGCCACCCGACGACTTCCCCGAGCCGCCGCCGCCCCCCGCCCCGCCCCCCACGGTGGCGCCACCGCCGACCGTCGCCACCCCCGCGCCCCCCAGGGACACCACGACGACGACCCTGCGCTCGTACACGCCGCCGCCTCTCCCGACGGTCCCCACCATCGTGGTCACCCCGCAGAACCCTCCCGGTCAGCGGCGGCCGCGGAACTCCGGACCGGTGCAGCCGACCAGCACCACCACCACGACGACGACGGCGCCCCCCTCGTCGGGCGACACGACGACCACCGTGTCGGTTGCCAATCCTTAGGCTGGATAGATCGTGCCGTCAGCCCGGCCGCCGGCATGGCGGCGGAGGGGGACCGGCCGACGATCAGCCCACGGCGGCGGCGGCGACCGCTGCTCGGGCGGCGGCCTCGTCGGCGGCCCACAACTGCCAGCGGGCACCGATGAGGCCCAGGCGCTGCATGGTGACGGCCTCGACCGGTGCGTCGAGATCGGCGTCGACGGCCACCATCCCCCGAGCCGCCAGCGCCCCGGTCAGCTGAGCGGCCACCGCGTCACCCGGGCTGTCGTCGAGGCGGACCAGGCACGCCTCCCGCCCCAGCCACATGGCCGCCGGCCACCAACCGTCGACGACCAGGGCATCGTCCTCGACCTGCAGGGAGGGATGGCCGGGGGCGGGGGCCCGGGACACGAAGGCGGAGACGACGTCGTCGGCGGCCATGTGCACATCCTCCCTTTGGTCACGCGGTGCGGCGGTGGGGCCGAAGGGTACCCGAGGGTGCCGGCCCGGACGCCCCGACCAGGGAGGCCGTCAAACGAGGGCGGCCGACCGGCGGACCTCCGAGGTGAAGGCGTCGAACAGCGACTGCTGCACAGGGTCGTCGCCAGCGGTCACCTCGGGGTGCCACTGGACACCCACCATCCACCCGTCGCCGCCAGCGAGCTCGATGGCCTCCACCAGGCCGTCGTCGCTCCACCCCACGGCCACCAGGCCCTTGCCCACCCGGTCGATCCCCTGGTGGTGGATCGACGTACACCGCGCCACCCGGTGCCCGCCGACGGCGGCGGCCAGCCGGCTGCCCTCGGCCACCTGCACCCCGTGGGTGACCAGCACGCCCCCGGTGGGGTCACCGTGCGCCCCCCGGCCCAGGGGCTCGGGCAGGTGCTGGTACAGCGTCCCCCCGCGGACGACGTTGACGATCTGGGCCCCACGGCAGATGGCCAGCACGGGCATGCCCTGCTCGAGGGCGGCGGTGACCAGGCCCAGCTCCAGCTCGTCACGGTCGGGGTCGATGCCGTACACCCGCGGATCGGGGGACTCGCCGTAGTGCGACGGGTCGAGGTCGCCGCCCCCGGCCAGCAGCAACCCGGCGAACGGGGCCAGCACGTCCTCCGGCGGCTCCGGGTCGGGGCCAGGGAGGATGACCGGGCGGGCCCCGGCTCGGCGGAGGGCGGCCACGTAGCCGGCACCGGCGGCGAACGCCCCGGAGCCCCAGCCCTCGACCCGGCCGGACGCGAGGTGGGCGGCGGGGATGGCGACGAGCGGGAGGTCGGACGACCCCATGTCAGCGCCCCGGTCCCACGGGGCAGTCGGTGCTCAGCTCGCGGACCAAGGCGTCGACCACGTCGACCAGGCTGCCGCCGGCGGCCACCACCGCCCGCTGGCGGACGTAACTCGGTCCTTCGTCGACCACCTCGAGCGTGCGCAACAGCTCCTTCTCGCAACCCAGGCGCCGCCCCACCGGTGCCAGCTCCTCGACGAGGTCGGCCATGGCAGCGCGTAGCGGGCGCAGCGCCCCCAGTTCGTCCACGATGATCTCGGCCTCCATCCCGTACCGCGCCGCTTTCCACTTGTTCTCCCGCAGGACCCACGCCTTGGGGACCGGCAGGGCCAGGCCCCGGTCGTACCGCTCGTCCATCCAGTCGACCAGGCACTGGCTCAACGCCGCCACGCTCGCCACCTCGGTCAACCGGGGCAGCCCGTCGCAGATGCGCAACTCCACCGTACCGAAGTCCGGATGCGGTCGGATGTCCCACCAGACCTCCCGGATGGAGGCAATGGCCTTGGAGCGCAGCAGGGTCCCCATGAACTCCTCGAACTCGGTCCAGTCGGCGAGACGGTGGGGCAGGCCGGCGGTGGGCAGCGACTCGAAGACCTTGGAGCGGCTGGAAGCGAGGCCCGTGTCCTTGCCCAGCCAGTAGGGGCTGGAGGCCGACAGCGCCAGCAGATGGGGGAGGTAGGTGGTGAGGGCGTTGGCGATGGCGATGGCCTTCTCCGCCGAGCGGACGCCCACGTGGACGTGGATGCCGAAGATCTGGAGCCGGCGGGCCAGCCACTGCATCTCGGCCACGAGCTTGTGGTACCGAGGATTGGGGCTGATCTCCTGGGCCGCCCAGTGGCTGAACGGGTGGCTCCCCGAGCACAGCACGGCCAACCCGTGCTCCTCGGCATGGGTGGTCAGCTCGGTCAGGGTCGCCTGGAGATCGGCGCGGGCCTCGGCCACGTCGCCGCAGATCCCGGTGATGATCTCCACCGTCGACTCGAACAGCTCGTGCTTGGCCTTGGGGTGGGCACCGTCGGGGTGGCCCCGGCCCATGAGCGCCAGGAGCTGCGACCCCGCGCTCTTGAGCTCCCGGGTGCGGGCGTCGACGATCTGCAGCTCCATCTCGATGCCCAGGCTGGAGCGTTGTGAGGCATTGAACTCGATGCCGATGTCTGCCTCCCGGTCTGCTCGGAGGCGCCCGAGGGTAACGGGAAGCGATGCAGCAGACGATGCGGACGGTGCTGGAGGGTGCGGTCGCAGGTGTAGTGGCGACCGGAGCCATGAGCGTTCCCATGCTGATCGCCCAGCGTCGGGGCTCCATGGGCACCCAGCCGCCCGAGCGGGTGGTGGAGGAGGCGGAGGAAGAGACCGGGAACACGCTCTGCGAGCGGGAGGAGAACCTCGCCGCCTCGCTGGCCCACCTGGCCTTCGGGATGGGCAGCGGCGCCACCTTCGCCCTCCTCCGCCGGGCACTGCGCCTCCCCGTGCCGACCGTGGTCCAGGGGACGGGGTTCGCCGTGGCCGTGTGGGCGTTGAGCTACCGGGGATGGATCCCCCGTCTGGGCGTCCTGCCCCCGCCCGAGCGCGACCGCTCCGACCGCCAACGCACCATGGTGGCGGTGCACGTGGTGTTCGGCGCCGTGCTGGGCGCCGTGGAGCACCGGCTCGCCGACCGCCCTTAGCTTCCGCCCGCCGGGCCAGCGAGGTGACGCTCGAACCAGGAGCGGGCCAGGGAGGCCACCTGTTCGAGGGTCCCCGACTCCTCGAACAGGTGGCCGGCACCGGGCACCACCTCCAGCCGGCGCTCACCGCCGACGCCCTCGACGCCGGTCAGCTGGTCCAGGGCCTGCCGGTTGAGCTCCAGGACCTCGGTGTCGAGCGAGCCCACGATGAGGAGGGTCGGGGCCCGGACCGAGGGCAGCGCCGGGCCGGCGAGGTCGGGACGTCCACCCCGGGAGACCACCGCCGCCACCGTCGCCGGCCGGCGGACGGCGGCGACCAGCGCGGCGGCGGCACCGGTGCTGGCCCCGAACAGGCCGACGGGGAGCGCCGCCGTGCGTTCGTCGGCCGCCAGCCAGTCGGCCAGGGCGGCCAGGCGGTCGGCCAGCAGGCCGATGTCGAAGCGCAGATGGCGTGTGCGCCGGTCGAGCTGTTCCTCGTCGGCGGTGAGCAGGTCGGCCAGCAGTGTGGCCAGGCCCGCCTCCTGCAGGACGGCCGCGACCTGCCGGTTGCGGGGGCTGTGCCGGCTGCTGCCGCTGCCGTGGGCGAACAGCACCACGCCCCTGGCCTGGCGGGGCACCACCAGAGCGGCCGGCAGGGCCACCCCCGGGTCCGCCTCGCCGAGGGGGATGGTCAGCTCCTGGGCCGCCATGCCGGTCGCCCACGAGGCATCGAGCAGGCGGCGGACCTCGTCGTCGGTGGTCTGGGAGAAGTCCAGGTAGGACAGGCCGACGGCGCGGAAGGGGCTGGGTGTAGCCGCGGCGACGACCTCGTCGACCTCCTCGGCCAGCTGGTCGCACGTCGGCCTCGCCGCCGCCGGTACGGCGACGACGATGCGGCTCGGTCGGTGGCGCCGCAAGGCGGCCACCGCCGCCCGCATGGTGGCGCCGGTGGCCAGCCCGTCGTCGACCAGGATCACCACCTTGCCGGCGACGTCCGGCGGGGGCCGGCCCTGGCGGTAGCGCTGCTCCCGGCGGTCCAGCTCCTCTTGCTCGCGCCGGGCCACGGCGTCGATCGTGCCCTCCTCGATACCGAGGCCGGCCAGGGCCACGTCGTTGATCACCCGCACGCCCCCGCTGGCGATGGCACCCATGGCCAGCTCCTCGTGGCCGGGGACGCCGAGCTTGCGCACGACGAACACATCGAGGGGCGCCTGCAAGGCCCGCGCCACCTCGTGGCCCACGGGAACCCCCCCACGGGGCAGGGCCAGCACGATCACGTCCGGCCGCCCGGCGTAGTGCCGGAGCCGCTCCGCCAGCACCTGGCCGGCGTGGGCCCGGTCGCGGTAGGGGAACTCCTCGGGCTGGCGCACCCGCGCGACGTACCCGGCGTGGCGACGGGGTGACACCCGCCGGCCCGCTCAGGCAGCCAGGCGGGCCTTCAACTCCTCCTGGTACTCAGGGAAGTACCGGGGGATGTCGTCCAGTGAGAACTCGGGGAGGATGCTCGACGCCGGCTCCCGTTCGAGGAGGAACTCCATCGACTCCCGTACGACGACCTCGGGATCGACGTCGCCGACGCCGAGATCGTCGAGCAGCGTCTCGGGTACGCGCACCTCGTGGCTGGTCGTGTCGGGCCCCTCGCTGAGCTGGACGCCGAACCGTCCGGGGCCCATGGCAGTGATGTTGATCTGGCTCACTCTTGGCCTGTGCCCCGGGCCTCCCCCCGGTCAAACACCCTGCGGTACCTTTGCCCGAACCCTGCTCGTGCCGCTCAGGTGGCGGCACCCACCCCCTTCCCCCCGGAGGTCCTTCATGCGCCGTCTCAGCTCCATCGCGGTCGCCACTGTGCTCGCCGTCCTCCCGGTGGCGTGCGGTGGGGACGACGGAGGCGACAACGCCGAGCACGGCGCCGAGCACGGGGAGCCGTCGAGTGCCGCTGCGTTCAACGACAGCGACGTCGCCTTCGCCCGCGGCATGATCCCCCACCACGCCCAGGCGGTGGACATGGCCGACCTGGCCGAGGAGCGGGCCGCCGGCCCCGAGGTCCGCGACCTGGCCGAGCGGATCCGAGACGCCCAGCAGCCGGAGATCGACCTCATGGAGGGTTGGCTGGACGACTGGGGCCACCCCATGGACTTTGGCTACAACATGGACATGGACGACATGGACATGGACGGCATGGACATGGAGGACATGGGGATGGTGAGCGAGGAGGACATGGACCGGCTCGAATCGGCATCGGGCGCCGAGTTCGATCGCCTGTTCCTGACCTCGATGCGCGAGCACCACCTCGGCGCGGTGGCCATGGCCGAGGAGGAGCTGCGCAGCGGGGAGTCCCCGGAGGCCAAGGAGCTGGCCCAGGAGATCATCGACACGCAGCGCGCCGAGATCGAGGAGATCGACGCCCTCCTCGCCGCCTGAGGACCCGACGCAGAACTACTTGCGGGTCCGCAGGCCCTTCCACCTGCGAGGTTCCTCACTAGATCGGGCAAGTAGTTCTGCGCCGGGCCCTGAGGACCCTCGGGGGACGATCAGCGCCGACGTGTCCTCGTGGCGGAGTCCTGTCCCTCGCCGACGTGGAAGACCACGGCCAGGTAGGCAGCGAGGCAGACGAGGAAGATCAAGAACCAGGTCACGTTGCGGCCGGGCACGAAGTGACTGCTGATGTGCCCGAGGAACACCTCCATCCACCGCTCGTGGGCGACGCCGGCGTTGAAGAGCACGTCCGGGAGCATGGCGAAGAGGTGGCCGCTCAGCAGCCACACCAATGGCAGGGGAACGGCCCTGCGGGTACGCAGCGCCACGCCGGCCATGGCCAACAACGCCGCCGAGGTGCCGACGAAGAAGTGGGTGAACCAGTGGAACTTGGCGTCGTGACCCTGGTACGAGGTGAAGAGCGCCACTTCCACGACGACAGCCATCAGGCACCACAGACACAGCCTGAGCCCCTTGCGGTCGTCGGTGCCGGAGCGACGCCCGGTCACGACACCGCCCGGAGCATGGTCGAGACCTCGCCGAGGAGCGAAGCAACCTCCGGGTCGAGGGTGCGGTACCGGATGTGGCCGGCAGCGTCCACCACCGCGTAACCGACCGGCGGTCCGCCGTCGCGGGGCGTCGGCAACCCGTAGCGTTCGGCCAACTCGGCCTCCCGGTCATCAACGACGGTGATGCCCTGCGGGCACCGCCCTCCCCCTTCTTGCAGCACCACGGCCATGTCGACCACCGGGCCCGGACGAAAGCCGGAGAGCGCCTGGCACAGCGGGCCCAGCTGCCCGGCGCGCACGAAGAAGACCACGGCGCGACGCCCGGGAGCCGGGATGCCGCCGGTGACCTCGGGCGCCGGGACGGGCAGCGCACCGTCGTCGAGGTAACCCGGGCGCTGCCGTGCCGGGTCGGGATCGTCGAGCGGCCCCGTCGCCGCACGCGACAGTGCCAGCAGGACGCCCGTGGTCACCGCCACGACCAGCCACACGGCGACGAGCGCCCGCCGGCGCCGTAGGTGGGCGGGAGGGGCCAAGAGCCCATGCTGGCCCGCGCCGTGGCCGGAGCCAAGTCCTCGGCTCCCCGACATGGTGGGGCCGGACCTCATGGGGGAAATCTCCCATTTGGACTTGGCCGCCCCATCCGCCACCGTGCTCGTCGCCGTACTGAGGACGCAGGTGCCTGATGGAGGCACCCCGGTTTCCCGGGAGGGCCAATGTCATTGACGAGACGAGTCACCGTCACGCTGGGCACACTGGTGGTCACCGCCGGTCTCACCGCCACGCCCGCTTTCGCCGCTCACGCCGGCCAGTACCGGGCCACCTCGCCCGGCAACGGTGCCTGCCACGACACCGGACCGCGCGGTTCCACGTCCCCCGAGCCCGCTTCCAAGGGCCTGGCCGTCGCCGCCGAGCACAGCCAGACCATCAGTCCCTTCGCCTGCCCGTAACTCGGCGCCGGTCGCCTGATCCTGCCGGCGCCACGTCGGCGCGCCGCAGTGTCGCTGTTCGGGAGTAGGGTCCCGCCTCGGTGAGGATGGACGAGCTGAGGCCCCTGCGAGTGGGCGAGGTCCTCGACGTCGCCCTCAAGATCTACCGCGAGCGCTTCGGGACCCTGGTGCGGGCGGTGGCCGTGGTGGTGATCCCCGTCGCCGTGGTGATCGCCCTGGTGCAGATCTCCATTCCCGATCCCACGACCGGCGCCGGAGGCGATCCGTTCGCCCCGTTCGACCCGGGAGCCGACCCGTTCGCACCGGACGCCGAATCCGTCGAACCGGAAGTGGACCCCTTCGCCGGCGTCGACGGCGACGCCCTCACCGGATGGGTGGCCGGGAGTGTCGTCGTCGGCCTGCTCGGCTTGCTGGCGACGGCCTTGGCGATCGCCGCGTGCTTCGCCATCGTCAGCGCCACCTACCTCGACCGGGAGGTGACGTGGCGAGAGTCGCTGGGCTTCGCCACCAGCCGCCTCCGGTCGTTGATCTGGTTGTACATCGTCTACTTCACGCTGCTGGTGCTGGCCTTCCTTGCCCTCATCGTGCCCGGGGTGTACCTGTCAGTGGCCTGGGCAGTGGCGGTGCCGGTGCTGCTGTTCGAGGACATCCGGGGTCGCAAGGCCCTCGGCCGCTCCCGAGCGCTGCTGAAGGGCCGGTGGTGGGCGACGGCAGCCGTGCTGTTCTTGGTGGCCATCCTCACCTTCGTCGTCCAGTTCGCCATCGACGGCGTGCTGATGGGTGTGTTCGCCGTCGGAGGCGGGGAGATCGTCGACGCCGTCGCCGGCGGGCTGGCCAGTGTCGTGTCGAACATGCTCACCATCCCGTTCGCGGCGGCGGCGACCGCGGTGCTGTACTTCGACGCCCTGGTCCGCAAGGAGGCGTTCGACTTGGCCCAGCTGGCCGAGGCGGTGGAGTCCCCGCCAACCGCTGATGACCGGGGGTGGCCGCCGGGCGGCCCCGCGTCCGGGTCACCGCCCGCCGGGGAGGCGCCACCGTCCTGGCCCCCGCCCCCGGACTGGCGCCCCTCGGGGTGAGGCGGACGCCGGCCGGGCTGGCGCTGGCCCTGCTCCTGCTGACCGTGATCACCGGCTCCGCCACCACGGCGGCGGCCGAGGCTGTCGGCGGTGAGCGGTTCTCGGAGCTGGTCGACCGGGCGGCGGACGGCGACGGCGCCGCCCTGGCCGAACTACGGCGGGTCGACCGGGTCGACGGCCGGCCGGTCGACATGGCCACCGCCCTGGCCGACCGGCCCCAGGAGCGACTACCCGCCCTGCGGGGCCAGACCCGGCAGGCGGGCGCCGACCCCGATGCCGCCCGGCGGTCCGCCCAGGAGATCCTCGACCGCCGTGCCTTCCACCCTCCGGAGGTCCCCCGGCCCCTGGAAGGGGCCCTGCGCCGACTCGGGCAGTGGCTGGAACCGCTCGGCCGGCCCCTGGGCGCCGCCTTCCGGTGGCTCACGGCCGAGCCGGAGCGCTTCCTCCCTCTGGCGGTGGGGGTGGTGCTGGGTGCGGCGGTGGTGGCGCTGATGGTCGGGCGCCGACGGATGCCGCTCGGTGCCGGTCCGGGCGGTCGGCATCTGGCGAGCCGCAGCGAGGACCCGGTGCAACTGGAACGCAGCGCCGACGAAGCCGAGCGGGCCGGCGATCTGGCCCTGGCCGTGCGCCTGCGGTTCCGGGCCGGCCTGGTGCGGCTCGACCGCGCCGGTGCGCTGCGGCTGCGCCCGTCCCTGACCACGGGCGCCGTCACCCGCGCCGTGCCGTCCGAGACGCTGGTCCGCCTGGCCACCGACTTCGACGAGATCGCCTACGGGGGCCGGCCGGCGGCGCCCGGCGACGTGGCCGCCTCGCGCACCGGCTGGTCCCGGGTGCTGGCCGAGGCCCGGCGGTGATCGCCGCCTGGCGCCGGCTCGGCACCGGCGCCCGCATCGCCGTGGTCCTCGGAGCCGCCGTCCTGGCCGTCAACATCGCCCTCGCCGGTGTCGACGCCGTGGTGGGCAAGGAGCCGTCGGGCCCGACCTCGTCCTCCTACGCCACCGCCCCCGAGGGCACCGCCGCCTGGGCCGGGCTCCTCGCCGAGAACGGGCACCCTGTACGCCGATTGCGCCAAGCCCTCCACGAAGCCGAGCTCGACCCCGGTGCGACGCTGGTGATCGCCGATCCTTCCCGACTGGCGCCCGCCGAGATCGACGCCGCCGAGGCGTTCGTACGCAGCGGGGGACGGCTCATCGCCACCGGCGGGGCCTCCCTGCCCGCCGCCACCCGCGTGATCCCAGACCTCCGCTGGCGACCATCGGGGCCGGAGCGGGCGCGGGCGCTGGTGCCGGTGCCCGAAGTGGCTGGCGTCGGGGAGGTCACCACCGCCGGAGCCGGTGCGTTCACCGACGCCGGCGCCGGCCTGCCCATCCTGGCCGGAGAGAACGAGGGTGACGTCCTCGGCGTCGTCGCCGCCGCCGGTGACGGACGGGTGGTGGCCTTGGCCGACACCTCGCCGCTGCGCAATCGCCGGCTGGCGGACGCCGACAACGCTGCCTTCGGGCTGGCCGTGGTGGGACCGCCGGGGCGTTCGGTCATGTTCGCCGAGGCGGCCCACGGCTACGGGGACGACGGCGGGCAGGCACTGGCGATCACCCTCCCCGCCCGGGCCACCGGCGGCCTCATCGCCGCCGCCGTGGCCGCGGCGGTGTGGATGTGGTCCAAGGGACGTCGCTTCGGCCCTCCCGAGGATCGCCAGCGGCCGCTGCCGCCGCCCCGGCGGGCCTACGTGGACGCCCTGGCCGCCACGTCCGCTCTGGCCCGGCGGCCGGACGAGGCGGTGGCGCCACTGCGGCAGCGAGCGGCGGCCCGCCTCGACGCCGGCGCCGGCACGTTGCTGACCGCCGAGGAGCGGGAGCTGCTCCGCCGGCCGGTCACGAGTGATCAGGAGCTGCTCGAACTGGGGCGCGTCGTCGCCCACCTGGAGCGGGGCACGATGTCGACCAAGGAGGGCTAGGTGCTGGCGGAGCTGCGGGCCGACGTGGTCGGCGAGGTGAGCAAGGTCGTGGTGGGCCAGGACCGGGTCCTCGACGAGGTGGTGGCGGCGGTGGCCGTCGGCGGCCACGTCCTGCTCGAGGGGCCACCGGGTGTGGCCAAGACCCTCCTCGCCTCGGCCCTGGCCCGGGCCCTGGGGCTGACGTTCCGCCGGGTCCAACTGACGCCGGACATGCTCCCTTCGGACATCACCGGGACCGTGGTGTTGCGGGCGGGTGAGCTGGCCTTCCGCGAGGGCCCGGTCTTCACCCATGTCCTGCTGGCCGACGAGATCAACCGGACGCCCCCCAAGACCCAGGCCGCCCTGCTCGAGGCCATGCAGGAACGCCAGGTCACCGTCGAGGGCGAGGCCCACCCACTGCCCGACCCCTTTCTGGTGCTGGCCACGCAGAACCCGATCGAGCAGGAGGGCACCTATCCGCTGCCCGAGGCCCAGCTCGACCGGTTCCTCGTCAAGGTGGAGGTCGGGTACCCGTCCGAGGCCCACGAGGTGGCCCTGTTGCGCTTGGCCCACCGGGGCGTGATGCCCGCCGGGCTGGGCGACGTGGCCGCCGTGGCCGACGCCCACCGGCTGCGGGCCGTGCGGGACGAGGTCGACGCCACCACCGCCGGCGACGAGGTGCTCGCCTACGTGGCCGCCGTCGTGCGGGCCACCCGGGCCCTGCCGAGCGTCGCCCTCGGCGCCAGCCCCCGAGCCGCCGTGCACCTGCTGGCCGCCGCCCGGGCGACGGCTCGGATGTCAGGGCGGGCCTTCGTCACCCCCGACGACGTCGCCCGCATGGCGCCGGCGGTGCTCCGGCACCGCCTGCTCCTGCGCCCGGAGGCCGACCTCGAGCGCTTCGGCACCGACAACGCCGTCGTTGCCGCGCTGGCGGCCGTCGCCGTTCCCCGGTGAGCCCGGCGCCCCGGGCGGTCCTGGCCGCGGCGGTGCTCGCCGTGCTGGCCTGGTTCCTGCCCGCCGGCGCCATCGTCCTGGCCGGGCTCGCCCTGGCCGGCGCGGTGGTGGCCGACGCCTGGTCGGTGCGCCGGCCGCCGGCGGTCGAGCGGTCGGTCCCCCGGGCGCTCTCCCGGGGGGTGGCCGCTCCCCTGATCGTCACTCCGGCCGCCGGCGGCAGAGGCCGGGCCCGCATCCGCCAGCCCGTCCCGCCGGCGCTGGCGGTGGAGCCCGACGAGGCTGACGACCACCTCGACGCGGTGATCCGGCCCCGGCACCGAGGCCGCCACGTCCTGCCCCCGGTGGCGCTCCGCCTGACCGGCCCGCTGGGCCTGGGGCGATGGGACCACCGTGTCGGCGGGGACCACGGTGTGGTCGTGTACCCGGATCTCCCGGCCGCCCGGGCGCTGGCCGTCACCGTCCGCTCGGGGATGGCCCGTGACCTGGCCCAGCTCACCCGGGGCGCCCTGGGGCTGGGTACCGAGCTGGAGCGGGTGCGCGACTACCTGCCCGACGACGAGCTGCGCCAGGTCAACTGGAAGGCCACCGCCCGCCTCGGCCGGCCCATGAGCAACGAGTACCGGCTCGACGAGGATCGCGACGTCATCTGCGTGGTCGACGCCGGACGGCTCATGGCGGCGCCACTCGGTGCCGACCGCACTCGGCTCGACGCCGCCCTCGACGCCGCCGCCGCCGTCGCCATGGTGGCCGATGCGGTGGGTGACCGGTGCGGGACGGCGGCCTTCGACGCCGCCGTCCGCCGCCTGGTCCGGCCTCGGCGGGCCGGCGGGCGACCGGTGCTCGACGCGCTGTTCGACCTGGAGCCGGCACAGGCCGACAGCGACTACGCCGCCGCCTTCCACGCCGTGGGCGGGGGCAAACGGGCCTGCGTCGTGGTCCTCACCGACCTCGTCGACGAGGCCGCCGCCCGCTCGCTGGTCGACGCCGTGCCCGTCCTGGCCCGCCGGCACGCCGTCGTGGTCGCCACCGCCACCGACTCCGACCTGGTCGGGCTCCTCGCCACCGAGCCGGCAACGCCGCTGCAGGTCCACGCCGCGGCGGTGGCCGCCGAGGTCCTGGACGCCCGCGCCCGGGCGGCGACCCGGCTCCGGCGCTCCGGGGCCGTGGTGGTCGAGGCACCGGCGGCCCGGCTGGGCCGCGTGTGCGTGTCGGCCTACCTGTCCCTCAAGGCGCGGGCTCGGCTGTGACCGCTCCCTGGCGGAAGACCAGCACCCAGTAGAGGGCCCCGAGACCGAACCCCACCACCAGGGCCACGGCCAGTCCCCCGCCGGCGCCGGTCACGAAGCCCTCGACCAGGCCGGCCAGCACCAGCCACGGGGCGGTGCCCAGGGCCAGCTCGGCGGCGGCCCGTGCCTCGGTCACCAAGGCGTCGGACCGCCGGCGCCGCCCGGGGTCGATCAGGGCCAACCCCACGCGCAGCCCGGCGGCGCCGGCCACCACGATGCACGAGAGCTCGAGCACCCCGTGGGGGACGACCAACTCGGTGAAGACCCGGCCGTTGCCGACGACGACAGCGACGCCCCCCAGCACGCCGATCAGCACTCCGTTCGTGACCAGGATCAGCGCGGTGAGCACGCCGGCGGTGATACCTCCGGCGAAGGCCAGGAACGTGACCTGGATGTTGTTGGTGAGGATGTCCGCCGACATGGCCGCCGAGGCCCCCCCGGGAAGCCCGAGATCGGCGTTCGTCGCCATCCCCGGCGCCAAGGCGGCCAGCGCCGGCTCGGAGGCGCCCCAGGCGCCGGCGACGACCATGGGGGCGAAGAGCAGGACCGCCGACACCCACAACGGCCCCGGCCGCTCCCGCACCCGGCGCCAGTAGCCCCGGAGCAAGAAGCTGCGCAGTGACCCCCGGCGCGACGCTCGCCCGTAGACGGCGAGCCGGGCCCGGCCCACCAGGGCCTCGAGCCGGGCCCGCTCCGGCTCCGCCGGCCAGCGGCGACGGACGGTGGCCAGATCGGCGGCCGCCGCCCGGTACAAGCCACCGAGGCGGCGCAGGCGCGTCGGGCCGAGCCGCTCGGGATGGCCGCGGGCGGCGTCGAGCAGCTGTCCCAGCTCATTCCACTCGCGGGAACGCTCGGCCACGAACCGGTCTACCGTCACGGGGTGGACCTCGACGACCGGGTGGTGCTGGAGACGCCCGAGGGCGTGGCCATCGAGCTGACCCTCGCCGGTCTCGGCTCCCGCATGGCGGCGTTCCTGCTCGACTGGTTCGTACGGGTCGTCGTGTCCGTGGCCCTCACGCTCCTCTCGGCGTTGGCTCCCGCCGACGTGGACCTCGGGGGCTGGTGGGTGGCGCTGGTCACTGTGATTTCGTTCCTGCTCCTCTTCGGCTACGACGTGCTGTTCGAGGTGGCGGCCGGCGGACGGACGCCGGGAAAGCGCTGGACCGGCATCCGTGTGGTCGACGGCAATGGCGGTCCGGTCCGGTTCGTCACCAGCGTCATCCGCAACCTCCTCCGGCTCATCGACTTCTTGCCTGGGTTCTACCTGGTCGGCGTGATCTCCGTGGTGGTGTCGGGCCGCAACCAGCGCCTCGGCGACCTGGCCGCCGGCACGCTGGTCATCCGGGAGCGCCGCGCCCCCCCTCCGCCCCGGTGGACGGCGCCGGCCGGCGAGCACACGGTCGGTTGGGATGTCGCCCAGGTCACCGCCGAGGAGCTCGCCACGGTCCGGCGCTTCCTCGAGCGCCGCCAGGCGCTGTTGACCCCCGCTCGCGTCCGGATCGCCGGCGATCTCGCCGGTCGCCTCCGGCCCAAGGTGGCCGGGCCCGGAGCCGACGTCGACGACGAGCGGTTCCTCGAGCTGGTCACCGCCGCCAAGGCCGACCGGCGCTGACCGCCTCCGCCTCCCACGGTTCTGGCCCCAGCAACGCTGAGAAACCGTCGCACTGTGGGGGCCGGAACGGCCTTCTCACGCCCCGCCCTGGTCCTCGCTGGCCTTGGCCTCGTCGTGCAGCCGGTCGTGCACGCCTTCCAGCGTCGTCCGGCTGAGCGTCGCCGGTGGCTCGAGGGCGTGGACCTGACGCAGGTGCTCGACCAGCGTGTCGTTGTGGGAGCTGACCCCCTCGTGGCCGTGGTCGGTCGAACCCACCACCTCCGCCGTCTCGATCTCAGCCTCCGTCAGCTCACCCACGCTCCCCTCCGGTGTCCGCGACCACCAGCTCGTTCCAGCTTACGAGCACGCCGCTGGCGGACCTCCCGGCCGAGCCCAACCGCCACCAGGACGACCCCTGCACGACGAGGAACACCTCCACCGCCGGGTACCGAACCGGTCCCCGGTGCCGGCGTCCCGCCTACGACTTGTAGCCGACGATGTAGTCGAAGTGGTCGGTGAACTCGAGCACCTCTACTTCGGCGTGCGTCTCGTCCATCTCGCGGAGTCCCTCGGCGATCTCCTCCTCACTGAAGCTCGAGAGCACCGACATGTACTGGCTGGCGACCATGTCGAAGTAGCGCTGCTTGGGCATGGAGTGGGGCCAGTCGACGGCGTCCCGCTCGACCCGGAAGCCGGCTTCCCCGAGCCGGCGCTCGAGCTCGTCGGGGTCGGCGTGCCAGCGCAGCGCACGCTTCCTGGCCGCCTCGAACAGCGGATAGTCGATATCGGGCGGGACGTGCACGAGCAGCAGTGCCCCGCCGGGCTCGATCCGCTCGTACAGGTTCTGGAACAGCGCTTTCCGGTCGTCCACGTGGTGGACCGTCTCCTTGATCAGCACCTTGTCGTAACGACGGGGCTGTTCGGAGAAGGTGAGGGCGTCCATGTGCACCTTCTCCACCGGCAGGTCGTCCGGCACGTGATCGAGCATGTCGGCGCTGAAGTCCACGAGGACCACGGGTTGGCGGAGCTTCACCTGATCGAGGATGGCGGCGGTGTAGATGCCGGTGCCACCGCCCAGGTCGACGAACACGTCGTCCTCCGACAAGCGCAGCATGTCGATCATCTTGGTCACCAGGGCCGGTACGAAGTCACCCGAGTACGACAGGTACTCGCTGTAGCGCTCGGCGATTCTCTCGTAGTGCTCGTCGATCACTTCTTTGGTCATGCGCGACGCTCCGTCCGCTCGTCCACTGGGATCACGACCATGGTCGCGCACACGGTGCCCCGACGTAATAGGCTCACCGTGAACGGAGCCTTCGACGCTCGATCCGTCGCAGCGGTGCAGAAGCTCCCCAATCAGGTCTTCCTTCCACTACCCTCGACTTTGGTCGTCACTATTGGTGGGGCGGCCACGAAACGTGACCGACGACCACTCGACGGGGGGGATTCGAAAGCCGGCTCGACGTGAGCCTGGACCGCCGGAGCGGCGCCGGTATCCGACGTCATTCCCGGTGGCCCCGAGGGGCACCTTGTCTCGATGCTCTTCGAGCTCGACAGCGGTGCAGAGCGGCGCACGAACCCATGGAGCTGCAAGCTTCCAGATCCGAGCACGATCCCTCTCGCGCCACGCGCGCCGCTTCCGGTTCCGCGCTGCAGTTGAGGACACCCGTCGCCGGCGACGCCACACCCATGTGGCGTCTCGCCGTGGACACGGGAGCGCTCGACGTCAACTCTCCGTACGCCTACCTGTTGGTGTGCACGCACTTCGCGTCGACGTCGGTCGTGGCCGAGGACCCCGAGACCCAGGACCTCGCCGGGTTCGTCGCTGCGTACCGCGTGCCCGACGACCTCGACGTGCTGTTCGTATGGCAGATCGGGGTCAGCGGCCAGCGGCGCGGCGCCGGGCTGGGCGGCAGTCTCTTGCGGGCGCTGCTGACCCAGCCGGGGAACGGAGGCGTCCGTTGGGTGGAGGCCACCGTCACACCTTCGAACCGCGGCTCGGAGCGCCTGTTCCACTCTTTCGCTCAGTCGCTCGGTGCCGCGTGCGTCGCAACCGGCAGCTATCCGGCCGAGCTGTTCCCCGACGGCAATCACGAGCCAGAGGTCCTCTACCGAGTAGGGCCGTTGTGCATCGATCCAGACGAGACGAAAAGAGGCCGATGAAGTTCACCGACAGACTGGAATCCGAGGTTCGGTCCTACTGCCGCACATGGCCCACCACGTTCACCAGGGCCAAGGGGTCGCGCATGTACGACGACAAGGGCCGCGAGTACCTGGACTTCTTCAGCGGCGCGGGCTCGCTCAACTACGGCCACGGTCACCCTCTCCTGAAGGCTGCGCTCCTCGAGTACCTCCAGAGCGACGCCATCGTCCACGGCCTGGACATGTCGACCGTGGCCAAGGAGCGGTTCCTCGAGCGGTTCGAAGAGGTCATCCTGCGACCACGTGGCCTCGACTACAAGGTGCAGTTCCCCGGACCTGCGGGCACCACCGCGGTGGAGGCAGCCCTCAAGTTGGCACGAAAGGTGACTGGCAGGGAGCGTGTCGTCGGTTTCACCAACGCCTTCCACGGCATGACCCTGGGGGCGCTGGCCATCACCGGCAGCTCCCCCAAGCGCGGGGGCGCCGGCATCCTGTTGAGCTCCGGGGTGAACATGCCCTTCGACGGCTACCTCGGGGAGGGAGTCGACACCACCGACTACCTGGAGGCGCTCCTGGACGATGAGGGCAGCGGGCTCGACCTCCCCGCCGCCATCATCGTCGAGACCGTCCAGGGCGAAGGTGGTATCAACGTGGCGAGCCGCGAGTGGCTTCGCCGACTGTCGGCGCTGGCCCGCCGACACGAGATCCTTCTCATCGTCGACGACATCCAGGTCGGGTGCGGCCGCACCGGGCCGTTCTTCAGCTTCGAGGCGGCCGGCATCGTCCCCGACATCGTCTGCCTCTCCAAGGCCCTCTCGGGATACGGGATCCCCTTTGCCGTCACCCTCATGCGGTCCGAGCTCGACGTGTGGGAACCGGGTGAGCACAACGGGACGTTCCGTGGCTTCAATCCCGCCTTCGTGACCGCCACCGAGGCGCTGACGTTCTGGGAGGACGACAAGCTCACCAAGGAGGTCAAGAAGAAGGGCGCTTGGGTCAGCGCGGTGCTGGAGAGCCTGGCGACCGCCTACCCAGAGCTCGGTGCCACCGAGCGGGGTTGGGGCCTCATCCGTGGGCTGGCATGCGAGGACTCCTCGGTGGTGGCAAAGATCGTCAGGACCGCCTTCGAACTGGGCCTGATCATCGAGACCTCCGGGTCCGACGGCGAGGTCCTCAAGCTGCTGCCTGCCCTCGTCATCGACGACGACGATCTGGCGCAGGGCCTGGGCCTGCTCGACGAGGCCATCGCCTCGAGTCTGGAGGTCCCCCGCCGGCTCGCCACCGAGGCCGTGGCCGGGGCGATGTCGTGATCGTTCGCCATCTCGACCAGGTCGTGGGCACGGACCGCGACGTCGAGGGCCCGAGCTTCCGCAGCCGCAGGCTCCTGCTCGCCGGCGACGGCACCGACTTCTCCTTCCACGACACGGTGCTCCACGCCGGCACGGAGACCTCCATGTGGTATCGCCACCACGTGGAGGCGGTGTACTGCGTGGAGGGCGCGGGACAGCTGGAGAACCTGGAGACCGGTGACGTCCATGCCATCGGTCCGGGCACCTTCTACTGCCTCGACGGCCACGAACGCCACCGCCTGCGTGCCCACACCGACCTGCGGATGATGTGCGTCTTCACTCCCCCGCTGACGGGCAACGAGGTGCACGACGAGGACGGCGCCTATCCGCTCCTGCTCGGACCACGTGGGCTCGACACCGAGTCCGACACCGATCGCACCTCGCGTGCTTCGGAGGCAAGCGCATGAGCACCACGAGCCGGATGACCGACCGCTACCCCTCTCGCGTCGCTCCGGAGCCCAGAATCCTCGAACGCCAGGACCCGGTCGTGTGGGGCGGCGCCGGCGACGGGCCGCTCACCGGTGATCAGCTCGACCGGTTCGACCGTGACGGCGTCCTGATGCTCCAGGGCGTCCTCGACGGCGGCGAGGTTGACGAGCTCCTCGTCGTCGCTGACGAGCTGGCGAGCAGGCCGGAGCTGCGGGCGTCGGAGCGGACCATCGTCGAAGCGACGAGCGACCAGATCCGTTCCGTGTTCGAGGTCCACCGGCTGAGCGAGGCCATCCGCGCCCTCGCCTCGGACGACCGGCTCGCCGGCGCCGCCCGCCAGCTCCTCGGGAGCGACGTCTACATCCACCAGAGCCGGGTCAACTTCAAGCCGGCGATCCACGGCGAGGGCTTCTTCTGGCACTCCGACTTCGAGACCTGGCACACCGAGGACGGGATGCCGGCGATGCGCGCCGTCAGCTTCTCTGTCGCGCTCACGGAGAACTTCCATTTCAACGGCCCGCTGATGGTGCTGCCGGGCTCCCAGAACGCCTACGTGACGTGCGTGGGAGAGACTCCCGACGATCACTACAAGCACTCGCTGCGCAGCCAGGAGATCGGTACCCCCGACGACGCCAGCCTCCACACGCTGGCCGAACGGGCTGGCGGCGAGATCAGGACACAGGTCGGCCCCGCCGGCTCCATCGCCATCTTCGACTGCAACTCCATGCACGGCTCCAACAGCAACATCTCACCGTTCCCCCGGAGCAACGTTTTCCTCGTCTACAACAGCGTCGAGAACACGCTGGTAGAGCCCTTCTCAGCCAGCAAGCCTCGGCCGGACTTCATCGCCGCGCGGGAGTTCACCCCGATCTAGAGGACGGGGGCGCTCGCTGCCCCTCGTACGTTTCAGCGCCGGCCAGTGCTACGCCGACGGCTCTCGCACACGGACCTCAACGGTTCCGTCGATGACTCGCGTCTCATAGGCCGGCTGTCGTGCCGTCGCAGGGCCCCGCACGACCTCGCCGTCCTCCATTCGGAAGGCGCTGCGGTGCCAGGGGCAAACGACCACGGTGCCGTCCTCGAGCTCGCCCTGGTGGAGGGGACCGCCGCGATGGGTGCAGGTGTCGGCCACGGCGAGGATGCGCCCGTCCCGCCGCAGCAACAACAAGGGGACGTTCCCGACCTCGGCCAGCGTCAGCTGCCCCTCGGCCAGCTGGGCTTCGTCCACCACCGGCGTCCAGTCGCTGGGCTCCTGGTCGAACGCTGTGTGGTCGACCCCCACGCCCATTCCGTAGGAGAGGTGGCCACCGAGGAAGCCACCGCCGGTGACGGCCACTGCGCCGCCGAGGCCAAGAGCCACTCCTGCCGAGTGTCGCCCTCGTCGCCGGGCCAGCCACGAGGCGGCGTAGAGCCCCAGGGCCACCGTGTTGAAGGCGGCGTGGACAGTCCCCACGCGGCGCTGCGCACCGAACGTGTCCGAGAAGTCGGTGAGCCCCGCCGCCGCTGTCGGCATGGCGGCCACCAGCCCTACCCCCACCATCATCTCCGCTGCCCGACGGCTCTCCTTGCCTCCGAAAAGGTCGAGGACCAAGGCGCTCGACCACGCGCCGATGGGAACGTCGGTCAGCATGGGGTGGAGAGGGTGGCCCAGCCAGGTGCCGCTGAGGAGATCCTTCGCCGGCCCCTCCTTGATGAGCCGGCCCACCTGCCCCGCCACCCAGGTGCCCGGCTGGTCGAAGATCGCGAGCTCCTCGGCTCGCTGCGATATCGCCCGCAGCCTGATGCGCATCGTCTCCCCCCACCCCGTCTTCGGATATCCGCCTGGACGCCATCCTGCCCCCTACCCGTCACGCGTCGGTAGTCGTGGCCAGCCTTCGTACCCGTGTGACTGCATGCCGATTGCCCCTACGAGCTCGTGGGCAGGGTCGCTGCTCCACGTTCAGCAGGTCCCGCACCTCGGAGGTCGACCATGCCCCGCTGGCAGTTGGCTGAAGACGCAATCATGTTCCTCCTCCCCAGAGGGGCACGCCAGGGCACGACGTGGTTCGGCAGGATGGGCGACATCGTCCAGCAACCTCCGGTGTGGGCCGGTGTGGCTGGAGCCTTGGCGTGGGGCGGTGGGGACAGGGGGCGGCGGGCCGCGCTGCGGGGGATGGTGTGCTACGGGGTCACGGCGATCGTGGGCAACCTCATGATCAAGCCACTGGTCGCAAGACCGCGCCCTCCCCGAGCCGGTGAGACCCGGACGGGGCCCGTCACGTCGTCGTTCCCATCCGGTCACGCCGCCAGCGATCTCGCCTTCACGCTGGCGGCATCCCAAGAGATCCCGGTGCTTTTCGTCGCTCTCGCCCCCGCCACCATGGCGGCTCACTGGTCACTGGTGCGGAGTCGGGGCCATTACCCGAGCGACGTGTTCGCCGGCGGCGTCCTGGCGGTGGCCGTGGTGCTGGTCGCCTGGAAGGCCTGGCCGCCGGGACCTACGGGAAACGAAGAGGACAACGAGAGAAACCGTCACACCCGCCGCTCGTCCGCTCGTGCGCGATCCACTCGACCTCGGCCGGGTGCACGTCCGTGGCCCGACTCTGGTCATGTGAGCATCAGCCCAGGGCCGCCGGGAAGTACCCACTGACGTCGGCGAGGAGGTGGGTGCCGCCACTGGTGAACAGGCACACCTTGCCGCCTGCCCCGACCTTGGAGATCACCAGGTTGGGCAGGATGGCCCCGGTGGTCAGGTTGAGGTTGGACGCCAGGGGCCGGTCGGTGCCGCAGGGCCAGACGGTGACGAAGCCGTTGTTGGTGGCGGAGACGCCGGTGACGTTGAGCACCACGGCGGCGGCGTCGGTGGGGACGTTGGTGTCTCCGGCCCCGGTGACCTGCAGCTCGACGACGGAACCGGCGGCGGGCTTGGCCCCGGTGTAACCGATCTGGGCGTCGGCTCGGGTGTCGAGCAACCGCTCCGGTGGGACGGGGACGAAGGAGGGGACGGGGCCGCAGACGGACTGCCCGATGATCAGCTCGCCCTCGAGCGTCGGCCCGAGGAAGTAGGCGTGGACGGCGTTGACGGTCAGGGAACCATCAGGATTCGTCACCTGTTCGTTGTAGACGTACCGGAACTCCTCTCGGGAGGTGGAGCTCAGGTGGAGGTGTCCTTCGACGGTGTGACCGGGCGCCGGGTTGGTCGGTATGGTCACGAATCCCTCGTCGTGGGGGGGATCGGTCTGGTCACCCTGGGCATGCGTGCGAAGCGTCCCGTTGGTGATCGTCGTGGACCCAGTCACGCCGGCGTCGGAGCCGGTGCAGGTGCTCTGGACGCGGTCGGCGTCGAAGACTTCGTCACCGCTGCGGTTGACATCTGTGACGTCGGTGGAGCTGGTCACCAACGGGCCCGGACTGAAGCTGCCCTCAGTCCTCACGGTGATTTGTCCCGAGCTGAACAAGATGGCGGGCCCGTACGCCACCTGCGCCTCCGGTGCGGTAGCCGTCTGGGGGCTGTTGGACGCGTCCGGCGCCAGATCCACCGCCGGTGTGGGCCCTTCATTCGGCTGTGGACTGTCCAAGAGCGTGACGCTGAAGGCGTGGTACCCGAAGGCGCGGCCCTCGACGGCCGTGGCCGCGGCGTACGAAGTGGACGGGAAGGCCAGCAGCAGACCTATCAGCGCCACGGTCGACGAGACAAGGAGGGATGCGCCACCCATCCCCGGGAACTTCAAACGACCTCGCCGCACGTGTCGTCCCCCTTCTGCCCCGTGCCTGCGCCATCGCGCCTGGCCGGCTTCCCTCCCGCCTATGGTAATCGCAGACTCGTGGGCGCCCGGCAACTAGGGACGGCGGGAACATGGTGCCCGCCTCACCGGTGCCCGGAGGACGCAGAAGTCGTCGTCGCTGATCCGGGAGGGCAACGAGGACCGCATCGCGGCCGTGCAATCGCCCGGGTTCCCTCGGGTGTGCCAGTGTCTGCAGGTGCTGGTCGTGAGGTTGAAGGGCTGCAGGTCCGGATGGATGATGGTGACTCTCGGTGGCGGTCCGATCCTCGGGGCCAGTACGTGACACCGCCGTGCCAGAGCGCAGGGCCGGCGGCGCAGCAGTGGGCCGAGGCCCTCGCCGCCTGGGCCATCCCCGAGGAGATTCTGGCCGCTGCGCCCCAGTCGCCGTACGGGTTCGACGTCGGCATGTTCGCACGGCTTGCCGACGAGGCCTTGGAGCGGGAGACGCCCTCCCAACAGGTGGCGCGTGAGGCGTTGTCGGACGGCGGCAGCGTCCTCGATGTCGGCTGCGGCGGCGGCGCCGCGAGCTTGCCTCTGGCGCCACCCGCCACTTTCATCGTGGGATTGGACCAGGGTGCGGGGATGCTCCAGGCGTTCGCCCAGCGTGCTGCGGCACGAGCGGTGGTGCACGAGACGATCGAGGGTGCCTGGCCGGATGTCGCCGGCCAGGCTCCGGTCGTCGACGTCGTGGTGTGCCACAACGTCTTCTACAACGTCTCGGACCTCCGGCCCTTCGTCCAGCGGCTCTCCGAGCACGCTCGCAAACGGGTGGTGGTCCAGCTGACACAGCACCATCCGCTGTCGTGGCTGAATCCCTTGTGGAAGGAGTTGCACGAGATCGACCGGCCCCACGGCCCGACGGCCGACGATGCGGCCGCCGTCGTGCGGGAGGCGGGCTTCGATCCGGTCGTGCAGCACTGGACCGGACCGATGAGGGCGGGGCGGACTGCCGATGAGTTGGTGGCCTTTGTACGGCAGCGTCTGTGCCTCGGTTCTGAGCGGGACCCGGAGGTCCGGATGCTGATTGGGCGCTACCCACCCCCAGTGCGTCGCCCCACCGTCACGTTGTGGTGGTCATCACCCGGGCAACCGGCCTAGCAGCGAGGACTTGACCTGCCCCACGACAAGCACGGGAGCCGCGATGGTCCGCCCGCCTGGCCTGGCGCTCGAGACCGCCAGACCTCAAGGAGTGCGACGCTCGCACCGATGCCTAAGCGAAGGTGTCGGGTCGGTCGCCCGCCACCCGACCGCAATAGAGAGGATGCAATGGCGTACCGCACGACCCAGATTGACCGCTCGACCAAGCGACTGAGTCGTCGGACACTGCTTGGGCTCGTGGTTACGGCGCTGGCCTTACTCGGTGTCCTCCCCGCGGCGCCGGCGCACGCCGATCATCCTTCTCCGCTCAACGCCACGCAGATCAACAGCTTGGCCGGAAGTCGCACCGCGGTGGAAGCAAATCTCGCCGCCCAGATCGTCGTCCAGATCAACGGTGAGCGTGCGGCGCGTGGCTTGCCCCCCTTGACGGTCAACCAGTTCGGCGCCAACGTCGCCTTCTCCAACTCCTACCACAACCGGGCTTCAGGATGCGTGGGATCCGGATGCCACATGTCTCAAGAGGAGTGGAACGCCGCCTATGGCAGCGGGCCGCCATCCATGCGCGCGGAAAATGTCACCGCTGGGCCCTTTTACTCGACAACTGGCGCTACCACCCGTGCCTTCATGAACTCAGACGGCCACCGCTGGAACATCCTTCGGAGAAGCCCTGACCTTGTCGGTGTCGGCGTGGCCTGCACCGCCGATGGCGGGATGTGGGTCACCCACCAATTCTTGGTTTCTTCGGTCGCTCGGTACGGCATCGACGACGGCGCGGCTGCACCAGCCACAAATCCCATTGCCACCTCTGCGGGTGCTGGTTCGGGGTGCTGGGTCCCGCCGAGCGCCCCGACAGGAGTGAGCGCCACCGCCGGCAACGCCTCGGCGACGGTCAGCTGGGGCGCCCCTTCCCACAATGGTGGGTCGCCTGTGACCGGTTATGTCGTCACACCGTTCGTGGGAGCGACGCCAGGCACGCCCCGTACATTCGCCTCGACGGTCACGTCGCAGGCGATCGCCGGCCTCACCAACGGCACCGCCTACACCTTCACGGTGGCGGCCATCAACGCCACCGGCACCGGTTCACCATCGATCGCTTCGAACGCCGTCACGCCCGGCACGGTGCCTGCTGCCCCACCCTACGCCCCGCTCTCGCCGGCCCGGCTGATGGACACGCGCCCCGGTCAGGCCACGGTGGACGGGGCCTTTGCCGGGGGCGGAAGCATTGCCGGCGGGTCCAGCACGAGCGTCACGGTGACGGGCCGAGGCGGCGTACCGGCAACCGGCGTGGGGGCGGTGGTGTTGAACGTGACCGCCGTCGGCCCCACCGCACCCTCGCACCTCACCGTGTGGCCCACAGGGGCGGCTCGGCCCAACGCCTCCAACGTGAACTTCGTGGCGGGCCAGACCGTGCCCAACCTCGTCGTCGCCAAGGTGGGGGCCAACGGCCAGGTGAGCGTGTACAACAACGCCGGATCGACCGACCTGGTCGTCGACGTGGCCGGCTGGTTCGCCACAAGCGGGTAGGGCCCGAAAGGGCCAATACCCTTTACGTACGCGCCGACATCAACGCCACGCCGGGAGCACCGCCACGCGCGCCGTGTCTATGCAGGTGACACGGTTGGCGTCGGCTGATAGCCACTCGACATGCTGAGAACCTGCCGTCACCCTCGATTGGTGCCGATCCTGGCTGTTGCGCTGCTCGTCAGCTGCGGCGATGACGGCGGAGAGGGCGGGGCGCCTGACGGCACCACGACCACGACAGCAGCTTCGGCACCTTGAGTCACTGGCCGGGAAGCCGCCCGACTGCTGAGCGAGGCGATCCAGCAGACCCGATCGATCCAGAGCATGCGCTTCTCGCTCCAGCTCGCCTTCGACGCTGGCTCCCTCCTTGGTTCTGAGGCCGCCGCGATCACCGGGGCGGTGGTGCTCGACGGCAGCGCCCTCGACCTCAGCGCCACGATCGGGGGCCAAGCTGACGCCCTCCGGCTGCTGATCCTCGAGGACCGCGCATGGGTCGGTGGCGAGAGCGACGACGTGCGCGACGCGCTGCCAACGGGAGCCAGGTGGGTCGAGCTCGCCGCCAGGGACCTGATGGCGTCCCCCACCTACAGCGACCCGAGCGACCTCGACTTCCTTTACCTCCTGAACGGTGCCACCAACATCGAAGCCGAAGGCGACGGTCGCTACCGCTTCGGAGTCGACCTCGACCGAGCGATCGCACAGGCACCCGCCGACCGCCGGGACGAGGTCGCCGAAACCGTGACGTTCGACGGCGATGCCGAACCGGAGATCACCGGTGAGGTCGCCCTCGACGAGGAGGGGCGGGTGCGACAGATGAGCATCCTCGGCGTCCAGCGTCCGACGACTGAGGAGCGAAAGGCCTTCGACCTGGAAGATGACGACGAATTGCGAGTCGAGCTGCACTTCACCGCCGATGACATCGACGAGGAGGTGGACGTCGAGGCGCCGGACGCCGCCGAGGTCGTCGACATCGCCGACGCGCCAGAGATCGCCGCCCTCCTGGAGCTCGAGGGCGCCCGCTGACCAGCGCGACGCTCAGTGACCCAGCCATCGGTCCGACGATCAGCGGCATCCAGCTGCTGGTCGGTGCCCTTCGCCGCCACAGCGCTGACCACGCCTCCCGGGACATCCGGGGGCTTGATCGCGTCAGGCGCAGCGAGCGCAGACGCCGATCAGGTCGATGCGGTGGTGCTGGGCGTCGAAACCGGTGTCCTTGGCGACCTCGACGAGAGCCTCGGTCACGGTCCGCTCGAAGCCGCTGGAGGCGGTGAAGTCGTCGATGCTTCCGCACGACGAGCAGATGAGGTGATGGTGGTGCTCGGTGAGATCCTCGGCCAGCTCGAACCGGGCGTAGTCGTCGGTGCTGATGACCCGCCGGACCACACCGGCCTGCTCGAGCACGACGAGGTTCCGGTACACCGAGCTCTGGGCCAGCGAGGCGCCCCGCGTCAGGATGTCGGGGATGGCGAGCGGCTGACCGGCGTCGGCCAGCAGCTCGACAAGGGCCCGGCGCTTGGCGGTGTAGCGCTGCTGGACAGCCCCGAGCCGAGCCGCAGTGGTCGCGTGTAGATCAGGGGTGGCCACCGGGCAACTCTACCACTCGGATGAGAATCTCTGAGAACCCGTGGATACGGCGGGTTCCTCGACGGCATCTCCGTGGTCCCCGCGCTGTCTGCCGATCATCGGGGGGAGATCGACGGTCGCCACCGGCGATTCAGACCCCGCCAGGCGCTGGCCAAGAGATAGCACGCAAGGGCGACCAGCACGATGGCCGACGCCGGGGCGTAGTCGCGGTAGTACGACGCCAGCAGGCCCACGAGCGCGCTGACGGCGCCAATGCCGGAAGCAACCAGCAAGGTGGTGCGGTAACTGGAGGACAACTGGGCGGCGGCAGCGACGGGCACGACCATCATGGCCGAGATCAGCAGCAGCCCGATGGACGACATCCCACCGACCACCACCAGCGCCACCATCAACGTCAGGGCCAGGACGATGCGATCGGTGGGGACGCCCGCCACTCGAGCGGCCTGCTCGTCGAAGGCAAGCGCCACCAGGCGCGGGTACAACGCCGCGGTGACGACCACCACCACCGCCGCCAGCGCCACGATGACCCGGATCTGTCCCCAGCTGAGGTTCAGCGGGCTGCCGAACAGCAACCCCACCAGGCGGCTCTGGCCGGCGTTGGCTCGCGACGAGAACAGGTAACCCACGGCGATGCCCCCGTAGAAGATCAGGGCGAGGGCCAGGTCGCCGGCCAATCCGGCCCGCCCCATCCGCACCAGCAGCAGGCCCGCCAGCACCGTGAAGGCCAGGGCCCCGGCCACCGGGTCGGCACCGATGAGGAAGGCCACGCCCACCCCGGCGAAGGCCACGTGGCCCATGCCGTCACCCACCAGCGACTGGCCTCGCTGCACGATGAAGCTGCCCACCAGAGGCGCAACTGCGGCGATGACGACGCAGCCCACCAACGCCCGTTGCATGAATCCGAGCTCCAACGGGTTCACGGCGCTCAGGTGACCTCCGCCAGGACGTCTCGGTCCTGCCCTGCGGTATGGACCCGTCCCCCGTCCACCTCCACCACCCGGTGCGCCAGACCGGCAAAGGCCTCGGGATCGTGGCTGACGTAGACGACGGCCATGCCTTCGACGTTCACCAGGTGCTCGAGGGAATCCCGGAGCACCCCGCGGGCGTCAGCATCCACCCCCGCCGTGGGCTCGTCCATGATCAACAGCCGGGGGGCGGTGACCAGCGCCCGGGCGATCAGCGCCCGCTGCTGCTGGCCCCCCGACAGCTCCGAGATCCGCGAGCGGCGGTGAGGGGTCAGGCCGAGAAGGTCCACCACGTGTTCGAGTCGCTCGCGTTGCGCGGGACTTCTCCGGCGGAACAGCCGGGTACTAGCGGCCAGCCCGCTCTGCACCACCTCCTCCACGCTCACGGGCAGGGCGGACATGGCCGTCGCCCGCTGGGGCACGTAACCCACCTTGCCCCAATCGCCGAAGGTGCCGATCTCGGTTGCGAACAACCGGATGCGGCCGCCCGACGCCCGGAGCAGGCCCAGCGCCAGCTTCATGAGCGTGGTCTTGCCCGAGCCGTTGGCTCCCACCACGGCTACGAACTCACCCTCGTGCAGGCACAGCGATACCTGGCGGAGGATCGGTGTTCGCCCGTAGGCGAAGCTGACATCGTCGAGCTCGAGCACCGGGAGTGACGTCCGCGGTGCCACCTCGCTCAGCATCCGAGCGCTCGGGCGAACTGCGTCGCCTGCTCGCGGACCAGGCTCGGGAAGCCGGCCTCCGCCTGATCGGCGGTCACCGCATCGAGGGGTGAGACCTCGAGAAGCTCCACGCCGGCCTCCCGCGCGAGGGTCTCGGCATCCTGCCGTCCCTCCACCGGTTCGGCGAGGACGTACTCGAACCCCTCCCGCTCGATCTCCTCCACCAGCCGGGCCAGCTGCCCGCTCGACGCACCGGCTTCCGGGTTGGTGCCGGTAAGACCATGCTGGGAGTAGCCGTAGGGCTCGAGCAGGTACCCGTAGGCCTGGTGGCTGACGATGGCCTCGTCGTGACGGCAGTCGCCACCCAGGATCTCGTCGAGCTCTCCTCGCAAACCGGTCAGCTCCTCGCCCAGCGTCGCCGCCTTCTGCTGATAGGTCTCGGCGTTCTCGGGGTCGGCGGCGGCGAAGACCTCACCGGTGCGGATGGCGACGTCGGCCATCACCTCGGGATCGAACCAGATGTGGGCGTCGACGACTGCCTCGCCCTCGCCGCGCTCTACGTCCTCTTCGTGGGCGTGGGGGTCGTCGCCCGACTCGAGCAGCCGCTCCCCACCGGCCACGTCGCTGAGGGAGACGACCTCCCCTTCCGCGGATCCGACCGCTGATTCCACCTGGGGCTGGTAGCCGATCCGCCCCACGTAGAGCACCACGTCGGAGGTCTGGATGGCCTGCCGCTGGCCCGGCGGGAGCTCCAGGTCGTGAGCCTCGAGACCGCCGGCGGGCAACAGCGACACCTCGACGTCGGGTGCCACCTGCTCTGCCACCCACGCCAACGGGTACACGGCCGCTACGGCCGAGACCTCGGTGGTGGCCCCGTCCCCATCGCCGCAGGCAGAGGCCACCAGCCCCAGGGCCACGGGAATGGCAGACAGCGGACGCATCGTCTCTCTTCTCTCCTCGCTGGGAACGCGTTTCTACGAATGATAATCAGTCGTGTTCTCAGATGCCACAACGCGAACTGAGAAGGATGCTCATATTGCAATGTCTGCATGAGTGCCCGTAGCATGACCGTGGTGAGACCGAGGGACACTGCGATGGGTCCGGCGACGGAGTTGTTGAAGGCGCTGGCCAACCCCTTGCGGCTGGCCATGGTCGTCGAGCTCAGCGACGGCTCACGCTGCGTGCACGAGTTGGTGGAGGCCCTCGACGTCTCCCAGCCGCTGGTCTCCCAGCATCTGCGGGTGCTGCGCCAGGCCCGCCTCGTCGCCACCGAGCGGCGGGGGCGGGAGATCGTCTACTCGCTCACCGACGAGCACGTGGCCCACATCGTGGGTGACGCCATCAACCATGCCGAGGAGGCACAGACCACATGAGCACCGAGCACAAGGTCCACGACGCCCACACCCATGTCCACGACCCCGACTGCGGGCACGCCAGCGTCGCCCACGACGACCACACCGACTACCTCCACGACGGCCACGTCCACCGTGTCCACGAGGACCACTGGGACGAGTGCCCCACCGATGTCCACCTGGCCCACGACGACCACGGTCACGACCACGGCGAGGGCTGTGGCCACGAGACGGTGCCCCACGGCGACCACACCGACTACGTGCACGACGGCCACCGCCACGCCGCCCATGACGGTCACTGGGACGAGCACTGATCCACTGACATCTGAGAGCGACACACGGGCCTGATCTGGCCGCCGCCGCGGTGGGGCGTGAACTGTGCCGAGCCTCCGGGGTTGTGCTGGGCGTTCGGCGGGACGTGGGACCGTCACCCCTCGTCAGGCGGCAGGGCCCCGACTCGCTGGCTCGACCCCTGCCGAGACGTCGTGGTCACTCCCCCGAAGGGCAGTACGTCATGAACGCCTCCAGCAAGACGTAGTCGAAATGCGATGGCGTCTTGTCCTTTCCGTTCTTGAGCGTTCCACCAGCGAGCAGGCCGGGACCCATGAACAGCGTCGTGCCCGATTGCTCTGCCTCCACCAGGATCGGCTCGATCGCACCGGTGATTCCTGGGCAATCGGGCTCGATGTACGGAAGGAACTCTCTCCACTCATCGGCCGTGAGCCACGCCTCAGAGGCGCCGGCGTGTGCCGCTGCAGTGGGATTGAAGTCGACCTTCCTGCAGAAGTGGGCGAACGCCGGGCCGGCACTTGTCATGACCAGTGCTCCCGTCATGGCCGCTCCCACTGCCATTCGCCTCAACCGCCGATTCGCCATATCGAACTCTCCTCTCGAGCGTGCGCACCGGTGTGGCGCCGCCAGTTGTGTTGCGCCACCTTGCAGGGCCGGATGTCCCGCCGCATAGGGGGTGTTTGTCCCGTTTTTCTCGGGACAGCTGTCCCGATTCGAAGAGAATGGCTCGGCAGACAGCCAGTGGTCGGCGGGCCCACCACAGACTTCTCCGATCAGGTGCTGAATCTGTTCGTTCAGCGCCGGGACTTCGTCAGCGACGACAGCCCACACGACTTCTGGTTTCACGTTGAAGTAGGAGTGCACCAGCAGGTTCCGCATTGTCGGCGATCCTCGGCCACGGCCCCGGATACCCAGAAGGCAGTGGCGCCGTTGCGCCGGGCGGCCTCCATGATCCCCCCCTGGCGTGGCACGCAGATCGTCGAGCGTCGGGGCACGCTTCAGGTCCTGTCCGGGCGCTCCGCTGGCACCCGAGCCCGGTCGACTATCGCCCCGGCGTCAGTGCCGTCAGGCCAAAGGCCTCAGCTGCGTCGGCCATCCGCTCGTCGTAGGTGACCACTCCGGCGAGGTCCTCGCCGGCCGCGGCCGCCGCCGCCAGGTGGATGGCGTCGAGGGTACGGATGGCGACGGGTTCGATCCGCCCCGCGGCGAGGAGGAGATCTCGATCGATGACCAACTGCTCCAGTGCGTCAAGATGCGCAAGGGCAACGTCGAGGTCGCCATCGACGCGGCGAACGGCCCGGAGAACCTCAGCGACGGCCAGCTCGCAGGTCATGAGCACATCTTCGGCGCTGACGTCGCGTCGCCATGCTTGAAGCGCGGCAGTCTCCTGCTCTTCGACGGCGAACTTCACGATGGCTGAGGAGTCGAGGTACCAGACGCTCATCGCTCGTTGGCACGTAGCTCGGCGAGCGCATCCGAAGCCGGCCGGCGGGTCTTCGACGGCGCTGGTAGGTCCCCGGTCACGCTGCCGGGCTTGAGGCGACCGGTCTCACGGAGCCGGGCGATGGTTCCGCCCGAAGGGGGCGGGCCGATGACCGCCACCAACTGCCCACGCTTGGTGACCTCGATGCGTTCGCCGGCCTGGGCCCGGCGGATCCACTCGCTGGCGTTCTGCCGCAGCTCACGGATCCCGATGCGCTCCATGTGTACTCACAGTAGCACTTCGACCGGTAGTGATCGCGGAGTCCCCCCGGGCTCAGCCCGAGTCCCGACTGGGGCCTCCAGATCGGCCCTCGATGCCGAACGCCCTCGCAACCCAGAGGACCGCCCACAGTTCCCAGAATCTTGAGTCAGTTCGCGGAGGCGAAGCTGGCGGTCGTTGGTGCCAGCGGGCAGCGCGGTTACTCGCTGATGATCCCATTCTCGACGAGGAAGTCGCGCGCCACCTGCTCGGGCTCC
>JAHWKL010000040.1 GCA_019347915.1 Actinomycetota bacterium
GAGGTGTACGCGTGCCGGATCGTCAGCGACGCCGTCGACTACCGTTACGCCGTGCATGAGGTCGGCAGCCCCGCAGCCCTCGAGCCCTACGCGCTGGACGGCGACCTGGCCACCCGCTGCCTGGCGCTGACCGACGCGCTGGGCCTCGAGCTCTCGGGGATCGATCTGCGCCTGGACGGCGACGGCCGGGCCTGGTGCTTCGAGGTCAACCCCAGCCCGGCGTTCTCGTACTACGAGCACCACACCGGGCTCCCGATCGCACGGGCCATCGCCCGCCACCTCGCCGCGGCGTGAGCCAGGCCCCGACCGCGGCGCTGCTGGCGTGGTACGACCGCTGCGGGCGTGACCTGCCGTGGCGGCGCACCACCGATCCCTACGCCATTCTGGTCAGCGAGGTCATGCTCCAGCAGACCCAGGTGGCGCGGGTGGCCGGGCGCTACGAGGCCTGGCTCGAGCGCTGGCCGACGGCCGCGGCCCTGGCCGCAGCCCCGCTCGCCGACGTGCTGGGCGCCTGGGTCGGCCTGGGCTACAACCGCCGGGCGCTGCGCCTGCGCGAGGCCTGTGCGATCGTGGCCCGCGACGGCTGGCCCGACGACCTCTCGCGGCTGCCGGGCGTGGGGCCCTACACCGCCGCTGCCGTGGGCGCCTTCGCCTTCGGGCGCGACGAGGTGGCCATGGACACCAACCTGCGGCGGGTCCTCGCGCGCACCGGCGGGGCCCTGAGGCCGTCGCCGGGGCGTTTCGGGGCGTTCAACCACGCGGTCATGGATCTCGGCGCCACGGTCTGTACCGCCCGCCGGCCGCGCTGCCAGCCCTGCCCGCTGCGTCCCTGGTGTCCGTCGCGTGACGCTGTCGAGGTGCTCCCCGCCCGCCCCCCCGGCGGAGGCGGGCGGGTCCGTATCCCCTTCGAGGACACCGACCGCCATGCGCGCGGCCGGGTGGTGGCGGCCTTCATGGTCGGCCTCGACGACGAGGTCATCCTCATCGCCTCCGGTGGTGTGGTGATCCGGGTTCCCGTGCGGGGCATCACCTCCCAGGGGCGGGACGCCACCGGGGTACGGGTCATGGCCCTGTCCGAGGGCCAGAGCGTGGCCGCCGTGGCGCCGGCGTTGTCCACCGACTGACGGCTCGCCTCTCCCGCCGGCGGCCACAGGGCACCGGGGGCTTGATGCCCGTTCCTTTCATCGCCGCCGCCGGCTAGCCTCGGTCGCGCTCCCTCGCTTCCCCTTCCCGGCTGCCGCGCGCCCCGGAGGGAAGCGATGCCCTGTGCCCGTGCTCTTGGACGACTGCCACTGCGGTCCCGCCCGTGTCCGCCAGCCCGCCACCGCTCGCCGGGCGAACGGGGCTCGGTCACCCCGTTGGTGGCCGTACTGGTGGTCGCCACCGGCGGCCTCTGCCTCGGTCTGGGCCGGCTCGGGGGGGAGGCGGTGGCGGCGGCCCGCGCCCGCACCGCGGCGGACGCCGCTGCGTTGGCCGGTGCCGCCGAGGGAGAGGAGACCGCCCGCGCCGTTGCCGAGGCCAACGGGGGTGAGCTCGTGGACTTCACCGAGGAGGGCGCTGAGGTGCAGGTGCGGGCCCGGGTGGGCGGGTCCGAGGCAGTGGCGCGGGCCCAGCGCGTCGGCGCAGGGGCGACCGGCGGCGGTGTCGCCGGGGCAGCAGGGCTCACGGCGGAGATGCAGGCAGCCCTGGCCCGGGCCGAAGCGGCGCTGGGTGGCCCGGTGCCCATCACCTCTGGTTGGCGTTCGCCGGCCGCCCAGCGGGCGCTGTACGCCAACCGGCCCCGCAATCCGTTCCCCGTCGCCCGCCCCGGGACCTCGGCGCACGAGCGAGGCGAGGCGGTCGACGTGCCCCGGTCGTTCGCGCCACGCCTCGCCGCCGTGGGCCCCACCGTGGGCCTGTGCCGACCCTTGCCACGAACCGATCCCGTACACTTCGAGCTGTGTCAACGAGGGCGGGCCTGAACGTCATCCACGCGGCCCGCAGCAGTGTCGTCGACGCCGCCCGCCGCTACGGCCCGCCGTCGCGGCGCGGCAAGGGCGAGGGCGACGGCGGGCGGGCCACGGCGCCGGGCGCCGCCAAGGCGAACCGGAGCTCCGAGTCGGGCGTTCGCACCACGGGAGTGGTGGTCCGGCGGGTCGCTCCGGGCAGTGTCTTGAAGGTGTCGGCGCTGTTCTCCCTGAGCCTGGGACTGGTCCTGCTCGTGGCCGGCGTGCTGCTCTGGTCCGGCGCCCACTCCATCGGGCTGATCGACAACCTCGAGACGTTCATGGCCGACATCGGCTTCACCGACTTCCGCCTGGAAGGCGACCAGGTCCTGAAGGCCTGGCTCATCGTCGGCGGGGTCGTGGTCGTGGGTGGCACCTTCGCCAGCGTGCTCATGGCCTTGCTGTACAACCTGCTCGCCGACGTGGTGGGCGGTGTCAGGCTCCTCCTCCAGGAGGACGACACCGCGCCCTAGCGTGCGTGACGGATGACATCCGGTAGCCTCGGCGGCTCCGGGGGCTATAGCTCAGTCGGTTAGAGCGCATCCCTGATAAGGATGAGGTCGCTGGTTCGATTCCAGCTAGCCCCACCCTCCTGACCAGCACGTTCGTCTCCTCGGGAGCCTTGGAAGGGTCCTCGGGAGGATCCCAGGCCGCGGCCAGGCCGCGGGCCAGTACGTTCCCGTTCAGCGATGAGTTTCGGGGAGTCCCGGAGTCTTGATGACCTGACTGGACGGTTGCGACCAAGGAGCGTCAGATGACCTCTCGACTCAACCCGTGCGTCAGCTTCGATGGCAACGCCCGGGCAGCCATGAACCGTCGCAGGCCTGACCGCCCGGCGTATGGCCGCACGGAGAACAAGACACCCAAGGAGGAGAGATGGCGTTGAACTTGAACAACATCATGCTGGGTTCGGAGAACTCCAAGGAGCTGGCCGACTTCTACGCCAAGGTTCTGGGCGCCCCGAACCCCGACTGGAGTGACGAAGCCAACGGCTGGTTCGGTTTCCAGGCGGGCGATGGCAGCCTGGCCATCGGACCCCACAGTGAGGTGAGCGGCAAGAACCAGCAGCCGGGGCGCATCATGCTCAACTTCTCGACGCCCGACGTGCAGGGCGAGTTCGAGCGCATCAGAGCGGCCGGTGCCGAGGTCGTCGCCGAGCCGTACGAGCCTGGCGACGGCGGGATGCAGATGTGCACCTTCGCCGATCCAGACGGCAACTACTTCCAGCTGGCGACGCCCTGGGACCCGGAGTCCACGTAGGACCTGGCGGGAACGATCTCTGGCTCAAGCCAGACGTCTACGCCGAAGTTCTCTCACGGTTGTTCCGAGCCGTGCTGCCTGGGCGTGCAAGACAAGGTCCCTTTCCGCTTTCGCACGCCGTAGGGCCTTGAGCTCTTCGACGCTGATCCCCAGACTTCGAGCAGCGTCGCGGTCCCGGGATCTCTTGTCCGCCGCCGCGGTGGCCTCCTTCACGCCTGCTCTCGGGGATGGTCGTGCGGGGCCTGCCTTGGTTGGCGCTTCCGACTTCTCGACATCGCGCAGGATCCCGCGGCCGATTCCGTAGAAGAGCGCGATCATGGCGTCAAATGAGTCTGCGGCGTCCCTCGCCGCGCTGTAGTCGTAGGTACGCAGCCTGTAATCCTCGACCTCCACTGGGTCTCCGTTCCTCTTCGCTACTGCGATCCTCCGACACGAACCGACTTCTGCGGCTACTTCGGCTCACCGGGAGTGAACCTTGAGGAGCCCCCGACTTCCCAAAGGAGGTCCGCGGCTTCCAGCGCTTCCAACCAGGCCAGGTTGTCGGAGGCGAAGACTCGCTGCAGCGGCTCGTTCGAGAGCGGCAACGCGACCGGGAGAAGGGACCGCCCTCAGGTCAGGTCGTCAAGATGCGTTCTACGTTCTTGTCCGTGAACGCGCGGCGAGGCACATGCTCGGGCCCGACCAGTCCCGCCAGCAACGGAGCGACGAAGAGCTTGTTCTCGCCGGCCCGCTCTGCCCAGCGTTGGCGAAACGCTGCGCCGTCCGATCCGAACGAGCACTGCAGGGCAGTGGTCAGCTGGGCGGCGATGCGCAAGCGCCGCAGGCGCTCCGCCCGCTCGACTGCGTACTCATCGAAGGCCGACGGCGACCAGTCGCTCTCGGTGAGCAGGACGTCGGCCACCATTCGGGCGTCGCGCATCGCGATCGACACGCCCTGACCGATGATCGGGTTGTTCCAGCCGGCGGCGTCGCCGACGAGAACAGCACCTTCAACGGCGATGCGGTCGCACCAGGAGTCGTTCATCGGGTAGCTGGAGCACGGCCCGGCGGGGCGCGCGGCGGCGATGGCGTCGCCGTAGGGCAGCGACCGGAAGCGGCACGCGGAGAGGAACTCGATCTGCCGTTCCGGCCCGGTGAAACGTCGCTTCTCGGTGGCCGACCACAGCAGGTACAGCCGGAGCCTCCCGCCCGGGCGGGGGAAGGCCAGGAGGTACAGGTCACCCTCGGTTCCCGTTGCGTTCAGGTCCGTCGGCCAGTCCCAGAGCTCGTCGACCAGCAGCCCCGTCCCGATGGTGGCGGGGTCGGTCTCGTGGAGGGCGATGCCGAGCTGGCGCCGGACGGTGGAGCGCCTGCCGTCGGCTCCGACGACCAGCCGGCAGCGCACCCGGTGCTGCACGTCTTCGAGCTCGTAGCCCACCGTGGCCGGAGTGCCGCCGGCAACGATCACCTCACCCACGCCTCGTACCACGGTGGCTCCTGCCTCTTGCGCGGTCTCAGTCAACGCCTGGCAAGCATCGGGGTGGCCCACGTTGAGCGCCCCGGGCGCTCCCGGAACCATCTGGTCCAGAGGGACCCCCTGAGCCTCGGCCTCCTCAGGACTGAGCCGCTCGTCGTAGCGGGTCAGGCGAGTGGTGTAGCCACCACCAGCAGCCAAGAGGGTCGCTTCCAGGCCCAAGCGCTTGACCTCAGCGGCACCCCAAGGCAGGAAGACCTCACCCTTCACCTTGTCCCGGTAGGCGCTCTGGCGCTCCAGCACCAGCACGTCCACGCCGCCTCTGGCCAACGCGGTGGCCAGGGCGGAGCCGGCAATGCCGCCACCGACGACCACGACGTCGGCCGAGTCAGTCATCTGCTTCCCTGGTGGAGGAACTCGCCACGATGGTGGGCGCTTCGCCGCTGCTGCGAGGTGATCGACCGAACCTAGGCGATGATGCAGCCGAGGGCTCAGCTCGGGCCTGTTCGAGTCCGAGGACGGCGCACGGGCCCGCCGACCACGTTTCAGCTTCCGCACGAACCCGTCCCTCGCCGTCATCGCTGCTACGGTTCGGCGTCGAAGAAGCGGAACGTCCTGCGGGCTGGGGGGTCGCCCTTGCCCGAGCTCATGGGATCCTTTGGGGGAGGGAGTTCGGCCATCGAGGTCAAGCGGCTCTTCTACGGTGACGCCAGCAGCGTGGGTGAGGCCCGGCTGTTCGTGCGCGACGCTCTTTCGGAGACCGACGCACCCGAGGACGTGGTGGACTCCGCCGTGGTGCTGGTCAGTGAGCTGGCCACCGACGTCACGCTCCACGCTCGCACCGACGTGCGGGTGACCGTTCGCTTCGAGGGTGAGTCGCTGTGGGGCGAAGTCAAGGACTGGGACACGGGGCTTCCCCCGGGCTGCCTCCCTCCCGAGGAGGCCACCGGGCGAGGCCTACAGCTGGTCGACACCATCGCCTCCAACTGGGGTCTCGAGCGTGACGACGAGGGCAGGGTCGTGTGGTTCGAGCTCCCCGTCGCCTGCTTCACTCCATCAACGGGACGGTCGGCAGCGACGCCTCGCCAATAGCCGTTCACCCATGACGACACTTGTGGTCCTTGATCACGGCCGGCCGGTCTCCATCTCCTTCGATGACCTCCTGAAGTACCACGGCAGGAGCTCGATCGCCGGCGTCGCTCACGCCTTCAAGGCGATGGAGCGCGCGTTCCCACTGCTGTCCTCTGGTGGACCGCCGGAGCGCTATGACATCACTGTCGAGAGCGGGTTCCCCGGCGGAGGCGCGCGGGACGCGTTCGAAATGGTTACCCGGGCGGTCACAGGCGACCGTTACAAGCTGGCGTCAGAGCCTGCCGGCACCGAGGCTCCGGAGGCTCCGGGAGGCCACTTCTTCTTCCGTCTCGGCTACCGGGGGACAGTGGTCGACCTGGTGGCGCGGGCCGGCCTCGTACCAGAAGAGTTCCTCCAACTCGCCTGCAGGGAAGCCCCGACGCCGGCAGAGGCCGTTCGCGCTCAGGAGCTCAAGGATGAGATGGCTGAGCGACTCTTGAGCCTGCCGGCCGACGAGGTTTATGAGGCCAACTTCCGCTGAGGGGTGCGGATCGAGCGCCGGAACGTCATCCCGGCAAGGGGAGGGGCGCCGCCTCCGTCGACGGGGTCTTGACAAGTCGGATTGAGCCTGTCTTGCTACCGAGCAGCCTTCTTGGCACGCCGCTACAGGGAGCAGGCGATGGGCACGACGGGAGGTCCGATGTCAAGGTTTCGCCTTCTCGTGGCAGCGTTGCTGGCATCCTCAGCCACCATTCTGGTCAGTGTCGCCCCTGCCTCGAGCCAGACTGGACCTCCGACCGTCTCGATCAGTCCCCTCGAGGGCCCGATCGGCACGGAGATCACGGCGACCATCACGAACTGCGAGCCCCCGACTACGAGCGGGGGCGATGCCCGTCTCGATTTCGCCTTCGAAGGTCTGACGCCGTCGACCTCCACTTCCTTCTCTCCGGCCGAAGATGGAAGCGCCACGGTGACCATCCACGCCATGGACAAGGAAGGGCAGTCCGAGAACCTCACCGTGGCCGAGGTGGTCGTCTCGCAATGCGGCAACGAGGGCTTCGACAGCGCGCCATTCAGGGTCACTCGGTTCCCCACGATCGGCAAGCCGGCTGTGGTCCGAGGGAACACCTGGTTCCTGCGCAACAGCAACACCACGGGAACTGCCGACTTCTCCTTCGAGTACGGCAACCGGGGCGACCTTCCCCTCTTCGGCGACTGGGATGGCACTGGCCCCGAGGGACCTGGCGTCGTTCGGAGTGCGGTCTGGTACCTCCGGTGTTGCAACGAGACAGGCGTGGCGACCGTCCCGCCCTTCACCTACGGCAACCGGGGCGATTTCCCCATCTCCGGAAGGTGGGGGCCGGACAACGTCACCGACACGGTCGGCGTCGTCCGAGGGAACACCTGGTTCCTGCGCAACAGCAACACCAGCGGGGCCGCCGACCTCGTCTTCACCTACGGCAACTCAGGGGACTTCCCCATCGTGGGCGACTGGGACGGGGACGGGATCGACACACCGGGGGTCGTCCGAGGGAACACCTGGTTCCTGCGCAACAGCAATACCACCGGTGTGGCCGACATGGTCTTCACCTACGGCGACAGCGGCGACCTCCCCGTCGTGGGCGACTGGGACACCAACGACACGGAGACGCCGGGCGTGGTGAGGGGCAACGTGCGCTACCTACGCAACAGCAACAGTGCCGGAGTGGCCGATGTCGCTCCCTTCGCCTATGGCAACGTCACCGATGAGCACATGGTCTGGACGGCCGCTCCGGGATAGCGAGCGGCGCCTGTGGGCATGGACGGTACGCCCACCGATCACCGCCATGGTCATGGGTGCGGGCTACCTGGCCGGTGCCTACTTCTTCCCCCGGGTGGTACCGATGCAGACGGTCACTCACGTGGCACTCGGAGCAGCCCGACGCCGGACCACCAGGGTGGCCAGCACCATGGCCACGCCCATCCCGAGGAGGAGGCCGGCGGCGCCCATCGCCCAGGGTCGGGCTTCACCCCCGGAGCTGGCGGTGACTGCGGTCTCGCTGTCGCGGTGGAGCGAGGCGAAGTAGATGTCCTCGGAGTTGGTCACGTCGTCGCCCGCCCGGCTGTCCTGCCAGGCAAAGTACACGGTGTCGTCGGTTGACGCGATGCCGACGTTGTAGTGGCTGTGGACGTTGTTGGACCAGACGCCGATGCGCCGGTCGATGATCCGGTCGGTCACCCGCACGTTCTCTTCCCAGGTCCGGCCTTGGTCGGTCGAGGCGCTGTAGTAGACGTCGGTGAACCCGCCGACGTTGAAGGGAGGGGCGAACTCCTCGGGCAGCTTCTCGGGCTCCGGGCTGTTGCGGAAGTCGTACCAGGCGATGTCGACCCGGCCGTTGGGGGCGATGGCGATACCGGGGTCGTAGTGCTGGGTGCTCTCGCTGCTGGCGTCGTCGTTGACGGTGATTCGGTCGCTCCAGGTGTCACCGCCGTCGGTGGAGGTGCGCACGAAGATCTCGTTGTCGTCTTCGTGGTCGGGGAGCTCCTCGGTCGTGCCGTACCAAGTGAAGTACAGGCTTCCTGTGTCCGGGTCGGCGGCCAGCTGGTGCTTGCGGTTGAAGAAGAAGCCGGCGCTGCCCGGTTCGATGATCTTGGGTTCGCTCCAGCTCTCACCGTGGTCGGTGGAGCGCCGGTAGCGGACGGGTCTGACGGTCGGCTCTTCGGCGTCGAAGGCGCCGGACGGGTACACGGCATGCACCACACCCTCGTCGTCGACAGCCAGGCGGGCCTGGTAGACGCGTTCGTCGGTGTCGATGGCCGGTGTCGGTGCCGAGAAGCTCCGCCCCCCGTCGCTGGAGGCCGCCAACACCCCCGCGCCTTTGCTCATCCATGACAGGTAGACGAAGTCAGAATTGGTCGGGTCGACGGCGATCACCGGGCGCCGGTTGTCGGCGGCGTCCTCGTCGTCGGCCGGCGCCTCGAAGGCCATGTTCGTCTCCCAGGTGCGGCCACTGTCGTCGGAGCGGGCCACGAAGATGTGGCGAGGGGTGTCGTCGCGAGCGCGGTCGAGGAACTCGCTGCCGACGAAGGCGACGTAGAGGGTTCCGTCCTCGCTGAACTCCAAGGTGGCGTACGGCCCGTACTCGGCGCCGAGCGTGCAATCGAGGTACGGCTCCTGCATGAGGTCGCCCCCGCGGAACCAACTCCGGCCGTCGTCGACGGAGATGTAGGTGGTGCAGGCGCGGTCGCCGCGGACGTTGGCCTCCACGATCACCAACTCGCCATTGGTGGGGTTGACGGCGATCTGGGGCGAAGAGTGGGCGCGCAGGGGATCGACGTCGTTCGTCACCTGGACCGCCGCCTTGACCGCCGACGACTCGGCCGGCAGCGCATGCGGCGCCGGCAGGAGGGCGAGCACCAGCGACAGCCCGATCGTCAGTGCCCCGGTTCGTGGTTCCATATCGCCCCTCCGCTGCTAGATCCCTGAAACCTTCGATCCGGGGGTCGGGGGGGATATTGGGGTGCTCGGCTGCCGGCGCCCCACGGCGCGGGCCGCCGCCCGGTGCGGCCGGCGAAGAGGGGGGAAGGTCAGAGGGCGTCCAGGCCGGCCTGGAAGAACCCACGGTTCAGCTCGACCGCTTCATGGTCGGGGACACCGACGGGCCGGAACGTGGCGCCCCACTCCACGGAGCAGGCATCCTCGCCCTCGTCCCGGACGCGCAGTGTGGCGACGAGGTCGTCGACGGGCAGGGGGCTGTCGTCGATCCGGAACGTGTGGTGCCGATCTGCCCGCTCGAGGATGGTCTCGCAGACCAGGGCCCCGCCGACAACGGTGTTGACCCTGCGCTTGCCGCCCTCGAGCATCTCGGTCTTCTCCACCGCCGGATGCCAGTCGGCCAGCCGCCCGGGATCACCGATCCGTTCCCACATCGCCTGAGCGGGCACCTCGTAGCGCTTGGAGACACTGACGTCAGCCATTTCGGGCTCCTCTCCGTCGGGGCCGCCTGCGACGGCCGTCGACGTCGAGCGTGCGCCGAAGGAGTGGGTCACCACATGGGGCAGAGCCGACACCTTGCCGGCGGCGCATCCCCCAATTAGGGCGACGGTGGCCCTACGCGATCGGGCGGCGCCTCAGCGACCGTCCTGGCGGCGTAGGCCACGAGCTCGGATCGGCGCCCCACGCCGGTCTTCACCGCCAGGTTGGCCACGTGGCGCTCGACGGTCCGGGGGGAGAGGTACAGCCGCTCCCCGATGTCCTTGTTCGCCAGGCCCAGGGCGAGGAGACGGAGCACCTCGAGCTCACGGGAGGTCACGCCCAGTGCTGTGAGCGGGCCGGGCACGTCCGTCCCGCCTCGTCGCCTCGGCACGGCGACGCCCGCCCTGCGGAGCAGGGAACGGCACGCCGACGCGATCTGCTCCTCTCCTCGGGCGTCGAAGAACGCCAGGGCTTGGCGCAGCCACGGCACGGGGTCGCCCCAAGCGTCCGCCAGCGCCGCTTCCGCCACCAGGCGCCGACCGAGGTGGCGGAGCCCATTGGTGGTCGCCGAGCACCTCATCGCCCTCGGCGATGAGGGCGACGGCGCCATCGGGGTCCCCGGCACGCCCGGCGGCGACGGCGTGGGCGTACCGGAGAGAAAGGCGCGAGTCGTGAAGTGCACGGACTTCTCGGCCACCCGGGCCTCAACAGCGTCGTCGGCGATCCCGTCGAGGTGGCGAACCAGCGCCAGGAACCCGGCACCGGGTGCTGCCGAGTAGTCACCTCCGGGGCCCATCGACGCCGGGGCGACGGCACCGTGGAGGTGGCGGTGCGCCCGTGCCCGGTCCTCCTCGACGAAGGCCAGGAGGGCGGCTGCCAACGAGGTCTTCACCTCGACGTCCGGCACGCCGGGGGCCTGCGCCAGCGCCTTGTCGATGCATCGCTGCATCTGCTCCCGGCGCCCGGCTCGGGCGTGGACGTACGCCTCCAGCGCCACGGCCGCCGCCAGGGTCTGGCCCAGGCCGTACCTGCGGGCCAACCCCGCCGAGCGGCGGGCGGCGACGGCGCCGGGCTCAGGGTCGTCGTCGAAGACGAGGGCGGCGGCGATCTGCACGTCGACCACGGCGGCCGTCGCCAGCGCCCCCTGGACCACGGCGAGGTTCCTCGCCTCCTCGAGGCGCCCCACTGGCGCTCTGCGCAGCATGTCGATCGTCCCCAACTCGTGCAGAGCCCGTGCCCGCCACAGCGTGAGGTGGTGGCTCTCGGCGATGGCGAGGGCACGGGAGAACGCGTCCTCGGCCGCCTTCAGGTCGAGGCGGCGCTCAGCTCTTCCCAGGACCTCGAGCGCCTCGCAGGCGACGTCCGGCAACCCGAGGCGCCCGGCGGCCTCCAGCGCCGCCTGGGCCAGCGGAGCCGCCGCGCCAGGCTCGCGCATGATCGCCACCTGGGCCCGGACGGCGTTCACCCGAGCGGCGAAGCGCTCGTCCAGCGTCGCCGCCGTCTCGGTACGTGCTCGTTCCAGGAGCTCGTGCGCCTCGTCCCAGCGGGTCGACGCCAGTGCGGCCCGGGCGAGCCTGAGGTAGACCTCGGCCCGTCGCTGTGCAGCGCCGACGTCGTCACCCAGCCTCGCCAGGAGGGCGCCTCCCACCTCCACGGCTCGTTCGCGCTTGCCGGCCAGGGACAGCACCTGGGTGAGGCACTCGTCGACGTCCAGGCTGATGGGGCCATCATCCGCCAAGAGGTCCCGGGCGCGGTCGAGTGTCGCTTCCCCGCTCGCCAGCGCACCCCGCCGGAGGCTTCGCCGCCCAGCCTCGAGGAGCAATTCGCCTGCTCGCCGACGATCGCCTGCCTGCTCGGCCAACTCCGCGGCCAGCTCGCACCAGCCTTCCTCCAGCTCCGGGTGGGTTGCCTCGACCGCCTCGAGGGCACGACGCGCCAACGCCACCAGCTCGGGCGGCAGGAGCTCGCCCATCACGGCATCACGGGTGAGGGCGTGGCGGAACCGGAACGTAGGCTGACCCGGGTCGACGGAGACGATCTGGGTGTCAATCGCCGCGTGCAACGCAGCGAGGACGTCTTCCCGGGCGAGACCCGTGATGGCCGGCAGCAGGCTCCAGTCGAAGCTGCGGCCGAGCACGGCAGCAGCGAGGAGCACGGCGCGGGGGCGCTCACCCAGTGCCGCGAGCCGCTGCCGCATGCTGTCGGAGAAGGTCACCGGAACGATGCGCCCGACCGCGTTCGACAGGGCCCACGAGTCGCCGTCGGCCACCAGCGCACCTGACGTCACTGCGACCGCCAGCAACTCCTCGATCAGGAACGGAACGCCCTCCGCTCGCGCCGCCAGGTCCACCACCTCGTCAGCCACGCTGCTCGCGGTCAGGCACGAGCGGATCATCTCGGTCACCTCCTCCTGGTCCAGGCGCGAGAGGCGGAAGAGCTCCGACACTCGTCTGGCCTGGAGGGCCCGTGCCAGCTCCAGCCCGGCAGAGCGCTCCTCGTCCCGCACGGTGACCAGGCACAGGGTGCGCTCGGAAACCAGGTTGTCGGCGAGGTACTCCACGATCGTCAGGGTCTCCGGATCGGCCCAGTGCAGGTCTTCCAGCACGACGAGGCAGCCGCGATTGCCGGCGACGACGCGCAGGAACCGCAGGATCGCTTCGGCGAGGGCCATGACCGAGTCCTCGACCCGCGTGTCGCTCTCTCGCCACTCGGGCACGAGCCAACCGAGCATGGGGCGGAAGGGCCTGAGCTCGGGCGCGTCCGAGGCAGCGCCGGCGCGGACGACCGAGCAGAGCGCCTCGGCAAGGGGCCGGTAGGCGAGCGGGCTGGCGGTCGGTACCGCCCGTCCGCGCAGGACCCGCATCTCACGATCTTCAGCGTCGGCAGCCGCCTTCTGGGCCAGCCGGGACTTGCCGATGCCGGGTTCGCCCACGACGAAGGCCACCCCGCCCTGCCCGCCGGCGGCGTGCCCGAGGGCGTCGTGCAGCGCACCGACCTCGACATCTCGTCCGACGAGCCGGGACGCGAGCTGTGACGCCGGCCTGGGCTGTGCTCGGCGCCCCTCCATCCCGGTCGTCACGTGCCCTGATCGCTCATGCGCTCACAACGAGCGTACGCGTCGGTGTCCTCGTGGGGCCGAGGTGGCACGGTGCCGCGAAGGCCCGGCGACGGCCTACGCCGCGGTTGGACCGCTCCGGCGCTTGGCCATGAACGTCACCGCCGCGGCTGCCGCGGCGCCCACCTCGACGACGGCGGCGACCACGACGGTGGTGCGCCACGTGGGCTCGGAGTACCCGAGCAGCGTGCCGTAGCGGGCGAGGAGGAAGGCCGCGACCGTGCCCACCGAGAGCACGATCGCCGCGACGATCCCCAACCAGCCCCGCCGGACGAAGAGCAGGGCGGCGACGGCGACCGACACTGCGACGTTGACAAGGAACAACGGGCCGATCTTGGGCACGTTGCGGAGCAACTCGAACCAGTCGTAGAGATGGACGAGCCCCCCGGCGAGGACGAGGATCCCCGTCACGATGCGGAGGTTGCGGTGGGCCATGGTGGGTGTTCGGCTCTGGCACCCCCGTCGGACGAGTGCAGGTACTCGTACTCGCAGACCTTTGGGATGCCGCCGGACAGTCGGGGGTACCGTCGGTGAATGTCGACATCCCGCCGCCTCTACCGGTCGCGTTCACACCGGCTCCTCGCTGGTGTGTGCGGGGGACTGGCCGAGTTCTTCGGCCTGAAGCCGACCCTCGTGCGCCTCGGGTTCGTGGTCTTCGGGCTCGTGGGCGTCGGCGAAGTGGTGTATCTCCTTCTCTGGCTCATCGTCCCCAAAGCACCTCGATAGCGACGGTCGGGCACGGCCTGACCGTCGGCGAGCGTGGCTGTCCGTGTTCCGGGCCCACTCGGCGGCGTCGGTGGCCACAGCCGCCACTCGGGCATTTCACACGTCTCCATTTGTATTGCCCATTCGCGCATCTCCGTACCGGCGGCTACGTACGAGAGGCATGGAGCCACGGACGGGTTCGAAGGGTTTGTGCCTTGTCGCAGCTCTTGGACGGGACTGACCGAGAACGTCGCCCGACGGAGAGTGGCAGTCCCGCTGAGAAGACGGTAGACACTCTCTTGCGTTGTGGCGGTATGACCCCGAGGCCCTGCCCACATGTGGTCAGGAACATATGACCACCTCGGTAGGTGAAACGCCGGCTGGCGTCAGCACGGATCGCCGGCGGAAGCGCACCCGGATCCTCCGCCACATGGTGATGGGCGGCGCGAAGCCCCCGAGGCGACTGATGACAGTGAGGAGCGATAGCGATGGACCGTCGGCTGCGCTGCTTGGTAGCCAACCCGTTGGTGATCGCTCGGATCGTTCGGGCCTCCTACGAGGCCGATCTCGGTGAGGCGGGAGGGTTCCTACCGGGGCGTGTGCCGCTCGATGATCTCCCGACTGCTTTCCAGCCCTACCTGTGGGCTTGCGGGCAGCTGCCGGCCCACTACCCGGCGGGCAGCGGTGGTGTCCGCACGTGGCTGGAGGGCGAGTTCGCCAGGGACGACCCTGCCGTGCGCAACGCCATCCCACGGCTGGGCGACGCCGAGCGCGACAGGCTGATGACCGCCCTGGCGGTGCTCGGGCACACCTTCCGGTGGGACTGCGTTCCTCCGGCGCCCGGCCGGTTCCAGGAGCAGCGCATCCCGCTGCCGCCGGGCATCGCCGGGCCCTGGAGCGCGCTGGCCAGGAGCTGCGGACAGCCGCGTGTCGGAACGACATGGAACCTGCACCTGTGCAACTGGAGGATGACGGACCGGCCCGGAGGTGCTGCCTACCGCCCAGAGGAGCTCACTGCAGACAACGTCCGCCTCGCGGACAACTGGCTGTTGCCTCCGGCCGACGGGCACCTGGAGCGGTTCTCCACTTCCTTCGTCCTGCTGGAGGCCCGGGGGGCCACCGTCCTCAGGCATCTGGTCGATGCGGTCGAGGCCCTCGGCTGTCGTCGGCTGGACGATGCGGTGGCGTCGCTCGAGCAGCTCCACGGGGCCATGAAGGCCATGACGATCGCCTTCAGCTCGAACGTCAGGAGAGCGACGGTCGACCCGGCGACCTGGCTGGAGCTGGTGCAGCCCACATTCCCCTGGTCTGCCGAAGGAGAAGAACCAGGGCGGGTGGAAGCAGGGCCGAGTGGCAGCCAGTTGGGCACCATCCAAGCCCTTGATTCCGCCCTCGGAGTCGCCGGCGGATCGTCCGTGGCGCAGCAGGCGGAGGCGGGGCGGCGGTACATGCCTTTACCACACCGGCGGTTCCTCCGGACACTGGCTGGCGCCGGCCCCGTCATCCGTGCCCTCGTCCGTCAGTCCAGGTGCGAAGAGCTCGCTGAACGGTTCGACAACTGCATAGGCGCCCTCGCCAGCTTTCGTGCCACTCATCAAGCCCGTGGGGCCCAGTACCTGCGCAACGACCAGACCGGCACCGGCGCCCGTGCCTCCACCGGACTGACCATCGCCGTCGACGACGACGATCCCATCGCCACGTTCAAGACCACCATGGCGGCGCGGATAGGGGAGACGGAGGCGGCGGCCCTGGTTTCGGTCGGCCAACGCCGTGGCCCCAGGGGTGAGGTCACAGGTCCCGAAGGAACGGTTCCAGCACCTCCGGAAGCTTGTTCACGCCCCAGAGGGCAGCGATCTTGGCGATGTTGACCCGTGGCTCCACCGGCCGGTAGACGAGCTCGGGGAACCGTAGCGCCAGGTGGTCTCCGCTGAGGCCTGTCCCCAGGCCGGCGGCGATCAACAGGGCCTGGGTCTGGGCGTCACTCACCTCGTGCTCGAGGCGGAGGGTGAACCCTGCGTTCAGGCACGCCTGGATGTAGTTGTCGAAGACCACGGGCTCCAACCGCCGGGGGAACATCACGAAGGGCTCGTCACGGAGGTCGGTCAGCACGACGGTCTCGTGCCCAGCCAGAAGGTGACCTGCCGGGAGGATGGCGATCAACCGCTCGTCCCGCAGATGATGCGTGACCACGTCGCCGTCCGGCGGTTCGGTCGTCCGTCCCAGCACCACGTCGACGCGGCCGGTGCGCAGAGCAGGGATCTGCTCACGCTCCGGGAGCTGCTGGATCACGAGGTTGGCGTCGGGCCATTTCTCCCGCACGCGCCTCAACAGGCGCAGGACCACGTCGTACAACCCGCCATAGGAGTACCCGATACGCAGTCGCCCGACCTCTCCCCGCCCGGCGCGTCTCACCTCGCGGGCGGCGGCCTCCGCGTCGGTGACGAGGGCGTAGGCATCCCTCAGAAGCAGTCGGCCGGCGTTCGTGAGCTGGATGGGACGGACGGTCCGGTCGAAGAGCTCGGTGTCCAGCTCGGTCTCCAACTGGCGGATCTGCTGACTGAGGGACGGCTGGGCGATGTGGAGACGAACTGCGGCGCGGCCGAAGTTGAGCTCCTCGGCGAGAACGAGAAAGTACTCCAGGCGCCGCAGTTCCATTTCAGTTCCTATTTGAAGTCCATAGGTGGAGCCTATTCTCAGTAGAGCCTGTACCTATCATTGACAAGGGCGCACGTTCGATTCGTTCCACGTCTTGGACAGAGCTCCCGCTCATGGTCTAGTACATCTCTCGACCCGCACACTCGACTCAATAGGGAAGGAGAGAATGCGGACGGACGGGCCATGTCGGCTACGGTGAATTCGACGGCCGCCAACCGCTGCGAGGGCGACGAGGTACGTTCCCGCACCCTGCTTCGACCGGCCGTCCTCTTGTTGCTCCGCGAGAAGGAGAGCCACGGCTACGAGCTCATGGGACGGCTGAGTGAGCTGGGGGTGGACGTTCCGCCGACCACCGGAGGACTGTATCGCTCCTTACGGACCATGGCCGAGGAGGGCCTGGTGAGCTCTTACTGGAGCACCCCGGACCGGGGCCCGGCGCGGCGGGTCTACGCCATCACCGAAAAGGGCCAGCTCCATCTGGAGCAGTCAATGCCCCCTCTGGCCACGCTGCTGCGGACCGTGCGCGGGGTGTTGAACCGGTACCGCAGCGGCGCCTGACGTCGCCGCCCTCCACCCGTTCGCGCTGGGGGACGACGGTGTACTCGGGGTCGTCGGCGGACTGCACCCCGGCGTGGAAAACCGAGAAGCGGGTGCATGCCGAGCCGGTCACCAAAGCGAGGCCCGACACCGCCGCGCCCAGCCGGCTCCGGCGGGCGAAGGTGGCGCCGATCACGGCGCCGCCCGCGGTCAGTGCTCGGGCCCAGCGGTGGAGCCGACCGGCGGTGCCCTGGCGGTAGGGCTCGCCGGTGAGGCCGAGGGTCCTGCCCATGCGCTCGTCGGCGGCCAGCTCCAGGCTGGCTCCGAGCACCGCCAGCCGGCGCGCCGGTGACGCCTGCGCCGGCGGGACCAGCACCATGGCCAGACCACCGGCCGACGCGCCGGCGCTGCCCACGAACACGAACGGCAGGTGCGGGTAGGCGTCGTGCCAGGAGGGGACCGCGGTGTTGGAGGTCAGCACGGCGGTGTAGCTGGCGACCGCCGGCGCCAGCGCAGCAGCGACCAACCCTGCGCTGCCTCCCACTCTCGGCCAGGCGCCCGTCGTCTCCGACGCGGCGGCGAGGGCGGCCGACGGGCCGTAGGCAGCGAGGAGCCAGCTCCCCACGTTCATCGGGGAGGTGGGCCGGACCACCCGCAGCATGTTGTAGAAGCGCTCCGGACGACCGAGGTCGTGGACGAGGAACCACGTGCTGGCGGCCAGGTTGGCGGCGGCGGCCAGGCGAGAGACGCGGCGCAAGGAGCGGTTGCCGGTGAGGTCGGCGCCGGCGGCCAGCAGCGAGCAACCCGCCATCAGCCCGCCGGTGAGGAAGTACGCCGGGATGTCCCACTTCCACACTGGTTTCTTGATGACCGGCTGTCCGTAGTAGGAGCGGAACTGGGCGTGCGGGACCATGGCCCGCTCGCCGTTCCGGCGATCGCCCTTTCTGCTCATGAGCGTGCCGGTCTGCCGCGAGCGGCGCTCATGGCCGGCTCCCGGCGAAGGCGGCGACGGCAGCGAGCGCCATCGTCACCGCGGCGCCGGCCGCCCGCCGCCACATGGCCGGCCCATCGCGCGTGGTGACCACTGGGTCGGGCGGCAGGCCGTAGACCTCGGGCTGGTCGAGCAGGAGGAAGAAGGCGCCGTCGCCGCCGACGCCGTCGTGCGGATCCTCACCGTAGAGGCGCGCCGAGGCGACGCCGGCGCTCTGCAGCTGCTCCACCCGCCGGCCGGCCCGCTCCCGCAGCTCGTCGAGCGTCCCGAACTGAATCGAGTCCGTGGGGCACGCCTTGCTGCATGCCGGCTCGAGTCCCCCCTTCAGCCGGTCGTAGCACATGGTGCACTTCCAGGCCCGGCCGTCCCCCTTGCGCTGGTCGATCACACCGTAGGGACAGGCGGGGATGCAGTAGCCGCAACCGTTGCAGATGTCCTCCTGCACCACCACCGTGCCGAACTGGGTGCGGAACAACGATCCTGTGGGGCACACGTCCAGGCAGGCGGCGTGGGTGCAGTGCTTGCAGACGTCCGACATCATCAGCCACCGCACGTCGCGGTCGGGCTCGGCGGCGGCCTGCCCGCCCGGCGCACCGACCGCCGGCATGCCGAGTGCCACCGGCTCCCGCCGTGGCGCGGCCTGCTCCACGAACGCGACGTGCCGCCAGGTGCTGGCATCGAGCTCACCGCTGTTGTCGTACGAGCTGCCGAGCAGGTCCAGCCGGTCGTCGGCGGGCACGCCGTTCCACTCCT
>JAHWKL010000041.1 GCA_019347915.1 Actinomycetota bacterium
CGGCGGAAGCGGTACGCGCGCCGCTCGTCGGCCTGGTGGCGTGATCCGTTGCCGTCGTCCGAGGTCGACCCGAACACCACCTGGAGCATGGCCGGCTTGTCGGCCTGGGCCTGGCGACCCAGGTGGTCGTCGTCGGTGGGGGGGACTCGCCAGTCGATCAGCTCGATGCCCTCGGCGCCGGCCACCGCTTCGATGGCGGCACGCGGGTCGGCACCCCGGCAGAAGAGGCTGGCCACCCCGTGGCCCTCACCGAAGATGGCAGCGGGGATGGGAACGAGCAGGCCCGACCCGTCGGCCGAGCGGGCGTCGGCGGCGACGGCGCCACGGTGCTTCACGCAGGCCAGTCCCCCGAGGGCGGCCTCCACGATGGACCGGGAGGACCGGCCGCTGGCGTCGGCGGCGAAACCGATTCCGCAGGCGTCGAGCTCGGGGCGCATGGGAGCCAACGCTACCGCACGGTCTGCGAGCCCCCCGGGCCCGACCCCGCCGGCGAGCAGGATCGCGCTGGCTCGCCATCACCCTCGCCACCATCGTTCTGGCGGTGGAAACGTTGCGGTTTCGGTACCGTTCACGCCGCCAGAACCGGAGGGGCGGGCGGTGTCATACCGCTTCGTTACCTTTCGTGGCTATGAGACGCCGGGATGTCGACCGGGTGCTGCGAGGACTGGCCGAGCGACAGCACGGGGTGGTGTCGCGGTCGCAGGCTCGCGGGCTGGCCATCGACCGTCGGGCGATCCGGCGCAGGACGGCGTCGGGGGAGTGGGAGCAGGTCACGTCCGAGGCCCTCCGGTTGACGGGGACCGTTCGCAGCTTCGAGCAGGAGTGCATGGTCGCCGTCTTGCATGCCGGCGAAGGAGCCGTGGTATCCCACCAGGCGGCCGCCCGCCTGTGGTGCTCCCGGGGTTCTCCGACGACCGGGTCCGCATCAGCAAGCACCGCGACGGCTACCGGCGGCCCTCGCTGCCAGCCGAACTGCACGAGCCCCGCCATCTGCCGGCTCATCACCGGGCCTCGCGTGAGGGCATCTCATTGACCACCGTGGCGCCGGTTACATCCCACCCGCCAGTGGCCTGGAGGCTCGGTACTTCGCCCTCATGGTGGAAGCCGGCCTCCCGCAGCGGTTCTGGCGGTGGAAACGGTGCCATTCCCGCACCGTTTTCACCGCCAGAACGGTGGGAAGAGCGAGTTGGCGCCGGGGTCAGAACCGAGGCCAGGCGGTGCGCCGGCCTGGGGCCCGGCGCCGGCGATCACCGAGGGCCCAGCTGCGGCGCCACGAGGCGAGCTCGGGGCCCGTCAGCGAGGGCGACTCCCCCTTGGCCGCCCGCCGGCGGGCCGACCACCAGTCGGTGGCGGCCTCGTCGGCCAGGGTGGCCACGGCGGCTTCGATGCGCCCGGCGAAACGGGTGGCGTGCTCGCCGGCGACCGGGTGCAAGGGGGCGCCGAAGGTGACCCGGCTGCTGCCGGGACGGGGACGCTTGTCGCCCTTGCCGAAGATGCGGCCCGTGCCTTCGATGTGGATGGGCACCACCGGCACCGAGCAGCGCAGGGAGAGGTAGGCCGCCCCGCCACGGTGGCCCTGCCCCCAACCGTCGGTGCTGCGGCCGCCCTCGGGGAAGATCAGCAGGCTCCACCCCCGCACGATGAGCGCGGCGGCGCGATCGGCTGACCGGCGCTCGATCCGGTTGCGCTCGATGGGGATGGCGCCGATGGCCAGTGCCGAGGCTGCCGACGTGAGGCGGTTGGCGAAGAAGTAGTCGGCGGCGGCGGCCACCACCAGGCGATGGCGCCACCGGTTGGGGACCGACGTCAGGAGCAGGGGAGCGTCGAGGTGGCTGTGGTGGTTGGCGGCGAAGATCGCCGGTCCCTGCAGGCCCTCCAGACGGTCGAGGCCGGCCCGTTCCGGGGCGGCCAGGGCGTGCACGCCCAGTCGGATCGGGCCCTCCACCATCAGCAGCCGGGCGTAACGGGAGAGAGGCCGCCGGGCCCACTCCGTGTCGTAGTCTGCCCCGCTGCGACGGGCGCCCGGCAGGAGCTCCACCCCCGCCGGCCGGGTGGGTGCCGACAGGGGGAACTTCAGCAGCGGGAACCTCACGTCACGTCGGCCATCATCAGCGGGGGTGCGTGGAAGTGGGTGATCGACGGGTCGCGCCCCACCGTGTCGCTGGCCATCTCCAGCGCGTCCCGCAGGGTGCTGGCCGGTTTGAACCCGAGCCGGCGCACGGCGCGGGTGTCGCCGCCGACGACGATGACCGCGCCCAGGTGCTGCAGGGCATGGGCGCCCCAGTACCACATGTAGAACGGGTGGACGCCGTGGTAGGCGTAGCTCGTCCGGTACAGGTGGCGGTACCACTCGTCCTCGGCGTAGGCCTGCTCGTAGGTCTTCTCCACCTCGAGCGGATCGGTCGTCTCGCTGAGCACCTGCTCGAAGAAGTCGATGTAGCTGGGGTGATGGACGGGGTGGAACTCCCACGGAGTGGGGTGGCTGACGATGAGGACGCCGCCCTCCCGGACCAGCGGGCGGCCCCGGTACAGGTTGAAGAAGTAGCCCAACGCCGTGGACATCACGAGGATGGGGTTCATCACCGAGTTGACGTTGTAGGGGCAGATGTAGGGCAGGCCCAGGGTGAGCACGTCGGTCTGACCCTCGACGGCGACGAGCTGCTGGTCGTACACCCTCGCCGTCGTGAGCCGATGGACGGCCTCCACGTCGCCGGCAGCCACTCCGGTGAGATCGTGTGGTGCCCGCACCGCGTGGAACACCGAGCGCCGTACTCGGTTGGGAGCCCGGTCCAACGCCTTGGAGGAGGCGACGAACGTGGCGCGGTCGCGTGCCGACCACTCCCACTCCCGCTTCTGGAGGAAGTCGAACGGCGGAGGGAACGTGTCGTTGTTGAGGGTGGTCTCGATCTGGAAGATCTTCACGCCGGCGTCGCGGAGCACCTTGCCCATGCGCCAGTTCGAGGAGTGCAGCTCCGAGCGGTGCTGGTCCATGAACGACCGGCTGCGCTGCAGCGTGCGCACGTTGTGGTGGTGGCGCAGGCTCCGGTACGACGCCAGGCCGGTGGCCGTGGACTTGTGACCGCCGTCCATGGCGACGAGGTTGATGTTCACGTAGACCAGCAGGTCGGACTCCGCCGCCCGCTTGCTGATCTCCACCTCTTCGCCCTGGTCGGTCTCGCCGACGAAGGTCAGGGCATCCGGGTCCTCGGCGTCGAAGTTGTAGAGCTGGCCCCGGGGGGCGAAGGCGTCGTAGACCCGGTCACCCACGGCATGGCGCAGTTCGGCCTCGGTCATGCGCCGGTGCAGGGCCAGGGCGGCGATGAGGTGGACGTCGTCGACGCCGGCGGCGGCGGCCAGGTCGAGCACCGCCTCGATCACGCGCTGGCGCACGTCGGGACGGCGCATGGGGGGCAGCGGCAGCGACACGTCGTCGAAAGCGATGGTCAGGCGCATGCCGGGGAACAGCAGGGCCGACAGTGGCTCGGAGTCGACGGGATCGACCAGTGCAGAGCGGATGGCGCCGTCGATGTCGGCGACGGTGGGCAGCGCCTCGGGCGGGTAGACGATGCGGCTGCCGACAGGAAGGCTCTGCAGTCGGAACCCCTCGCCGTGCATGAACAGCGTGGGCGGGGTCGACCGGTCGACCTCCATCACGAACCCCGGCCGCGGGCTCATCGGGTCCCGTCACCCGCCTTGGCCGCCGGCCGGGTCCTGTCACCGAGCGGGTCCCCTCCCATCCGGCGCCGGGGGCGCCGGCGGGCCCCTCCCCTCGGTGCCACCCATCCGGCGGGCCTGGGTGCCACCCGAACCCAGGCTGAGATGCGGAATCGGCCTTCGGCCGATGCTGTTCCAGTCACAGTCGCTCCCGGTCCTTTTCGTCACGGAGGTCGAAGGCCACCTTCACCGCTCCCCGCCGGCCCGACTCGGCGGCGTGTGACAGGGCGTCGCGGTAGCGGTGCAGGGGGTAGGTCGCCGACACCAGCCGCTCGAGGCGGGCTTCGGCGACGAGCTCGAAGGCCAGGTCGAAGGTGCGGCGATCGAGCTGGGGCTCCCGCCCGTAGGCGTAGGCGCCGACCAGCTCGACCTCCCGCTGCCACAGGGGCGTCAGGTCGACGGTGACGGAGCCGGGCATGCCGACCATCACGATACGGCCACCGGGACGCACGATCGCCAGTGCCTGGGCCAGGCTGGCTTCGCTGCCCACGCAGTCGACCACGACGTCAGCCCCACCCAGGAGCTGCTCTGGTTCACCCTGGCTGCGGTCCCGAGGCCCCGGCCCACGGCCGGGAAGGGCCATCGACCCGGTGGCCCGACGGACGGCCCGGGTGAGCCCGGCCGGCTCCACCACCGTGGTGGCCCCCAGCTCCGTGGCCAGCCGGCGCTGCTCGGGATGCTTGGCCCCCACCAGCAGCTGGTCGGGGCCGACCCAGCGTCGCAGGGCGGCGAGGGTGCACAGGCCGAGCGTGCCGGCACCCACCACGGCGACCACACCGCCGGCGCCGCTGGTGCACTTCAAGGCGCCTCGTACCGCACACGCCGTCGGCTCCACCATCACCGCGGCCTCGTCGCTCATACCATCGGGAACCCGGTGCAACTGGGAGGGATGGGCCATCAGCGCGATCGACCAACCACCCCCCGTGTCGGCGCAGTAGCCGGTCTGCAGACCGGGCTCGAGGTGGCCGAAGGCGATGTTGCGGCAGCGGCCGAGGTCGTCGGCGGCGCAGCCCGGGCACGGCGGGTCGATGTCCCGCGCCGCGCACCCCAACACGGGCTCGACCACGGCCCGGGTCCCGTCGTCGAGGTCACCCACCACCTCGTGACCGGGGACGAAGGGGAAGCTGACGATGGGTTCGAACCACGGGGACGCCTTTCCGTCGACGGTTGCCAGGTCGGACCCGCAGATGCCGGCCAGGCGGGGCCGGAGCCGCCGCCATTCCGGGCCCGGCGGGGCGGGTGGGTCGACGTCGACCAGGCGGAGGGGCCCGACGCGGGCGCCGCTCCCGGGCGCCAGGGCGCCGGCGACCCGGGCGGCGGCGAAGCGGGGCAGCGAGCGATCGACGCGCAGCGCCTTCACCGTGCCGCCCCGTGACGGCCCCGGCCGGCCTCGGCGAAGGAGGTGCGCCTGGTCATGGGGCCGATGGGCAGCAGTGGCCGGGGGCCACCGGGTGACTTCGACCACTGCTCCACCAGCCAACCGCGCTTGTGGGCGATGGACGCCAGTCGGGTCTCGGGGTTGACCGCCACGGGGAAGCCCACCGCCTCGAGCATCGGCAGGTCGCTGGCCGAGTCGGCGTAGGCCACCGCCTCCTCCAGCCGGAGCCCCTCGGCCTCGGCGTAGTCGGCCATGGCCTGAGCCCGGGCCTCTCCGGTGGGGGGAGCGGCGAGGAGCTCGCCCGTGTAGCGGCCCTCCTCGGTCACGCCCATCCGGGCGCAGACGATGTCGTCGAACAGTGGGCCCAGGTTGCGCTCGACGATCAGGTCGAGGGCGCCGGTGATGAGCACCGTCCGGTGCCCGAGCCGGCGGTGCTCCCGGACACGGCGGAAGCCGGCGGGGAACGACTTGGCCAGCAGCAGGTGGCTGAGCAGTTGCACGGCGTCCTCGTCCAGCTGGTCCACCGGGGCTCCCTCGAAGCGACGGTAGAAGTGGCGCAGGAAGTCACCGCGGTCCTTGCGGTCGAGGGCCAGCAGCGACGGCCCCTCGGCCAACGCCCGCAGCGCCAGGCGCACCCGGTCGCCAGGCGGCAGGCGGCGGGTGGCGAGCCAGGAGTACGACTCCACCACGTTGGAGGCGATCAGGGTGTTCTCGAGGTCGAAGGCGGCCAGGTGCCGGTCAGCCGACAGCACCCGGGCCCGTAGCCGCTCGGTACGGCTCGGTCCCGAGCGGGTGCCCGGGGTGGACCGGACCCGGGCGTGCTCGACCACCGAGGGAAGGTGCACCTCGGTGACGTAGGCGTCCCAGTCGATGACCGCGGGGTGGAAGCAGAAGCGCTCCCGGTCGGCAGCGTCCAGCGTCGACCAACGGTCGAGCAGCTCGTCGACGCCGAAGATCGCCTCGGTCTCGGCGTAGGCCCCGTACAGCTCCACGTAGACGAGTGCCCGTGCTGCCGCCGCCCGGTGCTCCTCCAGGTCCGCCGACCAGCGCGCCGAGGTGCCTCGCAGCGGCAGGGCGGACAGGGCCTTCTCCGCCCGGTCGATGGTCTTCACCGCCCGCTCGAGCTGGGCCTGCACCCGGCCCCGGCCGGGGAAGCTCCAGCGAGGCACCACGATGGGCTGCCCCTTGGTGTCGTAGAGCGGGTTGCGGCTGAACCAGCCGTGGACCAGGTCGACCAAGTGGCGGTAATGGAGGGGATTGGTGGACCCGGAGGCCACCTGGACGATGGCCGGGGGGTCCGACGGGTCGGCCGGGCCGCGGGCGGCGGCGTCCACCACGGCGGCGACCACCAGGTCCACCGGGATGACGTCGACCACGCCTTCGGGGATGCCGGGAAACTCCCGGAGCAGGCCCTGGGCGTAGGTGATGATGACCGGCTCGGCCATGCGAAAGCCGCGGATCCACCCCGGCCGGGGCTCGGCCAGGGCGGACTCGATGATCGACGGGCGAACGATGGTCACGGGGACGTCACCGCGCACGTCGAGCAGCGCCTGCTCACCCAACGCCTTGGTGTAGGCGTAGGCGTCGGGCCAACCCAGCGCCCGGGCGCGGGCCCGTCCAGCCTCGACCATGGTGTCGGCCACCCATGCGTCGCGGAGCTTCTCGGCCTTGGTGGCCAGCAGGGGCACACCGGCTGCCCCCAGCTCGGCCCGGGCCGCCTTGGCGAAGCGAGCCAGCAGCGGAGGGGTCCTGCTCTCGGCCTCGACGTCGGCTCGCCGCCGGCGGGCGGCCTCCACCTCCTCGCGCCAGCCCACGGCCGGAGAGAACGGTGTGTCGGACACCAGGATCTCCGGTGCCCGTCCCCGCCGGTTGCCGGCCACGTAACAGGTGGACACCGAGACCAGGTGGGCGGTGGAGCCCACCGACTGGAGGGCCTCGGCGATGCGGGCAGGGCCCAACAGGTTCACCTCCACCGCCCGGTCGAGGGGCGAGTCGAAGGCGACCGAGGCGGCGGCGTGGATGGCGACGTCGCACGAGGCCAGCGCCTGTCGCCCTTCGTCGTCGAGGCCGAGCCCGTCGAGGCTGACGTCACCGGCGACCACCTGGATGCGCCGATCGGTCTCGGTGGCGAAGCCCTCGCCCAGGCGCTCCCGGAGCCGGTCGAAGGCGTCGTTGCGCAGGATCTCTCGGCGCACCCGCTGGGCGGCCGACGAGCGCCGGCCGGGGCGCACGAGCAGCACCAGCTCGCACTCCGGTACCGACCGCAGCAGGCGCTCGACCAGGGCAGTGCCGAGAAAGCCGGTGGAGCCGGTGACGAAGAGGCGGCGGCCGGCGAGGACCTCGGCGATCACTCCTTCTGTCTACCATCCGGTAGGTGGTAGGTGTGTACCCGAGGGATGCGGCAGCGACCCGGGCTCGCATCCTCGACGCGGCGCTGGCGTCGTTCGCCGCGCCAGGCTACGGGGCCACGTCGCTCGACGCCCTGGCCGTCCAGGTGGGCCTGCGCAAGCAGACCATCCTCCACCACTTCGGGACCAAGCAGGGCGTGCTCGTCGCCGTGGTCGATCGCTCGGCGGGCGAGCTGGCCGATGCGCTGGAGGCCGCCCTCTCCGGCGCCGGGCCGGGGTTCGCACGGGTCGAGGCGCTCGTGCGGGCCACCTTCCGCCTGGCCGCCCGACGCCCCGAGCTGCTGGGCCTGCTGCGGGAGGTCGGCCGCCTCGGCCCACCCGCCGCCACCCGCCTGGTCGAGGCGCTCGAACCGCTGGTCGAGCGGGCCCTCGCCTTCCTCGAGGAGGAGATGGCCGCCGGGCGGGTGCGGCGCCACGATCCCCGCCTGTTGCTCCTTTCGGCCTACTCCACGGTGATCGGGGTGGCCACCGAGGTGGAGGTGCTGCGGGCGGTGGGGGTCGAGCCCACCGCCCGGTCCCTGGTGCAGCGGCGGGCCGAGCTGCTGGAGTTCCTCAGGTCGGCCCTTCTGGTCGAGGGCGGCCCATCCGCTCCGAGCGGCGACGGTGCCGCTCCAGGGCCGACGTGACCAGGCGGTCGATCAGTTCCGCATAGGGAACGCCGCTGGCCTCCCACAGCCGCGGGTACATCGAGTGGGGAGTGAACCCGGGGATGGTGTTCACCTCGTTGACCAGCAGGCCCCTTCCGCCCTCCTCGAAGAAGAAGTCGACGCGGGCCATGCCCTCGGCCCGCAGTGCCCCGGAGGCGGCCACCGCCAGCCGGCGCACCTCCTCGGTCACGTGGCCGGGAAGGGAGGCGGGCACGACCAGGTCGGCGCCGTCGCCGGAGTACTTGTCCTCGTAGTCGTAGAACTCACGGCTGGGCACGATCTCGCCCGGCACCGAGGCGACCGGTTCGAGGTCTCCCAGCACCCCACACTCGATCTCCCGGCCGGCGACGCCCTCCTCGATCACCACCCACTCGTCGTAGGCGAGGGCGAGCTGCATGGCCTCGTCCAGCCCGGCGGGGCCCTCGACCTTGGAGATGCCCACCGAGGAGCCGAGGTTGGAGGGCTTCACGAACACCGGCCACCCCAGCTCGGCCCCGACCCGCTCGGCCAGGCCGGCGTCGACCTCCGTCTCGCGCAGCGCCAGGTACCGGGGCTGGGGAAGGCCGTGGTGGGCCAGGACCTCCTTGGCCTTGGCCTTGTCCATGCACAGCGCCGACCCCAGCACCCCGGCGCCCACGTAGGCCACGCCGGCCAGCTCGAGCAGGCCCTGGACGGTGCCGTCCTCGCCGAGGGGGCCGTGCAGCAGCGGCAGCACCACGGTGGGAACGTCGTCCTCGCCCCCGTTCGGCGCCACCGTGGCCAGGGGGTCGACCTCCGGCCCCTCGGCGGCCAGAGCCGCCGGCGGCGGCGTGCCCCCGCCCGCGGGGAGGGCATCGGCGCCGGCCACCCAGCGCCCGTCGAGCGTGATCCCGACGGGATGGATCTCGTAGCGGGCGGGGTCGAGGGCCCCGAGCACCGAGGCGGCGGACACGCAGGAGACGTCGTGCTCGGCCGAGCGCCCACCGAAGAGCACCACGAGCCGGGCCCGGGCCGGGGGAGATGGGGAGAAGCCCACGAGTGTGGCACCGTAGCCCTCCGTGGGGGACAGGCAGCCATGAGGTTCCGGGCCTCCGAGGTGGCCGCCGCCGTCGGCGGCCGGTTGGCGGGGCCCGACGTCGACGTGGACGGGGCCGCCATCGACTCCCGGCTCGTCACCGGGGGCGAGCTCTTCGTGCCGGTGGTCGCCGGCCGGGACGGGCACGACTTCGTGACCGCCGCCCTCGACGCCGGCGCCGCCGCCTACCTCACCGCCCGTGGGCCCGTGGGCGGGACCGCGGTGGTGGTCGACGACACCGGCGCCGCCCTCGCCGCGCTGGGACGAGCGGCCCGGGCCCGCCTGCCCGAGCGGGTGGTGGCGGTCACGGGTTCGGTGGGCAAGACGTCGGTGAAGGACCTGGCCGCCGCCATCTTGGGGCGCCGGGGCCCGATCGCGGCCAGCGCCCGTTCGTTCAACAACGAGCTGGGGGTGCCGCTCACCCTGGCCGGAGCGCCCGACGAGGCCTGGGCGGCGGTGGTGGAGATGGGCAGCCGGGGCAGGGGCGACCTGCGGCAGCTGTGCTCCATCGCCCGCCCGACCGTCGGGGTGGTCACCGTGGTGGCCCCCGTCCACACCGAGACCTTCGGCACGGTCGACGACGTGGCCCGGGCCAAGGCCGAGCTGGTGGAGGCCCTGCCCGCAGATGGCACCGCCGTGCTCAACGCCGACGACGCCCGGGTGCGGGCCATGGCCGAGGTCACGGCGGCGGCCGTCGTCACCTTCGGGACGACCGGCGACGCCGATGTCTCCGCCGGCGCCGTGGAGCTCGACGGGCAGCTGCGGGCGTCGTTCCGGCTGCGCTGCTCCGCCGGAGAGGCCGACGTGCGACTGGAGGTGCCCGGTCGTCACCAGATCGGCAACGCCCTGGCCGCCACGGCCGCCGCGCTGGCGGCCGGGGCGACGCTCGACGACGTGGTGGGAGGCCTCGAGGGGGCTCGCCTGTCCGAGTGGCGCATGGCCCTCGGACGCTCGCCGGCCGGCGCCGTGGTGCTCAACGACGCCTACAACGCCAACCCCACGTCGACCGGCGCCGCTCTCCGGGCCCTGGCTGAGCTGGACGCGGAGCGGCGGGTGGCCGTCCTCGGGACCATGGCCGAGCTGGGCGAGACGTCGGCCGACGAGCACCGGGCGGTGGCGGCGCTGGCGGCCGACCTGGGCATCCGCGTGGTGGCGGTGGCCGAGCCCGCCTACGGAACCGAGCTGGTCGACGACATGGACGCTGCGATCGCTGCCCTCGGACCGCTCGGGCACGGTGACGCCGTGCTGGTCAAGGGCAGCCGGGTGGCGCGCCTGGAACGTCTGGCGGCGCGGTTGCTCGGCGCCGGCTGACGGGGGCCGTGGCCACGCGGGGCAGATTGGCGTAGGCGGCCAGGGCGAGGGCGGCGACCACGCCGTAGCCCATGACCCAGCTGATGGAGAAGGTCTCGACCAGCGGGCCGGCGGCCAGGAGGCCCAGCGGGATGGTGCCGCCGAACGCCATGGTCCACAACGCCATGACCCGGCCGCGGACGGCGTCGTCCAGGCGCTGCTGGAGCACGACCGCCAGCGAGGTCACGGTGCCGAAGTAGCAGAACCCGACGACCAGCATGACGGGGTAGGCGGGCAGGGGGGTGCGCAGCACGGCGAGGACGGCCAGGGCGCCGGCGAAGGCGACCAGGCCCCTCCGCACCAGTTGCTCCTTCGGTCGGGCCGCCAGGAAGGTGCCGATGGAACCGGCCCCCACCGCGGCGCCGAGCCCGAAGCACGTGTAGAGCAGGCCGTAGGCGACGCTGCTGGGCTCGATGCCGAGGTTCCGTGAGGCCAGGGTCGGCATCTGGCCGATGAAGGGCATGCAGAAGAGGGCGAAGGCGGCCATGGTGACGAGGCAACGCCGTACCAGCGGGTCACGGCGGGCCACGCCGAAGCCGCCGGAGAGGCGTGCCCAGCGCCCCGGCTCGTCGGGGCGCGCGAGCGGGGGGATGCGCACGGCCACGAGGGCGACGATGACGAACAGGTAGGTGGCGGCGTTGAGGGCGAAGACGGCGGCGGCGCCGAAGCCGGCGAAGACGAGACCGCCCAGCGCCGGGCCCGTCACCCGGGCGAGGTTCATCTGGGTGGAGTTGAGGGACACGGCGCCGGCGAGGTCGGCCCGGCCCACCAGTGCGGGGAGCACGGCGTCGTAGGCGGGCGCGTGGATGGCGGCGCCCACGCCGATGACCCCGACTGCGGCGAGGAGCGCTGCCGGTGAGGGGTCACCACCTGCCACCAGCACTGCCAGCACCGCGGTGCCGAGGAGTTGCTCGGCCTGGGCGGCGATGAGCAACCGTCGACGGTCGATCACGTCGGCCAGGGCTCCGCCCAGCACGGGCAGGAAGAGCATGGGACCGAGCTGGGCGAACAGGACCAGGCTGAGGAAGGTCGCCGAGCCGGTCAGCTCGAGGGCGTAGGCGCCGAGGGTGACGTGTTGCATCCACGTCCCCAGGCGAGAGGCGAACGAGCCCCAGAAGACGATGCGGAAGTCGCGGTGGGCGAGGGCGGCGCGGGCGGTCCCGGGGACCGGAGGAGAGCCAGGAGCCGTGGCGCGCACCCATGCGAGACTAAGGCCCCGGAAAGAAACTACCTGGGCCTTTCCAGTGAAGAAGGGGCAGCTCACGGCACCAGAAGACGCCCAGGTAGTTTCTTTTCAGGGCCTAAGGGTGGGACCGGGGGGCGCGACCGGGCGGTGGCGCCACCGGTGTGGGCCCGGCAGGGATCGAACCTGCGACCAGAGGATTATGAGTCCCCCGCTCTGACCACTGAGCTACGGGCCCCGCCGGCTCGACCGTCGGAGCTCCGGGGGTGGGACTTGAACCCACAACCTTGGGATTAACAATCCCCTGCTCCGCCGATTGAGCTACCCCGGAATCGCTTGCGACGCTAGCAGCGGGGCCGTCTCCCCCAGCACCGGCGTCGTCGCCGGCTGTTCCAGGAGGTGTCCGGTCAGGTCTCGCCCAGCCACGCCGGCGCCCGCTCGAGGAGGTACCGGCTCACCGCCAGGCAGCGGTCGAGGGTCTCGCACAGGGCCTCCTCGCCCTGCAGCACCTGGGCCAGCGACAGCCGGAGGCGGGCCACGATGGTCAGGCTGCGCTCGGGGGCGTCGGTGACCGCTCCATACGAGTCGATGGCCGACACCTCGAGGGGGAGGTCGGGGCCGCCCACGCCGGCGAGCTCGGTGGCCAGCAGCAGCAGGTCGGGGCCGTTGGGGAGCGGGGGCAGGGCCCAGGTGAAGTTCAGTGGGAAGTGGAAGGCGTCGGGGGGCGTGTCGTCCTCGTCGAGCTCCATCACCACGTCCTCGAACGCCAGCAGGACACGGGGGTCGACCTCGAGGGACAGGTGGAGGTCGAGCGGGCCCTCGCAGCCCTCCTCGGGGTGCAGGTCGACCTCCCAGGCCTGGCGCAGGGAGTAGGTCTCCACGAAGTGGCGCTCGTCGTGGACGTGGAAGGTGTGGTCGACGGCGTGGTCCTTGAGCTCGGCCACGTACCCGGCGACGTCGATGACGGCCACGGCGGCGAGGGTACCTTCCGGCTGCGCCGGGGCGGCTGCCGGACGGCTCGGCGGGTACGGTCGGCGGGTGAACGACGAGGACCTGCTCGAGGTGTTGTCGGCGAGCGCCGGCGCGGTGTGGTCGGCCCTCGACGGCGTCGACGACTGGCGGCCGACGACCGGGCGCCCGGGCCAGTACGTCATCGACGTCGTGGCCGACGAGGTCGCCGTTGAGCCCCTGCTGTCCGCCGGCCTGGGGGTGCTCAGCGAGGAGTCCGGCGCCCATCACCTGGAACGAGAGGTCGTGGTGGTGCTGGATCCCGTCGACGGCTCGACCAACGCCAGCCGGGGCGTGCCCTGGTATGCCACGAGCCTCTGTGCCGTCGACCACGAGGGCCCTCGGGTGGCGCTGGTCGTCAACCAGGCCTCGGGCGAGCGCTTCGAGGCGATGCGCGGGCGAGGGGCGCGCTGCGGGAAGCGCTCAGTGGCACCTTCCGGTTGTGACGAGCTGGGCCGGGCGCTGCTCGGGTTCTCGGGTCGTCCGTCGCGCCCGTGGGGCTGGGGGCAGTTCCGGTCCCTCGGCGCGGCCGCCCTCGACCTGTGTTGCGTGGCGTCCGGCCGCTTCGACGGGTACGTCGACTCCTCGCCGGGCGGTCACAGCCCGTGGGACTACCTGGGCGCCCTGCTGGTGTGCCGGGAGGCAGGGGTCGACGTCGTCGATGCTGAGGGGCGGGAGCTGGTCGTGCTCGACCACGCCGCCCGGCGCACGCCGGTGGCGGCTGCCACCCCCGCCCTGCTGGCCGAGCTGCTGTCGCTCGCCGGCGAGGGGGACCATGGCGAGTAGGGCGCTCAGCGCCGTGGCCGCAGGCGGGTACGGGCTGGCGTTGCGCTTGTACCGGCGGCTCCCGCGGCGCGCCCGGTTGTTCGTGGTGCACAAGACCCATCCGGCGTTCACCGTGGGTGCCATCAGCGTGATCGAGCGGGGCGACGGTGCGCTCCTCCTGGTGCGCCACTCCTACCGCCATGCGTGGGGCTTCCCGGGGGGCCTGCTGAAGCGGGGCGAGGATGTGGCCGCCGGCGCCCGACGGGAGGCGATGGAGGAGGTGGCGCTCGAGATCGAGCTGCTGGGGGAGCCGGCGGTGGTCGTCGACCCCGGCCCCCGCAGGGTCGACGTGGTCTTCCGGGCCCGCCCGGTCGGCGATCCGTCGGGCGCCCACGCCGACTCGCCGGAGATCGTCGAGCTGGCGTGGTTCCCGCCCGACGCCCTCCCTGGGCTCCAGCACGAGGCCGCCGGTGCCCTGGTGGCCCTGGCCCGGGCCTCGGGCCAACCCGCCTCGGTCCCCACCGGTCGGGCATGAGCCTTCCCGGCGGGTTCGGGCGTCCCCGTAGACTGGCCCGCTCATGACACCTGCGCCTGCGCCGTCCTGGAGGATCGAGCCCGGCGGACCCCTGCGAGGCGACGTCACCGTGCGCGGCTCGAAGAACGCCGTCACCAAGCACATGGTGGCGGCGGTGATGGGTTCCTCGCCGAGCACCATCCTGAACTGCCCGGCCATCGGTGACATCGAGATCACCGCCGGCATGCTCCGCTCCCTCGGCTGCCACGTGGCGGTGGAGGGCGACTCGGTCGTGGTCGAGCCCCATGAGATCTCCAGCGGGCGGGTTCCCGTGTCCTACGGGGGGCTCAACCGGATCCCCATCCTTCTCGTGGGACCGCTCCTCCACCGCATGGGCGAGGCGTTCGTGCCCCTGGTGGGCGGTGACCGCATCGGCGCCCGGCCGGTCGACTTCCACGTGCGCAACCTGGAGGCCATGGGCGTCGAGGTCCACATGACCCCGGGCGGCCTCGAGGCGAAAGCCACCCGCCTGCATGGCGCCCGCATCCGTCTGCCCTTCCCCAGCGTGGGCGCCACCGAGACCGTGTTGCTCACCGCCGTCCTGGCCGAGGGCCGGACCATCCTCGACAACTCGGCGGTCGAGCCCGAGGTCATCGAGCTGGCGCTGTTCCTCCAGCGCATGGGGGCCCGGATCGAACTGCGCCCCGACCGCCGTTTCGTCATCGAGGGTGTCGACCGGCTCCAGGGCGCCGCCCACCGGCTCCACGGCGATCGGATCGAGGCGTTCAGCTACCTGGTGGCCGGCCTGGTCACCAGGGGCGAGGTGCGGGTCCACGGCTGCGACCAGGGTCGGCTGGTCACCGCCATCTCGACGCTTCACCGCATGGGGGCGCGCTTCGAGATCACCGACGACTGGGTCACCGCCTCGGCCGACGAGCTGCGACCGGCGGTGGTCCAGACCGACACCCATCCCGGCTTCATGACCGACTGGCAGTCGCCCCTCGTCGTGCTCTTCACCCAGTGCCGAGGGATGTCGGTCGTGCACGAGACCGTCTACGAGGACCGGTTCCCCTACGTCACCGCTCTGAAGGAGATGGGCGCCGAGATCGAGCTGTTCGACGCCTGTCTCGGAGGCCGCGACTGCCGCTTCATCGAGAGCACGGCCGTGCACTCCGCGGTGGTGCACGGTCCCTCGCCGCTCCGGGGCGCCGAGATCACCGTGCCCGACATCCGCGGGGGCTTCGGATACGTCATCGCCGCCGCCGCCGCCGAAGGACCGTCGCTGCTGCACGAGGTGCACCATCTCGAGCGGGGCTATCACCGGCCCCTCGAGGCGTTCGCCAGCCTGGGTCTGACCGTCAGCCGAGTGAGCGCTCCACCGGGGCCGTAGCCCCCTGCGGCATGGTCACGGCCGGGCCGGCAGCGGGCCGGAGGTAACCTCCCAGGGGCGCTTAGCTCAGTCGGAAGAGCACCACGCTTACAACGTGGGGGTCGTCGGTTCGATCCCGGCAGCGCCCACCGACTCGCCCCAGCATGCGACGACCATGAGCGTGCACATCGAGGTGGAGCCGTCGGCGCCGTATCGAACGCGGCTGATACTCCGTCGGGACTATCGCAACTATTCTCAGGACCAACAGCTATGACCATTCAGGTACGTCGTAGCGGGTCCGGATACCTCGCTCGGGTCACGAGTCCCGAGGGAGAAGAGGAATGGACGGCTCCGGCACCCATGGGGCTGGACGAGCTCATCGAGTAGCTACGGCGCCTCGGCTGCCACCAGACGGACATCGGCGATGCGCTCTCTGCCGCCGATCCGGACTGGCTGGAGCGGACATGAGCGGTCGGGACGTTCCCTACGTGCACCTCTCCCAAACCGAGGCCCGGTACGGTCGACCGGGATGCGAGCACGAGTGGCGTTGGTCGCCGCTGCCCTGGTGGCTTCCGCCTGTGGGACCGGGGGCGGCGAGTCCCTCTCCCGGCACGGCGGGGGCAGCGCCGCCGCTCCACCGCCTCGCCCTGTGGCCCCTCCGCCGTCGATCGAGCGCCCTCCGCCGCCGGTTGACGAAGCGGTGGAGGACGAGGGCGCCTCAGCCGGCGCACCACGTCCGGATTGGCTCGGCCGGCGGCCTCTACCGCTACGTCCGGACGGCTTCGGCGAGGTCCGGCCCACGCCGCCCGAGCTCGACCCCCGCCACCTGGCCACACCCGACATCGCACCGCCGCCACCGGGCGGGGCCTTCGTGGCGACCGTCGAGCCGGTGGCGGACGAGGTTTTCGCCCGATCCACCTGGGAGCCGGGGTGCCCGGTGGGCCGTGGGGACCTCCGCCACGTCAGGCTGTCGTTCTGGGGGTTCGACGAGCGTCCCCACACCGGGGAGCTGCTGCTCCACGCCGAGGTGGCCGCTGCGGTCGTCGAGGCCTTCCGACGCCTGTTCGAGGCCCGCTTCCCCATCGAGGAGATGCGGATCACGCGGACCGACGAGCTCGACGTACCCCCCACGGGCGACGGCAACAACACCGGGGCCTTCGTGTGCCGCGCCGTGTCCGGCGGCTCGTCGTGGTCGCAGCACGCCTACGGCCGCGCCGTCGACATCAACCCGTTCCACAACCCGTACGTCCGTGGCGGCCTGGTGGTTCCGGAGCTGGCCTCCACCTACGTCGACCGGGACGACGTCCGCCCGGGGATGATCGTGCCCGGCGGCGTGGTGGAGGAGGCCTTCGACGCCATCGGCTGGGGATGGGGCGGCCGCTGGTCATCGGTCAAGGACTGGATGCACTTCTCGGCCACTGGCCGCTGACGGGCGACGTCTCGGCGATCCGCCGTCGTCCCATCGGCGTCGGTGCCCCGGCGGTGGCCCAGCGGTAGCCTCCAGTCCGTGGAGCCGCGCATCCTCGACCCCGAACCCGTGCTCAGCCTCGACCGGTACGTCAGCCAGGGTGGGGGGCGCGGTCTGGACGCAGCTCGGCGACTCGGGCCGATCGACATCATCGACCACGTGGAGGCGTCCGGCCTCCGTGGCCGTGGCGGCGCCGGCTTCCCGACCGGCGTGAAGTGGCGCACCGTGGCCGAGAACCTTTCTCCGACGGTGCCCCCTTCGGTGGTGATCAACGCCGCCGAGGGAGAACCCGGTTCGTTCAAGGACCGTATGATCCTGCGCCGCAACCCCTACAAGATCCTCGAGGGCGCCCTGGTCGCCGCTACGGCCATCGGCGCCGATCGGGTCACCGTGGCCATGAAGGCGTCGTTCGAGGAGGAGCTGGATCGTGTCAGGGAGGCCATCGCCGCCGTCCGAGACGCCGGCTGGGCCGACGGCGTGGAGCTCGCCGTGGTCGAGGGGCCGAGCGCCTATCTCTACGGCGAGGAGACGGCCTTGCTCGAGGTCGTGGCCGGGCGGGCCCCGTTCCCCCGCATCGCGCCGCCGTTCCGCCACGGGGTGGAAGACGTCGGCGCCGACCCCTTCTCGGCCGCCCATGTCACCATGGCCGGGCCCGACAACGCCACGCCGGCGCCCCCCACGCTGGTGAACAACGCCGAGACGCTGGCCAACGTGCCAGGCATCCTCGCCGAGGGGCCTGACTGGTACCGGAGCGTGGGTACCGCCGAATCGCCCGGGACGGTGGTGTGCACCATCACCGGCCACACCCGTCGCCACGGCGTCGCCGAGTTCGCCATGGGGACACCCTTGCGAGAGGTCGTCGACACGGTCGGGGGCGGTCCCCGGGAAGGCGTCGTCGTGGCCGCCCTGTCCGGTGTCGCCAACCCGCTGCTGCCCGGAGCGGAGCTGGACGCGCCGGTGAGCTACGAGGGCATGAAGGAGGCCGGCGCCGGCCTGGGGGCGGCCGCCGCCGTGCTCTTCGCGGTCAACGTGACCGCCGTCCTGCCCGTCACGCCGTCCAACGTCGGCGTATTCCAGTTCGCGTGCATGCTGGTGCTCGGTGTCTACGGCGTGGGCCAGGCCGACGCGCTGGCCTACGGCATCGTGCTGCAGGCCGTCGAGGTCGCCACCGCGGTGGCCCTGGGCTCGCCCGCGCTGGTCAAGGAGGGCCTGAGCTGGCGCGAGGTTCGCGTGCGCGCGCTGCACGCCAGTCCGGTGCACCTGGAGCCGCTGCCCGGGCGGGCCAGCCCGGAGCGGGCCTGAGGACCGTCCGCGGGACGCGGATGGAGTGTTCGGCGAACGGCATCGATGAGGGAGAGGGAGGCACGCCGCCCCGGCCGGGAGGGCGCCTTCGCGGCCGAACGATCGTCAAGTCCTCCGCGGTACTGCTATCCCCCGCTAGCAATATTGCTATCCCCCGCTAGCAGCACCGAGGGAGGCATGGTGGCGAGGACCGAGGCACACCGCCGCCTTCCCTCACCGATGCCGTTGCTGAGACCGTCTACTGGCCCGCGGGGAGCATGAGGGCCTCGACCACGCGGTCGAGC
>JAHWKL010000042.1 GCA_019347915.1 Actinomycetota bacterium
CATGGTGGGCCCCGGCACCTCGAGGAGGTCGACCCGCACGATGCTGCCGCCGGCGTCGCCGATGGCCGTGGCCACCCGCCCCAGCGTCCCGGGGGCGTTCTCCAGGCGAACCCGGATGCGCAGCGAGTAGGACGCGTTCGGGGTGGCCACCCGAGGACGCTACCGCCGAGGCCGCCGGCGCCGGTCCTTGGCCATCGCCCGTTGCTTCTGAGCGAGGTCCGGGCAGGAAGGAGTCGTGCCACGCTTCCTGCTTCCCGACACACCCATCGGCTCGCTCGACGAGTACCTGGCCACCGACACCGGGGGCCTGGGTCTGGCCCGGGCGGTGGAGCTGGGCCCCGAGGGCACGATCGAGGAGATCACCCGCTCGGGGTTACGGGGCAGGGGCGGTGGCGGCTTCTCCACCGGCCGGAAGTGGTCCGGGGTTCGTGGGCAACCGGGGAGCCATCGCTACGCCGTGTGCAACGGCGCCGAGGGCGAGCCGGGGACGTTCAAGGACCGGGCCCTGGTGCGGGCCAACCCCTACCAGCTCGTCGAAGGGCTCTTCATCGCCTCCTTCGCCATCGGCGCCGCCGAGGCGTTCATCTGCCTGAAGGCCCGCTTCGAGCAGGAGATCGAGGCGGTGACCCGAGCGGTGCAGGAGATGCAGGAGGCCGGCATCTGCCCGGAGTGCCAGGTCACCATCGTGGAGGGCCCGGACGAGTACCTCTACGGGGAGGAGAAGGCGATGCTCGAGGTGGTGGAGGGCAACGCACCGATGCCCCGGCTCTTCCCACCCTACGAGCACGGGCTGTTCGCCACCGCTCCGCAGACGGGCTGGACGGCGACCGAGTCGGCACCGGGGCACGATCACCGCCACGAGTCCAATCCCACGCTCGTCAACAACCTGGAGACGCTCTCGAACGTGCCCCACATCCTGGTCCGGGGAGCCGACTGGTACCGCTCGATGGGCGACGAGGACTCTCCGGGGAACGTCGTGTGCACGATCGTCGGCGACGTGGTGGCGCCCGACGTCGGCGAGGTCGAGCTGGGGACGCCGCTGAGCCGGGTCATCGACGAGGTCGGTGGTGGGGTGGCGCCCGGGCGCACCGTCAAGGCGGTGTTCTCCGGTGTCGCCAACCCGGTGCTCAGGGGCGACCAGATCGGCGTGGCGCTGACCTACGAGGCGTTCCAGGCGGCGGGCAGCGGCATGGGCGCGTGCGGGTTCATCGTGATCGACGACACCGCCTGCATGGTCGAGGTGGCCCGCCTGTTCTCCCGCTTCCTCTACGTCGAGTCATGCGGGCAGTGCCAGGCGTGCAAGCTCGGCTCGGGGGAGATGACCGAGCGCTTGATGCGCATCGAGGCCGGCGGCGGCAGCGATGACGACGTGTCGGAGATCCACAGTTGGATCCAGAAGGTGACCGACGGCAACCGTTGCTACCTGGCGGTCGAGGAGCAGCAGCTCGTGGCCAGCGTCCTGCAGTCCTTCCCCGAGGAGTTCGCCGAGCACCTGCAGCAGCGCCGGTGCCCGCGGCCACGGCCCGTCCCCCTGCCCAAGCTCGTCGATCTGGCGTCCGGACAGGCCGTCTACGACGAGCGCCAATACCGAAAGCGCCCGGACTGGACCTACGCCGACCAGCCCGTCGAGGTGCAGCCGAGGTCAGCCACACCGCCGGCGCCGGCCACGTCGGGCTACGACTCGAGTGGGACCGGCCTGGCAGGCGAGCCGCCGGCCTCGCGCTCGTGAGGCAGGACCACGCGTCCTGACGGCTCGGACGACGACCACGTGGGGTCGAGGCCGGGAGCGGTGATCCGCACCGGGCCGGTGCCGGGGTGGGGTGCGAGGTCCCAGCTCAGTGCTCGCCGCCCCTCCTGGCCGTCGACCGTGAACGACAGCAGGCCCGAATGGGTGGGAGCATCGCGCACCCCCAGCGCCTTGCCGTGCCACTCGTCCGGGAGCATGGAGCACAGGATCAGGCCGCCCTCGACCTCCCGGACCAGCAGGCTGCGCACCAGGGAGAGGAAGTCGGCCGCCGCCCACCCGTGGTGCCCGTCACCCATGCACCCGCCGCCGAGGCGGGGATGGATGGCCTCCGGCCAGGTGAACGTGGGCATGGCCGCTTCGACCATCCACTGGAGACGCTCCAGGGCCCGGGGATCGCCGGCAGCGAGCTCCACGAAGGCGAGCTGAAGGGTGAGGTACGTGCCGTAGCCGGTGTGGCTGATGCCCTGGAAGAAGGCCGGACCGAAGCAGAAGCGCCGGCGGACCGCCTCGGCCGTGGCGTGGATCGCCGGGTCGTCGGGCGGCAGCAACCCCAACGGGGAGCAGGCCACCAGGGACCCGATGAGGGCGGGGTCGACTCGTCGGCGGGGGCCGGCGGGGATGATGGGAGCGTCCAGGCCCAGTCGCTCCACCGCCAGGGCCACGGACGTGTCGAGGTCGGTCCGGAACGCCTCCGCCCACTGCAACGCCTGTGCCGCAGCCTCTTCGTCGCCGGCCACGCTCAGCAGCGCGGCCCCGTCGATCAAGCCCCGCAGTGACCAGAAGTTGTCCCAGTAGTAGTAGTCGAACGGGCCCAGGTGCTCGGCCGAGATGCTCGCCGGCATGAGCCCGTTGAGGGCGGGGTCCTTGCGCCGGCGCTTCGAGTGGCGCTTCCTCTCGATCCACTGCACTCCCCGGGCCACTGCCGGCGCCAGCTCCCGGACCAGGTCGGCGTCCCGGGTCAGTCGCCAGTGCTCGGCGATGGCCCACAGTGCGGCGCCGTTGGCGTCCCATTCCTGACGCTGGCTGAAGAAGAAGCCATCGTGATGCTGTCGACGGGGGTACGACCGCAGCACCTGGGTGGCCTCGGAGTGGAAGCCGTAACGGTCCAGGGCGGCGAGGAGATAGGCAGCGTCACGAAACCAGAACCGGTGGTAGGTGTAAGGACCGGGCGTGACCTCGTCACCGTCGTGGAACAGCAGGAGGAAGGCGCGGTTGGCTTCCACCGCGTCGGCCACCGACCCCGGCGGCAGCTCGAGTCGCAGTCCCCGTTCCAGCGGGTTCCTCCAGCCGCCGACCACGGTGTCGCTGGTGGGGAGCGGAGCGCTGAGGCGCACCGCCCGCTTCACCCGCCGGCGGGTGAGCCCCCGCCGCCGGGTACGGGTCGGCGGCACCAGGGGGACGGCGGCCCGCAGGACGGCGTCCTGCCCGAGGGGAAAAACGAAGGCGGCCTGGGCCAGGCCCACCTCGCAGCGGAGGGACTCGGGGATCTCGTTGCCGGCTCGGCCGGCGACGACGGTCCTCACCACGTCACCCTGCTCGAAGGTCGAGCCGGCCAGCCCCGCCGGCCGACCCGGCAGCAGCAGGGCCGGACGCCCATCCACCGTGACCGTGTTGCCGGCCACGCCGATCCGTTCCACCACGGCCAGGCCCTCGGGGTTGTAGGGGCGCACGGCCAGGGCGAGGGTGAGGGGAGCCGGGGAGCGGTTGGTCACCTCGACGACCACGAGCTCCTCTTCGGCACGGATGGCGTACAGGCGCTCGACCGCCTCTCCGCCCGGGACGGGCATCGTCGTCTCCACCACCGGGCGGCCCGCGACGAGACGCTGGTCGACCGAGGCCTCCCGTGACGGGAAGTGCCACCCGTCAGCGGCCCCCACCCACCAGTCGAGCGACCAGCCGTCGAACCACGGCGTGAGCAGCCCCCGGGGATCGACGATCGCCTCCCTCGACGAGCCGAGGTTGCCGACCATCGTCCAGTTGCGGTTGGTCACGTTGGCGAGCACCGGCAGGTGCCCCCGCGGCGTGAACGCCGGTGAGCGCGGGTCGAGCTGGCGTTCGAGCCAGTGGGGCCACACCCAGTCGACGCCCAGCTGCGCCGCCGCTCGGGTCCGCACGGCGCGGAACACGGTGCGGGCACCCACCGGCAGCAACTCGCCGGGGAGCTGCACCTCCAGGGTCTCGCCCAGCCGTTGGAAGGTCGAGAGGTGACGGACGATGTCGTCGGTGATGCGCAGGCGGCCCATGGCGTGCCGCAGCGCCCAGGTCCGCAGCGCCGTCACCAGACGGGCACCCCGTGCGCCATGCGGGACCACCATAGACGTGCCCAGAGGCCGAGAATCCCGGCCGTACACTCCACTCGTGACCGGCTCCTCCGACGGACCTGGCCCGGCGGAGCGTCCCGTGGGAACGCCGGCGTCGGTCGCCGCCGTCATTCCCGCTCACAACGAGGAGCTCACGGTCGGCGACGTGGTCGACGCCGCCCGGGAGGCGCAGCGGGTCGACGAGGTGATCGTCGTCGACAACCGGTCCGACGACGGCACCGCCCGGGTGGCGGCCGAGCATGGTGCGCGAGTCGTCTTCTGTGCCACGCCGGGCAAGGGCGAGGCCATGCGCGCCGGGGTGCGCGCCACCGACAAGGCGCTGGTCGTGTTCCTCGACGCCGACCTCGTGGGCCTCCGTCGCGATCACGTCGACGCCCTGGTGGCGGCCGTGGACGACGGGGCGGCGATGTCGTGCGGGCTGTTCGATCGGGGCCGCCTCCTCAACCCGCTGTTCCTCCACCTGCTCCCCGTGCTCACCGGTCAACGTGCCCTCAGCCGCCGGCTGTTCGAGGCGGTGCCTCCGGAGGAGATTCGCGGCTACCGGGTGGAGGCGGCGTTGAACGAGTTCGTGAGGCGCCAGGGACTGCCGGTGGAGGAGTTCGTGTGCCCCGGGTTGTGGCACCGGCAGAAGGAGCAGAAGTTCCCCACTCCGCTCCAGGGCTTCCTGGCCAAGGTGACCATGCTCGCCACCGCCGTCGCCGTCTACCTGTCGTGGTGGCGCCGCCGGCGCTAGCGACGCGTCCCGCGCCGAGCGTGCCGCCAGCCCGACGGGCTCACGCTCTCGTCGCGGTGGGGAGGGCCGGGGCCGGAGTGGTTGCCACCGTGCCGGTGGCCCGTCGCAGGGCGAGGTCCCAGTCACCGGCGAAGCGATCGATGGAAAATCGCTTCTGCGCCACCCGGCGGGCGCCGGCGCCCAGGCGCCGTGCCTCCTCCGGGTCGGCGAGCAGCCGGTGCATCACCTCGATGAGGCGGTCCACATCGGTGTCCACCCAGCCGGAGATCCCGTTCTCGACCACTGCGGCCATCTCGGTGGTGGCCAGACCGACCACGGGGATGCCGAGCATCATGGCCTCGCACACGGCCAGGCCCAGGCTGGTGTAGCGGATGGGATTGAACATGAAGCGGTAGCGGGTCTCGAACCGGGGCAGCTCTGGCGGCGGCACCTCGCCCAGGCCACCGCACTCGCTGGAGTTCATGCCCACCAGGTCGAGTGGCACGTCTCGGGCGACACGGCGGAAGACGTCGGCACCCAGCCGGCGACCTCGCCGGCCCATGTTGTTCACCACGACGATCCCGCGCTCGAGCTCGCCGGTGTAGGGCGGGTGGTCGAACGGGACCACGCCGTGCTCGACGACCACGGTCGGGACCGGCCCGTTGTCCCACATGAGCTGGTTGAAGTGGGTGACGTGGACGACGAGGACCTCGGGATCGTCCACCGGGTGGGGCGTGTCGGTGGGCGAATCCCGCGGGGGATCGTGCTCGAGATAGATGCGAGGCCCGGCCCGCTGGTCCGGCGAGAGGATCTCGTACTGGTCGTGCGCCCAGTTCTGGTGCGACTGGAAGATCACGCAGTCGACGTCGAGTTCGGCCACCTCGCCGGCGGGCACGTCGTGGACGTTCGCAGGCCACGGGAACGCACCGGCGCGCCCGCCGTAGCCCGGAGGACCACCCGGCTTCACCGGCAGGTAGATGTCATGAGGTACGTGGGACAGGTTCCACAGGTAGTTGCCGTGAACGTGCCACGTCAGCACGCGCAGCGGACGCGCCGAGGTTGTGGAGTCGTTGCCCTGCATCCGTGGGGCTCCCTGGGGCCGAACGAGCGGTGCCTGCTCCTGCCCTCGGCGCGCGGCCCACAAACGTGGAGCCCGACCTGCAGGCCGGCCGGAATGTCCCGGGTGATTCGGGACAGATGTCCCTGGTCAACGGGACAACCCGCCCGGAATGCTCTCAAAACGGTCACAGAGGACCGCCCACGGCACAAAAGAAGGAGATCAGGGAACGCAAGGCGAAGCACTGACCGGGGGCCACCTGAAGGGCGGAAAGGCGGCGGGGGACAAGATGCGCAGGGAGTCCACGACAGGGCACGAACAGCCAGCGGGTGACGCGCGTTCTGGGGCGCACGTAGGGCGTCAGCCGGAGGGAAGCGGCGCCGACGAGCCGCCCCGGGTGAGGAGTACGGACGAGCCCGGTGCCACCGGGCCCCGGAGCCGGGCCGACAGCGACGACGTCGCCGACGTCACCGAGCGGGTGCTGGGCCTCATCGCCAGCCGCAACGAGTCGCAGCGGGTGGCTCTGGCCGAGCTGGAGCTGTGGGCTGAGCAGCTGGAGCGCTCCAACCAGGACCTGTCGGAGTTCGCCTACATCGCGGCCCACGACCTGCGGGCGCCGCTGGCGGCGCTGGCCGGGAGCGCCGAGCTGCTCGCCCGGCGCAGCGGTACCGAGCTCAGCGAGGAGAGCCAGCGCCACTTGGCCGCCATTCTCGCCAGGGTGGGGACCATGGCCCGCATGATCGACGGCATCCTCGCTTACTGCCAGGCCGGCAACGGCGGGGAGGACCGAGAGGTGGTGGACTGCACGGAAGTCCTCGCCGAGGCGCTGGAACACCTGGCGCCGGAGATCACCGACGCCAGAGCTCGGATCACGACGCAGCCACTGGGGATGGTCGCCGGCGAGCGAACCCAGTTGGTCCGTCTGTTCCAGAACCTGCTCTCCAACGCCTTGAAGTTCCGGAGGCCGGGGTGCGACCTCGTGATCGACGTCTCTGTTCGCCGGGTCGGTGACGACCAGGTGTTCTCTGTCGCCGACACGGGTATCGGCGTCTCGCCCGACGACCGGGCGGACATGTTCCGGATGTTCCGCCGCCTGGACCCGCAGACCGCATCCCCGGGGAACGGCATGGGCCTCGCCATCTGCAAGCGGATCGTGGAGCGCCACGGGGGAAGCATCTGGGTGGACGACACCCTGAGCGCAGGCCTGTGCGTGTCGTTCTCCCTCCCAGCGGCGGCGCCTACCAGCTGACCCCACAGGGCCAGCGGCCGCTCACGGTCGCAGCACGTAGCCGACGTTCCTGATCGTATGGATCACCCGCGGGGCGTGGGCCTCCAGCTTGCGGCGCAGGGCACTCACGTGGACCTCGACCAGGTTGAGCGAGTACTGGTCGAACCCCCACACCTCAGTCAGCAGGTGCACCTTGCCCAGGACCCGCCCCGGGTTGCGACAGAAGGTGACGAGCAGGCTGAACTCGATCGATGTCAGGTCGACCAGCTCGTCGCCCACGGCCACCGTGTGGGCATCCTCGTCGACCACGATGTCGTTCACCTTCCAGACCCGCCGGGGCACCCGGCCGGTCCGCTGCATGATGGCCCTGACCCGGGCGAGTAGCTCCTCCATGGCGAACGGTTTGGTGAGGTAGTCGTCGCCGCCGGCGGCGAAGCCGGCCAAGCGATCCGGCACGCTCTGGGCTCCAGTGACGAACAGTATGGGCACGTCGCTGGCGCCTCGTAGCCGGCGGGCCACCTGCAGACCATCGACGTCGCCACCGAGGGCGACGTCGAGCAGGACGATGTCCGGCCGGAACGCCGCAACCGCCTTGTCCGCCGCCGACCCTCCGGATTCGCAGCGCACCTCGTAGCGTTCCTCGGCCAGGGCCTGGCCCACCGCCTCGCGCACACTTGCGTCGTCTTCGACCACCAGGACCCGCGGGGCTGTCAACGGAGGACCACTGTTCGCCAGACGAGGCGGCGAGCGGGAGATGCCGGGCCGATGGTGGCCCCGGTACGTTGCAGGTGAAGGGACCGGTTTCGGCCTCGCAAATGAAGCCTCCTGACGGACTCCCAACGGCGAGCGATGTGCGCCGAGATGCTAGTCAAGCGGCGCGACACCTGCGGCGGAACAGGCTTCAGGCAGGGTTCAGGCCGTCTTCAGCACCCGCTCAGATTCATCGACCAGTCTGACGCGGCAAGGGTCAGGGGGAATGCGAACCAAGGGCGGTGGCGGGCAGTTGCCGCACGACCGGGGGTGAGGTGTGTGACCGCGCTCGATGGACCATGCTTCGAGGGTCACCCCTCAGTGGCCGCCGCTCTGGAGCTGGTCCCCTCACCACTGCGGACCGCAGCGCCCGTCGGCCATCGGCGCCTGCGTCTCTCCATGGGCCGCGGGCCAACCCTCCGGCGGCGACTGGTGGCACTCGACGCCGTCGCTGTCGCCCTGGCCTGGCTGGCCAGCTGGCCATTGGCGGCTGGGCCCGACCACCGCAGCCTCGCTGACGCGTCAGTGCTCCTGGGTGTCACCGCCGTCACCGCCGTCACCCTCCTCGCCGCCGCTTCTCAGCACCTCTACCTCGCCAGGGTCAGCAGCGTGCGGGCCTACGAGGTGGTCCGTCTGGGCCGGGTGGCCTTCATGTCGTCGGTGGCTGCTCTCCTGGTCGACGCCTTCCAGGTGAGCGAGCTTGCGCCCGTCCGCCTGGCGGTTGGGGGGATTCTCGCCTTCGCACTTCTCACCACCTTCCGAGGCTGGTTCGCCCGCTGGCTTCGGGGCCAGCGGGCCCAGGGCGCCTTCTCCCGCCCCATGGTGGTTGTGGCCAACGGTGACGACGCCGCCAACCTGATCACCCTGCTCCAGGATCATCCCGAGATGGGGTTCGCCCCCGCCGGCGTGGTGGGGGACCGCCCAGAGACGCCTGACGCCGAGGTGAGCGATGTTCGCTGGCTGGGACAGACGCAGGACACCCTCGGGGTCGTCGCCCGGACCGGGGCAACCGGGGTGATCATCGCCGCCGGTGCTCTCCCCTCGGACCAGCTCAACCGGCTGGTGCGCGATCTTCACCAAGCCAACGTCCACGTCCACCTCTCCAGCGGGCTCACCGGCTTCCATCACCGCCGACTGAGGATGGCGCCCATGGCCCACGAGCCGCTGCTCTACCTGGAGGCCATGGCCCTGTCGAGAGCCCAGCTCGCAGCCAAGCGGGCACTGGACCTGAGTGCCGCGTCGGTGCTGCTGGTCCTGGCCCTGCCGGTGCTGGCCATCGCCGCCATGGCCGTCAAGGCCACCTCGCCGGGACCGATCCTGTTCCGCCAGCAGCGGGTGGGCCGCCACGGCCGGCTCTTCACCGTCCTGAAGCTGCGGACGATGCATCGCGACGCCGAGCTACGCCTCGACGAGGTACGGCACCTCAACCAGCGGTCCGGCCCGCTCTTCAAGCTCGACCGCGACCCCAGGGTCACCCGAGTGGGGCGGTTCCTGCGAGACACCAGCATCGATGAGCTCCCTCAGTTGCTGAACGTGCTCGCCGGCACCATGAGCATGGTCGGGCCCCGGCCTGCTCTGCCTGACGAGGTGGCCCGGTTCGACGACGACCTGCTGGGCCGGCACCAGGTGCTCCCCGGCGTCTCCGGGCTCTGGCAGGTGGAGGCCCGTGACAACGCCTCGTTCTCCGCCTACCGCCGCCTGGACCTCTTCTATGCCGAGAACTGGTCGGTCGGGCTGGATCTCGCCGTGCTCCTGGCCACCGTCCAAGCCGTGCTCGGCCGGGCGCTGCGAGTGCTGCCGGCGCGGGCGGCGAGTCGCCGTTCCCTGCAGGAGCCAGAAGCGCCCGCCCAACCGGCCGTGGTCGCATTCGAAGTCGGCCAGTGAGGGCCACGATCGGCTCCGGACGGCGCCGGGGACCGTGGCGACGTCGCCATGGCGCCCCGCGCGTGCTGATCATCGTCCAGAACCTCCCGGTGCCCCTCGATCGCAGGGTGTGGCTGGAGTGCCGCTCCCTCGTCGCCGCCGGCTACGGGGTCTCGGTGATCTGTCCTCGGGCCGACGGCGGGCCGGTGTACCAGGAGCTCGAAGGCGTCCGCATCCACACGTACCCGCCGGTACCGCCCACCGAGGGGGCCCTCAGCTACGTCCGCGAGTTCGCCTACTGCTGGCTGCGCTCGTTCCTGCTGGCGCTGAGGGTGGCGGTGCGAGACCGCTTCGACGTCATCCAGGCCTGCAACCCTCCCGATACCTACTTCGCCCTGGCCCTCCCGTTCAAGGCCCTCGGCGTCCCGTTCGTGTTCGACCAGCACGACCTGTGCCCGGAGGTCTACCAGTCGAGGTTCGCCCGCGACCGGGGGCCGCTCCTGGCCGGCGTCCGTTGGCTGGAGCGGTGCACCTACGCCGTGGCCGACCACGTCATCGTCACCAACGAGTCCTACCGTCGAGTGGCCCTCGCCAGAGGCCGGAAGTCCCCCGACTCGGTCACCGTGGTCCGCAGTGGGCCCGACCCCGAGCGGATGCGTCGGGGGACTCCCCGGCCCGAGCTCAAGGCGGGCAGGGAGCACCTGTGCTGCTACCTCGGCGTGATGGGGCCCCAGGACGGCGTCGACCTCCTCCTGCGCTCTCTCCACATCTTCGTGTACGAGCTCGGTCGCACCGACTGCCACTTCGCCCTGCTCGGCTTCGGCGACTGCCTGAAGAGCCTGCGGGAGCTGGCCACCGAGCTCGATCTCGACGACTGGGTCACCTTCACCGGGCGGGCTGACGACGAGATGATCCGGGACTACCTCTCGACCGCCGACATCGGTCTCTCTCCCGATCCCAAGAACCCCCTCAACGACGTCTCGACCATGAACAAGACCATGGAGTACATGGCGTTCTCGTTGCCCGGCGTGGCCTACGACCTGACCGAGACTCGGGTATCGGCCCAGCGCTCGGCCGTCTACGTCGAGCCCAACGACATCGTCGCCTACGCCCGTGCCGTCTCGGACCTGCTCGACACCCCGGCCACGGCCGAGGTCATGGGCCGGATCGGGCGCTTCCGGGTGGAGCACGACCTGGCCTGGCAACACCAGGCACGGGCCTACGTCGCAGTCTACGACCGGCTCCTGGGCCGGGCAGAGAAGGAGGACACCGTGGTCATCGACCTCACGCCGCCGGCGCCGCAAGAGCGGCAGACCGTAGTGGAGGTGCAAGCCTCATGAAGGTGGCGCTGCTGGCCGGAGGGGTCGGAAGCCGACTGGCCGAGGAGACCGTGCTCAAGCCCAAGCCCATGGTGGAGATCGGCAACCAGCCGATCTTGTGGCACATCATGAAGTACTACGCTGCCGCCGGCTTCGAGGACTTCGTGATCGCTCTCGGCTACAAGGGCGAGTGCATCAAGCGGTGGATGGTCGACTATGCCGCGCTGGCCAGCGACCTCACGGTGCGGGCCCGGGACGGCTCGGTGGAGATGCACCAGGGAACGGAGGACAACTGGACCGTCGAGCTCGTCGACACGGGTCAAACCACCGCGACCGGCGGGCGCATCAAGCGTCTGGCCGACCGGCTGGGCGCCGAGACGTTCATGCTCACCTGGGGCGACGGCGTCTCCAACGTCGACCTCCACGCCCTGCTGGCGTTCCACCGCGCCCACGGCCGGCTGGCCACGATGACCGCGGTGCGCCCGCCGGCCCGCTTCGGCCACCTGGAGCTCGACGGAGACCGGATCTCGGAGTTCTCGGAGAAGCCGCAGGTGGGCGAAGGCTGGATCAACGGCGCCTTCTTCGTGCTCGAGCCCGAGGTTTTCGACTACATCGAAGGCGACGACACACAGTGGGAACGCGAGCCCCTCGAGCGCCTGGCCAAGGACGGCGAGCTCATGGCCTACCGCCACCACTCCTTCTGGCAGTGCATGGACACGCTGCGCGACCGGAAGCTACTCGACGAACTGTGGGAGGGCGGCCACGCCCCCTGGAAGGTCTGGAGCTGACATGCGCGTACTGGTCACCGGTCACAACGGCTACATCGGCTGCTCCCTCGTCCCCCTCCTGATCTCGGCCGGCCACGAGGTGGCCGGCCTCGACAGCTACCTGTTCGCCGACTGCACCCTCGGCCCCGACGTGGCGGAGATCCCGGCCCGGCGGCTCGACATCCGCGACGTCGAGCCTGAGCACCTGGCCGGGTTCGACGCGGTGGTGCACCTGGCGGGCATCTCCAACGACCCGCTCGGCGACCTGCGCCCGGAGACCACCTACGACATCAACCACAAAGGGGCGGTGCGAGTGGCAGAGGCGGCCAAGGCCGCCGGCGTCTCCCGGTTCGTGTTCTCCTCGTCGTGCAGCCTCTACGGGGCGCACGGCGACGAGCCCATCGACGAGCACGCCGAGTTCCACCCGGTCACCCCGTACGGGCGGTCCAAGGTGCTGGCCGAGCGCGACATCGCCGAGCTGGCCGACGACTCATTCAGCCCCACGTTCCTGCGCAACGGCACCGCCTACGGCATGTCGTCGCGGCTCCGGGGCGACCTGGTGGTCAACAACCTGACCGGCTTCGCCTTCACCACCGGCCAGGTGTTGCTCAAGAGCGACGGGTCCCCGTGGCGGCCCCTGGTGCACATCGAGGACATTGGCAGGGCCGCCCTGGCGGTGATCGAGGCGCCCCGTGACCTGGTCCACCTCGAGGCCTTCAACGTCGGGCTCACCGCCGAGAACTACCGCATCCGGGAGGTGGCGGCCATCGTCTACGACGTCGTGCCCGGCTCCACCGTGGTGGTCGCCGAAGGCGCTGGCCCCGACAAGCGCAACTACCGGGTGAGCTGCGAGAAGATCGCCAGCGTGCTGCCCGGCTTCGACCCGCAGTGGACGGTGCGCCGCGGAGTCGAGGAGCTCTACCACGCCTACCTCAGTCACGGCCTGTCCGAGGCCGACCTGACCGGGGCCCGGTTCCAGCGCATCCGCCACATCCAGGACCTGACCAGCCGTGGTCTGCTCGACGAGACGCTGCGGTGGTCCCCCGAGTTGGCCGGCGCCGATGTCTGACACGGCCTGCCGCTCCTGCGGCCGTTCGAGCCTGCGCCCCTTCCTCTCGCTGGGCAAGACCCCGCTGGCTGACGCGCTGGTGAGCGAGGAGCGATTCGACGAGCCCGAAGACGTGTTCCCCCTCGAGGTCGCGTTCTGCCCCGACTGCTCGCTGGTGCAGATCCTCGAGGAGGTGCCGCCCGACCGGCTCTTCGTGGACAACTACCTGTACTTCTCGTCATTCTCCGACCACCTGCTCCGCCATGCCCGCGACCACGCCCTCGGGCTGATCGAGGCCCGCAGCCTCGACGGCGACAGCCTGGTCGTCGAGTTGGCCAGCAACGACGGTTACCTGCTGCGCAACTTCGCCGAGTGGGGGGTCCCCGTGCTGGGCATCGACCCGGCGCCCGACCAGGCTGACGCCGCCGAGGCCGCCGGGATCCCCACCCTGCGGGAGTTCTTCGGCGTCGAGCTGGCCCAGCGGCTCCGCGCCGAGCGGGGGCCGGCCGACGTGATCATCGCCAACAACGTCATGGCGCACGTCCCCGACCTCAATGGCTTCGTCGAGGGAATGGCCATCCTCGTGGCCGACGACGGCGTCATCACCATCGAGAACCCCTCGGTGCGAGACCTCATCGCCCACTGCGAGTTCGACACCATCTACCACGAGCACTTCTGCTACTTCTCCTGCACCGCCGTCGACGCCCTCGTCCGGCGCCACGGGCTGTATCTCAACCACGTGGAGCACTTCCCCGACCTCCACGGCGGAACCCTGCGCTGGCACGTGGGCCCCACCGAAGAAGTGAGCGACACGGTGCGGGAGCACCTGGCGGCCGAGGCCGCCGAGGGCCTCACCAGCTTCGAGCACTACGCCTCGTTCGGCGCCAGGGTCGAGCGGGTCAGGTCCGACCTGCTGGCCCTGCTCGAGAGGCTCAAGGGCGAGGGGGCGACCATCGCCGCCTACGGGGCGGCGGCCAAGGGCAGCACCCTGGTCAACTACGTGGGCATCGGCACCGACCTGGTCGACTTCGTGGTCGACCGCAACGTCCACAAGCAGGGCAAGTACATGCCCGGTACCCGCCTGCCCATCCGCCACCCCGCCGCGCTGGTCGACGAACAGCCCGACTACGTGCTCCTGCTGGCCTGGAACTTCGCCGAGGAGATCCTGCGCCAGCAGGACGACTACCGCCGGACTGGTGGTCGCTTCATCGTGCCCGTTCCCTCGCCGGCGATCCTGTGAACGCAGCCACCGATCGCTGCCCGGCCTGCGGGGCGCCGGGGATGGAGGTCTTCCACGAGGAGGCCAGCATCCCCGCCAACAGCTGCCTGCTCCTGGCCGACCGGGCCGAGGCCGAGGGCTTCCAGCGGGGATCCATGCGCCTGTCGTTCTGCCGGGGCTGCGGGTTCGTGGCCAACACCCGCTTCGACCCGTCGCTGGCCGAGTACTCCTCGCGCTACGAGGAGACGCAGGCCTTCTCGCAACGCTTCGTCGACTTCGCCGCCGGGCTGGCCAAGCGCTGGGTCGACAAGTACGACCTGCACGGCAAGGACGTGCTGGAGATCGGTTGCGGCAAGGGTGAGTTCCTCACCCTCATGGTCGAGCACGGTGCGGGTCGGGGCACCGGCATCGACCCCGGTGTCAACGCCGAACGGGCCGAGGGCTCCGCCGACCGGATCACGTGGATCGCCGACTTCTACTCGGAGCGCTACTCCCACCTGGCGGCCGACGCGGTGGTGTGCCGCCACACCCTCGAGCACATCCAGCCCGTCGGCGAGTTCATGCGCTCGGTGCGCCGGGCCATCGGGGAGCGCACCGACACGGTCGTGTTGTTCGAGCTCCCCGACGTGTTGCGGGTGCTGCGCGAGGTCGCCTTCTGGGACGTCTACTACGAGCACTGCTCGTACTTCAGCGCCGGCTCGCTGGCCCGGCTGTTCCGGGCGACCGGCTTCGAGGTGCTCGACCTTGCCCTGGACTACGACGACCAGTACCTGTTGATCGAGGCCCGCCCGAGCAGTGGGCAACCGGACGGGCCCCGCTTCGACCTGGAGGACGACCTGGGGGCCCTCAGCGAGGCGGTCGACCACTTCGGCTCCGCCTACCCGGACAAGCTCCGGGAGTGGAAGGCCGACCTCGACCGCCTCAGGGCTGGCGGCGCCAAGGCGGTGATCTGGGGCTCGGGGTCCAAGGGCGTCGCCTACCTCAATGGCTTGGGGGCCGACGACCTCATCGAGTACGCCGTCGACATCAACCCGTTCAAGCACGGCATGTACATGGCCGGCACCGGGCAGCGCATCGTGGCTCCGGAGTTCCTCCGGGAGTACCGGCCCGAGATGGTCATCGCCATGAACCCGGTCTACGTCGACGAGATCCAGCGCGACCTCGACGCCCTCGGCGTCGACGCCCGACTGGTCGCGGTGTGACCATGGTCGACCCCGGCTCTCCCTGCCCTGCCTGCCACGACGGCGTGCTCGAGCCGTTCCTGCGGATCGACGCCGTGCCGGTGGTGTGCACCCTGCTGTGGCCCACCCGCCAAGATGCGCTCGGCGCACCCCGGGGGGATCTCGACCTGGGGGTCTGTCGTTCGTGCGGGATGATCCGCAACCTCGCCTTCAAGCCGGCGCTGGTCGAGTACGACGCCGCCTACGAGAACTCGCAGCACTTCTCGCCGGCGTTCTCCGCCTACGCCGCGGCGCTGGCCCGGCGCCTGGTCGACACCTACGACCTGCGGGGCAAGGTGGTGGCCGAGATCGGCAGCGGCAAGGGAGAGTTCCTGGCCCTGCTGTGCGAGGAGGGCGGGAACCGGGGCTTCGGCTTCGACCCGACCTACGACGGCCAGGTCGACGGCCACGACGCCGCGGCGCGCATCACCTTCGTGCGTGACTACTACTCCGAAGCGTTCGCCGACGTGGCCGCCGACCTCGTGTGCTGCCGTCACGTGCTCGAGCACGTGGACGACCCCGGGGCCATGCTCGACACGGTGCGCCGGGCCGTCGCCGGCCGGGGCACGCCGGTGTACTTCGAGGTGCCCCATGCCGGCTACGTGCTGGGGCCCTCGGGCCTGTGGGACTTCATCTACCAGCACGTCTCCTACTTCAGCCCGCCCACGCTGCGTCTGCTGTTCGAGCGCCACGGCTTCGACGTCGTCGATCTCCGTAGCTCCTTCGACGGCCAGTTCCTGTCGATGGAGGCTCGTCCTGCCACGGTGCCTCGCCGCTCCCCGCGACCGGACCGGGAGGCGGTGGCCGAGGTGGTCGACCAGGTCGACGCCCTCGCCCGCCGCTACCACGCCACGGTCGAACATTGGACCGAGCTCGTCGAACGGCGCTCGCACCAAGGCGGGGTGGTTCTCTGGGGCGCCGGCGCCAAGGGTGTCACCTTCTTGAACGCCACCGGCATGACCGCCGGCATCGACGCCGTGGTCGACCTCAACCCCCGCAAGCACGGCTCCTACGTCCCCGGCACCGGCCAGCAGATCATCGCCCCCGACGAGCTCCGGTCCCGCCCGCCCGACACCGTGCTGGTGATGAACCCCATCTACCAGGACGAGATCAAGCGCCAACTGGCGACCATGGACCTTCGACCAGACGTGTTGTGTGTCTGATGTCGGCGGATGTCGCAAGAGCGGACCACGGAGCAGATCCGGAGCATCGCCGGGCTCCCCAGGTCAGCATTGGCCTTCCGGTGTACAACGGCGAGCGCTTTCTCGAAGAGGCGATCCGCTCCTTGCTGGCTCAGGACTTCACCGACTTCGAGCTGATCATCTCCGACAACGGGTCGACCGACAGCACCCCCGAGATCTGTCGTTGGTTCGCACAGCGAGACAGCCGGGTGCGGTACCAGCGCAGCCATGTGAACCGCGGCGCCGCCTGGAACTACAACCGCCTCGTGCACGTCAGTCGGGGTCAGTACTTCAAGTGGGCGGCGCATGACGACTCGTACGCGCCGGGCTTTCTCTCTCGCTGTGTGAGCGTCCTCGACGAGCGGCCTGATGTGTCGCTGTGTCACACCGGCGCCGTCGACGTGGACGACAACGGGGGGGTCATGACGGTTCATCCCCCGCTGACCTACGCCGGCGACCCATCTCCGAACAAGCGGGCGCGCGACGTGATGTTGAACCCCTCTCCCTGCCTGGAGGCCTTCGGCCTCGTGCGGCGCCGGCAGCTCGCGACCACCGGGCTCATCGGCGCCTACACGAGTTCTGACCGAACGCTCATACTGGAGCTGGCCTTGCGCGGCCGGTTCCACCAGGTTCAAGATCATCTCTTCTTTCATCGACAGCACTCCGACCGATCCGTTCACCGTTACCGGAGCGGAAGGTCTCGCAAGGAATGGTTTGATCCCGCCTGGGCCGGACGATTCAGCTACCCTAAGTGGCGGCTCCTCGTCGAGTACGGGCGTGCCATATCACGAGCTCCGGTGAGCGGGTACGAGCGCCGGCGCTGCATCAAGCACCTGATCTCATGGACCACCAGCAACAGAGCCGTGCTGGTGCGAGAGGTCGCCGCCAGAGTCAAGTACGCTCCCGAGCTCTCGAGGGCGAAGCGGTCGCTGCAGAACTCACTTCACCCCGTCTAGATGGGGAATCGGTTGTACCGAGTTCGAAGAGAGGACAGCGGCACATGCGTCACCGAAAGGCGTGGCCACGGGTACGAAACGGGATGGTGCCCCTGCTGGTCGGCGCCCTCGTGGTCACGGGCCTCGCCACCCCCCGAGTAGAGGCGGCGGCGGGGACGTTCGTCTCCGACGACTTCAGCAGCACCCCCCTCGATCCCCGCTGGACGGTGGTCGACCCGGTGGGGGACGGCACGGTGGCCATCACCGGCACCGAGGTCGGCGACGGGCACCTGGAGCTGTCGGTTCCGGCGGGCACCTCCCATGACGCCTGGAAGACCAACCGGTCACTGCGGGCCATGCAGGCCGCCGCCGACGAGGACTTCGAGGTGGAGGCGAGGTTCGACTCGCTGCCTTCGGCGAGGTACCAGATGCAAGGGGTGCTGGTCGAACAAGACGCCGACGACTGGCTGCGCTTCGACTTCTTCCACGACGGCAAGAGCCTGCGGGCGTTCGCGGCCAAGACCGTGGCCGGCTCGTCGACGGCGTTGATCAACGTGTCGGTGCCGTCCGGCTCCCCGCTCTACTTGCGGGTCGCCCGCCAGGGTGGCCAGTGGACGATGTCGTACTCGTACGACGGCTCGGCGTGGACCACCGCCGGCAGCTTCTCCCATGCCTTGGCGGTGAGCGCCATCGGGCCCTTCGTCGGCAACGCCGGCTCCAGTGGGACCCAGCCGGCGTTCACCGCGTCGGTCGACTACTTCTTCAACACCGCCTCGCCCATC
>JAHWKL010000043.1 GCA_019347915.1 Actinomycetota bacterium
CGCAAAGGCCTCCGCAGCGGCGTCGCCTCGAGCCTACTGATGGTGTTCCTGGTCTTCACGGTCATCGTCGTGCCGCTCGGCCTCGTGAGCCTCCAGCTCTTCGAGGAGGTGCAGGACATCGAACGGGACCTGGAGCTCCGGGACCCCCAGGCGTTCGTCAACCAGACCGGCGACGCCCTGGCCGGCACCCTCGGCGTCGGCAGAGACGTGGCGTCGGAAGTTGGGGTTGGGGATGGTCTCCGCTTCGTCGAGGTACCTCCGCAGGTCCACGAAGATGGGGTTGCCCTCCTCGTCGACCGGCGGGCCGTTGAGGACGTTGTTGTCCTGCACCCTGTTATGGCGGACGAGGTTCCCGTCGGAGTCGCCTACCAGGGAGATCCCGGAGTAGGGACCGTTGCCCACCACCAGGTTGTGCTCGATGACGTTGTTGTCGGAGTCGAACACGGTGATGCCGTCGCCGTAGTCGCATAGCACCTGCTGCAGCTGCTGGGGGGTCAGGTTCGGGTCGAGAGGGTCGAACGGCTCCATGAAGTCGTTCACGTTGTTCTGGGCGGTGATGTGCGTGATGGTGTTGCCGCCACCGCCGTTGATGGCCACGCCGGCGTCGAAGCCCTCGACGGTGCCGTTGCGCACGGTCACGCCGCTGACGTTGCCCAGGAGGATGCCCACCGTCTCCTGGGGACCGTTGGCGGCGAAGATGCGGTGACCGTTGAGGTCGAGGGTGACGTTGTCGGCCCGAACGATGAGGCCGTGGCCCGGACAGGGCCCGAGGTCGCTGTCGAGCCTCGTGTCAGTGGTGATCACGTCTCCGCACTGGACGTGCTCGGCCGAGGCCGGGCTGGCCAGCGTCGTCAACGTGAGCAGCAGCGCCAGTACCGAGATGCCCCCGAGGGCACGTCGAAATCGGATCATCTCAACGACCGTCCTTTCCGTTCGTCGCCTGTCGCTCCTTGCCGCGACAGGTCTCCTGGGCCATCGGTGGGCTGCAGGACGCCACCCACCCGGCAGTGTGGCGTCTCACACAGTAATCCTGGAGGCAGCTAGATGCACAAAGCTTGCCATGTGCCGACGGAACATTCAGCCGGGCCCATGGTGTTGCGCCTTCGTCGTCAGGTTCCGGCAAGGTGGGCTGAACTTAGAGGACTACGTTGCCGGCGGCAACAGCGCCGCTACGGCGCCGGCTCCGTCTTCGTCAGGCGCGCCCCGCCGCCAGGTCCACGGAGAGCGCGTGCAAGGTGCGGTTCCGCGCGATATGGCTGGGTGGCAGCGGAAGCCCTGCCCGTGTCAGCCCAGCGGCCGCCTCCAGGAACGAGAACGACTGCCAGTAGTTCGCTTCCGGGGTCAACCGCTCCACCCCGAGAGCCTCGGCCCAGGCATCCGCCAGCACGGTCTCCTCCGCCGGGCCGGGCACCGCCGGCACGCCATCGGGTGCCGGCAGCGCCGCTCGGTCGACTCCGCCCGTCGGGAGCCTGGGCAGGTCCGGCACCACCACCATCGCCGCCGGCCAGGCGTAGCCCGGGAGCCGGCGCCACAGGCGCACCCGGAGGTCGGCGAGGCTCGGCGGCTCACCGTCGGGCACGACGTAGGCGACGAGGCGCTCCACTCCCGCCACCTCCCGAACGGCGAGGGCCAGGCGCCGCACCCCCGGAGAGCCTTCCAGGGCGGTCTCGACACGGGCCAGGTCCACGGCGAACCCCCGCAGATCGACGACGTCGCCGGCCCCCGCCCGACGCTCGACCCCGGGCGGGCACGGGAGGTCGAGCTCGGACACACGTCGGTCGGGATGGGCGACGACGTCGGCCAACAGCACCCGGAAGCTCGCCAGGAGGCCCTCCACCGCCGGACGGTGGAAGGCGCCGCGCGCCACCAGCGACAGCGCGCCGGCCTCCTCGAGCACCGACAGGATGAGGAACGTCCCCGAGTACAGGCCTGCTCCCCACGGGACCGGCCCCTCCGCCGACCCTTCGTCGTCGCCGGCAGCGAAGTGGAGGCGCCTGGTGGTGGCACTCGTGTCCAAGCCGCTGCTGGTCAGCCCGGGGAGCGCCACCTCGCCTGGCTGGGGGGCCACGCCCTGGAACATCACCACCGGGTACGGGACCAGGCCGTGCTCGGCCGCTGGGTTTCCCAGCACCTCCTGCAGCACCGTCTCGAAGGGAAGGTCCTGGTTGGCCAGCGCCTCGAGGAGGGCCCCCCGCGCCCCGGCGAGCACCTCCGAGAACGTCGGGTCTGCCGATGCGGTCAGCCGCAGCAGGATCTTCTTGCTGAAGCAGCCGATGAGACCCTCGAGCTCGCGGCGGTTGCGGTTGGCCACCACCGACGACAGGAGCAGATCGGACTGGCCGGTCCATCGGTGGACCAGCACCTGGAACGCCGCCAGCAAGGTCATGAACACGGTGGCCTTCTGTCGACGGGCGAGGGCCCGGGCGCCGGCGTGGAGCTCCGGCGACAGCTCCATCGCCACGGGTGCGGCGCTGGGCTGGGGGCTGCCGGGCGGACGCTCGGGATCGCCGATGGGGAGCTGGAGGGCCAGGGGCGCGCCTTCGAGCTGGCGCTTCCAGTACGACAGCTGCCGGGCCCCTTCCACCCCGGCGAGACGGCGCCGCTGGGCCCGGGCGAAGTCGGTGAAGCTCACCGGCAGCTCTTCCAGCGCCGGCTGGCCGCCGTCGAGGAAGGTGGCGTAGAGGGTGGAGAGCTCCCGCCGGAACACCCCGACCGACCAGTCGTCGTAGACGCTGTGGTGGGTGCGCAGGATCAGGACGTGGTCTTCGGCACCGAGCCGGTACAGCGCCGCCTGGAACATGGGCCCGGTCACCAGGTCGAACGGGGCCCGGCCGGCCTCGGCCACAAGCCTCTTGACGTGTGCCTCCCGCTGGCTCGGGTCCAGAGCGGTCAGGTCGCGGACGGGCACGTCGAGGGGTCGATGGGCATGGACGACTTGCACCGGGCGGCCGCCGCGCAGCTCGAAGGTGGTGCGAAGGGCCTCGTGGCGACGGGTGATCTCGTCGAGCGCGCGCCCGAGGGCCGCGACATCCAGCGGACCCCGATAGCGGCGGGCGAGACCCGGGAGGTTCTGGCAGCCCGGAGCGAACTGCTCGTGCCACAGCATGCCCTCCTGGGAGAACGCCACCGGGGCCACCGGGGCGCCCGCGCCCTCCGCCGCCTTCCGGAGTCGATCGACGGCTGACGACAGCTCGCCGACGGTGGGAGCGTCCAAGATCGTCGACAGCGGGGGAGCCACCCCGAAGGCGTCCTCGAGCAACGACCTGACCCGGACGGCCGCCAGCTCGTCACCGCCCAGCTCGAAGACGTCGCCACCGGCGACGACCTCCTCGCCACCGAGGACCCGTCGCCAGATGGCGGCGACCGTCTCCTGCACGGCGGGGTCGGGTTCCGGCGGCGGGACCCCGTCGTCGTCGGCGACCACCGCCGCGCTGCCCGACGGTGAGCGCAGCGTGCCGGCGTCGACCACGGACGCCGATGGGAAGACGGCGGCCAGGCCGGCCAGCAACGTCGGCCGGGCCCGGCCCTCGGCCAGCACCACCGTGCTCACCGATGACAGGTCGTGTTGGCCGGGACTGACCGATCGCACGAACATCGCCGCCAACGACGGGCTGAACCCCACGTGGCTGGCGTGCTCCCGGACGACAACGGTGCGGAAAGCCTCCGGCTCGAAGGAGACCACGGTGACAGCCCGTCTCCCGCCGGCCACCAAGGCGAACCACAGGGCATCGGTTCCGGCGGTGCTGCCGGCGGGGAAGGCATGGACCAACGCACCGGGGCCAGCGCGACCGCCGGCGGCCCGGTCCAGGGCCGAGCCGATGTCCCGATGTGACCGGCCCACTGCTCGCAGCCCACGCAGGGGGCCGGAGGCGTACACCAGCTCGGCCAGATCGTCGGGTCGCGGAGGGACGGGGCCGCCCGGCTGCCGGCGCTCCTGCGCCTGACCCCCGTGCTCCAGGTCGGCCGGCGCTGCCACCCGTGCCGAACCCGCGGTACCTGGCCCCACCAGGTCCGGGGGACCGACCACGACCACCGCCCCGCAGTCCGCCACCACGCCGGCCGGCGCCGGCGCTGCCCAACCTGGCGGCAGGAGCACAGCGACGCCACCCCTCCGGAGCACGGCGGCGTAGGCCACCGCCAGATCGGCCCATCGCCGCCGGTCGAACACGAGCACCACCCGGGCCCCGGGCCCCACGCCCCACGTCGACAGCCCTGCTGCCATTGCGTCGGCGCGACGCTCCCACTCCCCGAAGCTGAGCGAAGGCCCTCCCTGCACGCCGAGGGCGACGGAGGTCCCTTGCTCCGCCGCCCGCGTCCTCAGCAGGTCAGCGAGGCCCTCTCCCGTCCCGGTGGCCATGGCTGGCGAACGGTAGTGCCCGGCGGGCGACAGGTGCGCTCTGTCACGAGCCCTCGTGGCGGGTGCCGCCCGCCCGGGGCGGCACGGTCGAGCCCTGAGGACCTGAGTAACGTCCGCGCCGGGAGGGTGATGCGGGTCCTGGTGGCGACGACAGCGGGCGCGGGCCACTTCGGTCCGCTGGTGCCCTTCGCCGATGCCGTCCGAGCCGCCGGCCACGACGTCGTCGTCGCCGCCCCGGAATCGTTCGCTGCAGCGGTGGAGCGAGCCGGCTTGGTCCACCGACCCTTTGCCGACGCTCCCCCCGAGGAGCTGGAGGCCGTCTTCGCTTCCCTCTCCGGTGTCTCCAACGACGAGGGCAACGTCATCGTCGTCAGGGAGGTGTTCGGCCGGATCGACTCGCGGGCCGCGCTACCGGGGATGGAGGCGGTGGTCCGCGAGTGGCGACCGGACCTGATCCTGCGGGAGACATCGGAGCTCTCCTCCTACATCGTCGCCACGAACGCGGGCATCCCCCACGTGCAGGTCGCCGTAGGCCTGGCCTTCTTCGACCAGCTCGCTCTGTCGCTGCTCGAGGAACCCCTTGGCGAGCTGGGCGCCGATCCCGGCCTCGAGGGGCTTCGTTCCACTCTCCGGCTCACCTTGGTGCCCGAGTCCCTCGACGATCCCGCCGCGCCGGATGCCGACGTGCGCCGATTTCGCTACCCGAGCGGCACCGGCGGCGAGCCCCTGCCCGACTGGTGGCCGGACTCTCCGGACCCGCTGCTGTACGTCACCTTCGGGTCGGTCGCCGGTCGCCTCGGCCTGTTCCCGGGCCTCTACCGTGCGGCCGTGGCCGCACTTGCCGACCTGCCGGTCCGGGTGCTGCTCACCGTCGGCGACGCCGGTGACCCCGACGTGATCGCACCCACGCCAGCCAACGTCCACGTCGAACGGTGGTGGCCACAGGAGGCGGTGATGCCCCACGCCACGGCGATGGTCGGTCACGGCGGGTTCGGTACGACGCTGCTCGGTCTGGCCTCTGGCGTCCCCATGGTCGTCATGCCGCTCTTCGCCGACCAACCCCACAACGCTCGGCGAGTTGCGGCGGCCGGAGCCGGGATCACCCTGGAGGACGGGGAGGCCGCGGTCGAAGGGCTGTCAGAAGCCGCCCGCCGCGTCCTCGAGGAGGAGTCGTACCGCCTGGCGGCGACTCGGATCGCGGCCGAGATGGCCGGCCTCCCGTCTCCGTCGCAAGCGGTGCCCCTGCTCGAGAAGGTGGCCAGCCAAGCCGGGTAGGCCAAGGGAGGAAGATGATGGACCGCGAGGATCTGCGGGCTGCTCAGCAGCCGCTCAAGGACCGTTACCGTGACGAGCCGGACTCCGCCCGGATCACCCTCCGGGCCACGGGAACCCTGGGTGAGGAGGTCAGCTGCTCGGTCGCCACCGGCGCCGCCATGGCCGAGGCCGGCCTGCACCCGGCCACCGGTGGTGACGGCCTGTCGGTGTGCTCCGGCGACATGCTCCTGCAAGCTCTGGTCGCCTGCGCAGGGGTGACACTGCGCGCCGTCGCCACCTCGCTGGACATCCCCGTCAGGGCAGGCGCGGTTCGTGCTGAGGGCGACCTCGACTTCAGGGGCACGCTGGCGGTGAGCAAGGAGGTGCCCGTCGGCTTCAGCGCCATCCGGCTCCGCTTCGACCTCGACTCCGACGCCAGTGAGGAGCAGCTGGAGACGCTCAAGCGTCTCACGGAGCGCTACTGCGTCGTCTACCAGACGCTGGCCAGCCCACCGACGCTCTCGGTCTCGGCTGCCGCGGCGCATTCCTGAGGGCTGCCGTCCGATCAATGATGGCCGACGTGTCTGCACGGAGGAAGGTGGTGGCGAAGACAGCCGTTGCTGCTTTTGGCGGCAGGCCTATCGTTACTCGATTCTGGGACGACGACCGCCACAACAGCATCGACATCTTGTCGTGCGAGGACGGCCCAGAAGAGGGCGTGACCGCCTACTCCACTGTTGGACTTTCGGACTGGCCGCTCTACTACGGCGACGAGGAGTACCACACCCGGCTGGAAATGGTGGGTGCGTGTGGCAGCAACTTCCAGGGGCACGACAACGCCTTGGCTACTGCTGCGTTCAACGTAATAAGCTCTGGATGGTTCTGCTATCCGGGTGCGATATACCCCGACGTTCTGTCCCTCTACGCGCCGTCGACGACCATGAAGCACTTCCTTTTCCTTCCTCCATTCCCTTGGGAGGACGAGCTTCAGACGCTGCACATCGACGACCGCACCATCGCCTGGCTCTTGGCGCTTCCGATCTCGGACGAGGAGCGAACCGTCGCCGAGTCGAACGGGTCTGAGGCGCTGGAGAAGCTCTTCGAACAACGCCAGATCGACATCTTCGACCTCGAACGCCCATCCGTCGTCTAGCCGGACCCGATTGCGCCGGTTCCTCGGCGCCCGCGCAGGCGGGACAGGGCCAGACGAGCGGCCCGCCCACCCCCGTCCCCTAGGTCAGCGGCCCCTCAGGTCGCGCGTTCCGACTCCGTGGCGCTTCTATCTGTCGACCGATGCCTCCGGCTGTGGCAACAGCCAGTGTCGCCCGACTGACCACCCCAAGTACAGCCGTCCGATCAGATGTCGTAGTTCTGCCGGGGGCAATTCCCTGACCTCGACGAATCGGCGAAAGTGGCCGCTGACCAGCGGAAACGTCTGACCGCCAGTGACCGCCCCTAACCGGGGTGTTCCGCCCTCTGACGGAACACAGACGGAACAGGACTGCAGCCAGCAGCACGAGGCGCCATGGGCCGCGGGTCAGTGTGTGGGGCCCGGCCCGTCCCCGTCCCGTTCCGCTCCTGGACTGACTGGCCGACCCCCGCACCGAACAACGGAGTTCGGCGTTATCAAGCACGGCCGCCGCCGATGATCGGCACGTCGGGACGGGTCGGATTGGGGTTTGGATGCTTCGTGTCCGCCCCTCAAGCTGGATCAGGACCATCAACGGGAAAGACCGCCGGCCCTTCGCCGACGCGCCCCAAGATGATCTCGCCAGTCTCGGTCGACATGTTGCCTTCGCGGTGTACCAGGTGCTTCGGTACCTCGAAGTATTCGCCCTCGTTGACCTCGACGTGCCCGCGGCCACCCGCACCGAATTCCAGCGTCACCTTTCCCTTGAGGACGTAGCCGATGGTGACGTTGTCGCCGTGGTGATGCCACCCAGACATCGTCTCGGGCGACGCTTCCACGTGCCCGAACCAGTGGCCATCTGCCTCGAACGCGACCCGTCGGGTCAATCCTGGCGTACCTTGCGCCTCGCGCAACTGGTCGTCACGAACTTTGCGAACAGGGTTTCGCATGACTGACCATCCCTTCTTCCAGCCGCACTTCGACTGTGGCCCGGCCATAAGGGTCCGTCAACAGGAACTCGTCAGCCGCACCGACTGCCGGCTCGCCGGTGCGAAGGCCAGCGCGAAGAAAGGTTCGGCCCCCGCAGCGGCTCAGGGATGACATCGGGGATGCCGGCCGCCGATCCGCACTTCGGCACTCATCGCAGCAGGAGCGAGAGGGGTGCCAGAACGGCGAGGACTGCGACGGCGATGGCTGCTAGCCAGGCCTTCCCGGTGCCGGAAAACGCCATCTCGCGTGCTTCCCACGATCGCCGTCCGTGGTCCCTGGCCGCTTGGGCCATGCCCACTGCCAGCGCCGCCAATACGACGAATTCGACAGCCGCGGCGAAGATCCGCACCGGGCCTTCGGTAGTCTCGCCGAAAGCGTGGGCTGTTGCGGCCACTGCAGAGGCACCGAAGGCGGCGATCACGTTCTTTACGCGGATCGTCGGCCGATATCGAGCGGGCCCAGCATGCGTGAGCCGGGTCTTCTCTAGCCAGTCATCGAGCCAGCCCGGCACCATCTCCAGTCTGGCAGCGCCAGCGGAGGCCCGCCCGGCTCCCAGCCCTGACGTCACGCCGATCGGACGATCGGATGGCCGGCCGCGTTGGCGGCTACGGATTCAGCGTCAGTGCGGTCGGCGCTGAAGAACGGCACGTCGGCGTGGGTCAGTCCTGGCGCGCTGGAAGATGGCGGTGGCGCCCGAAGCTCTTTGGTAGTCGGCGGACAGGCGTGGAGGGCACGCGGCCGTTCACCCCCAACTCTCTTGGCGCGCGTCCCGTAGCACTATCTTGCGGTCCAGGCCCGTCGGCGTAGGGAGCTGACGATCAGCTCCTACTTCGGCAACTGCCGATGCCGCGCCGACCAGCCGACCCCGCGGCTAGGCGTTACTGTCGTCCGAATGCTGGAGCAGTCGCCGGAACGGTGACGCGTGAGCGTGTTCGGCGTGTTCGAGCGGCTCCTGCCGGACGGAGTCCTCGAGGCGGTGTCGCCTTATGCCTTGGCCGTCAACGCCCCCTACGCCGTGGCGCTGGCGCTGGTAGCAGCCGAGGTGGCGTGGCTTGCCCGGCGTCCAGGCGCAGCCCGGCGTGCGGTGTTGACCTCGGCGGCCACGGCGGCGACCATGGCCGCCGGCGCCCTCGTCGTCGGGCTGTTCTACACCGCCGTGTTCCGCTCCCTCTGGGATCTGGTCGCCACGGGACACTGGGACGCCGCCGCACACTTCTGGCAGGCCAATCCCGTGCTTGGCTTCTTGGCCACGTTCGTCGCCTGGGACTTGTCCGGCTGGGTGTACCACGTGATCGGCCACCGCACCCGTATCGGTTGGGCCGCCCACCAACCTCACCACTCTGGCGCCGACTACGACGCCACGCTGGGCCTGCGCCAGTCATGGATGCCCTTCCACGGCCTGGTCCACCACCCCCTGCTCGCCTTGGCCGGGTTCGACCTCCCTGTCGTGTTCGTCTGCGCGGCGGTGTCCAACTGCTGGCAGGTGCTCGAGCACACCAGCCTGCCCATCCGCTTCCCGCGCTGGTTCGCCGCTGTGGTCATGACCCCGGACGCCCACCGACACCATCACGGGCGGGACAGCGGCGTGGTCAACCTGGGGCCGTTCTTCACGGTGTGGGACCGCCTCGCCGGGACTTGGGTGCCAGCCGAACGCCCGGCGCCGCTCGTCTACGGGCCCCCGGTGCCAGCGCCGGCCAACCCCGTCGCCATCGAGTTCGGCGGGTGGGTAGAGCTGGTCAGGTCAACCCGGACCGCTCGGCAGCGGGCCGTCACCTGAGCCGGGCCTGTCAGCACCGGTTCGCCCTATCGGCCTCCATCGCGCCGCCGCTTCGAGGTGGCCCTGCCCCCCAGATACAGCATCACGTGGGCGGCCAGCGTGGCCGAGACGAAGGCGAAGGGCGGCACGACACGCCCTTCCAGGACATGGGGGACCATGGCGAGCGCGGTAAGCAACCCGAGCACGGCCAGTACAAGCCACGGCCAGAGGTCCCCGCGCGATCCTCGCCCCGCCCGAAACGCCAGGACCCCACCGCCCACCACGGCGATGCAAGCAGCGGCGAACAGCGCCAAGAGGATGAGGAAGCCAACGAACAGCTCACCCGGATCGAAGAGGACAGGCGTCTCAGCGAGCACCATCGACCCATTGTTGCCCCTACGGTGTCCATGACGCTGGCGCTCTTGGTCGGTAGGACCCACGGTCACTGAGGCGCGAACGGAGGAGCGAGGTCCCCAAGGCAGCAGCCGATGAAGAGCTCACGTGGCGGCATCTGACCCCAAACGGGGTGCCACGCCAGCGAGCCGGAAAGATCGCGATGGGCAGGGAACTTCCGGGCCGGTGGCGGAGTCTGATGCGGTGGGCGGCGCCGGAGCCGTCCGCCGACCACGAGACGGTGAGCGAGGGTGTGCCAGCGGGACTGTGCACCAGACCTGAGTTCTACCGACGCCGAGAGCAGCGGCCGCGGTGGCGGCTGCGGCTGCGGCCGCAACGAAGACCGGTGATCACCATGCCAGCGATATTCGTCGACAGCCTCGGCGTGCTGCCCGGCGTCCGAGCGCGTCGGGAGAGTCGGGGTGCCGACACGTCGGACTTCGCATCCCCGTGGCAACCGGAATGGTCGGAACTGCGGATCGTCCCGGCCGGAGGTGGCACGGCGCCATGAGCAAACGCTGGCCTCGTCGCTCGCACAGTGAGGATGGCAACGACGACTTCGTCCAGCCCTGGCGATACCGCTGGGCCGTTGTCCTCGTGCCCCTCGCCCTCCTCCTTTTCGTCATCCTCATCGCCATAGCGATAAGGCCCAAGACGCTGGAATCCGGTCGGCGGGAAGTGGAAGCCATGCGCAATGATCCCATTGTCACTTTCCGGGCGCCCGGCACCGAGCTGCGGGAGCAAACGGAACAGCCGGCCCAAGACCTGCCCTTCGACCAGGGGCGAACCCTCAGTGTGGTCGAGCTCAGCTTCGACATGGCGAGCGAGCCGGGCGACACCGTGGAGGCGTACCGCCAAGCGGCGCAGACGATGGGCTGGACCTGGGTCATCGACGGCTGCTCGAGAGCGCACCCCATGACCCGCGCGGTGTTCGGCAAGACCCTGGACGGGTTCAACGCGACGCTGGTGGTGACGGCCCGCCTCCGTGGGTCTGACGCCGCCGGCGACAGCCCTGGCGGAGAGCTCCTCGTCACTCTTCGCGCCGCCCCGGCGGGAGTCAACGATCTGGGAATGTCCATTGGGTTCCATCGCAACGACGTGCAGTGTTTGCGAGGCCTCGACCCCTCCGATCCGGATCTGCAGCAGCCGAACACCGACATGAGCTCCGAGGAGCTCTGCGGGCTCCTTTCAGTTGCCGAAGCCCGTACCGTCTTCCCCGGCATCGTCCCCGAGACCCCGGAGGTTGATCTACCTGCGGAATGCGTGTGGGTCGACGGGTCGGGGCTACCAGTCTTCGTCCTGCAACAGGCCTCACAGCCGCGGGCGTACTACGAAGACCTGCGGCTCCCCGGCTCCCGGGCCTCCGACCCGTTCTTCTATTTCTCCGAGGAAGTCGAGAACGACCCCCGGAGGCGCGAGCTGTGGGTGGCTGGTCCTGGCGGACCCTTTGAGGTCTACGGCTTGACCCTCGAGGACCCACCGCTGGGCGAGGACCCCCTGCTCGCCATCGCCCGCCTGCTGGCCGACAGCCACGTTCCCATCCCCACCGTGGCACCAACCACCACCGCGCAGCGCTCCGACAGCGGCGAGCTGATCGACTTCATGCTCGACGGCGGTATCGCCGGGACCCGACGAGTGACGGTCACCGAGGATGGGGTGGCCATCTACGACCGAGGCATCGCGGAGCCCGTCCGCTCGGAGATCTCTCCTGCCACCATGGAGGAGCTGCGAGCGGCTCTCTCCCAAGTGGACTTCCACGATCTTTCGTCCTCGTACGGCTCTCATGCCGGTCCCGATGACCAAGCCCAGGTGTTCACGTACCAGGGAAAGACGGTGCGAGTCTGGTCGAACGGCCCGCCGGAGCTTCGTCCCCTTAGCGCCATTCTCACGCGGTTGCTGGAGGAAGATCCGAGCGGGCGCTGACAGACGCCCTCGGCGGCCGGCGCAGGCAAGGCAATCAACCGCTCCGCATGGCCGAGCCGCAGCGGCCGCCGGCCGGCTCACCCGCCGTCAACAGAGGTGGGAGGGACCCCGAATTTGCCCTCCTACCCGTTCCCGCAGGGATGTGGCACATCGGTCCCGAATGCCGGATCTGGAAGCGTCGTGCCTGTGACCTATCGCCGGATTTGAGCCGCCCCCTTCAGCTCGCCGGGCGTTTGCCGAGCTGAGTCGCACGGCCGCCGATAGAACCGACCGCCAGGGACCGTCACTGCCCGTTCCGAAGACCGTGCGCGAGATCTCGGGGTGCTCAACGGCCTAGTGGGACATCGACGCCTTCTCGGAACAAACGAGTGCACAGGCTCGGGCGGGATCCTGATGGTGGCCCGGGTCGTCACGATCAAGGCGGCGGGGGACCGTCTCGGCGCGGTGCTCGACTACTACGCCGGCCTGGCTGCCGACGAGCTGCAGCACGGAGGCGGGCCGGGCCGGGGGCCAGTGGAGTACTACCTGGACCCCAACGAGCCGCCAGGCCGGTGGTGGGGCGCCGGGCTGCCGGCGCTCGGACTGACTTCCGGAGCGCCCGTGCTGCCCGAGCAGCTGCGCGCCCTGCTGGAGGCTCGCCATCCATCCGACGGACGCCGGCTGGGCCGGGGCTACGGAGACAGGTCCGCCCGGGGGTTCGACGCGACGTTCTCGGCGCCGAAGAGCGTGTCGGTGCTGTGGGCGCTGACCGAGGACCCGTGGGTGCGCGCCGAGGTGGCCGCAGGTCAGGACGCAGCGGTGGACGCGGCGCTGGCGTGGATCGAGCGCCATGGGCTGGTCACCCGCCGCGGCTACCGGGGCGTGGATCAGGTCGACGCCCAAGGCCTCGCTGCCGGGGTGTTCCGCCAGCACACGAGCCGCACCGCGGATCCCCAGCTGCACTCCCACGCGGTGCTCTCCTCCAAGGTGCAGGACGGCACGGGCATGTGGCTGGCCCTCGATGCCCGGTGGCTGAAGACGCAGCAGCGCTCGCTGTCGTGGGTCTACGACGCAGCGCTGCGCTCCGAGCTGGCCGGTCGACTCGGCCTGGACTGGGAGCCGGTGCCCGACGGCTCCGGGCAAGCCGACCTCGTGGGAGTCCCTGAGGCGCTCAAGGAGGTGTTCTCGAAGCGGTCCCGGCAGTTCGAAAACAAGCTCGCCGAGCTGATCGCCCGCTGGTCCGACGAGCACGACGGCGCTGAACCTGGCCCCCGGGACCTCTACCTGCTGGAACGGCGGGCGGTCACCTCGAGCCGGCCCGGCAAGGACCATGCCGTCGACGCCGCCGTGCTGCGAACCGACTGGCAGGCTGAAGCCCGCGCCGCCGGGCACCGCCTCGACCGGCTCCCCGGCGGCCAGAGTCAGCTGCCCGGCGCCGACCCGATCGACGCCCAGGCGGTCATCGGCACGGCGCTCGAGCGGGTCGCGGCGGAGCAGTCCGACTGGCTGGCCACCGACATCTCCCGGCACATCGCCGCGCTCCTGCCGCCCGGCGCCGCGACCACGGCCGAGGAACTGACCCGGCTGGTCGACGAGCTGACCGACCGCGCGATGGCGCGCTGCGACGAGCTCCACCCGCCTCTTCCTGCTGGGACACCGCGACGGCGGGACGGGCGGCCGATCAACGAGCACGTCACCGTCCGGCGCCTCACCACCCGGGCCGTCCTCGACGAGGAAGCCGGTCTCCTCCAGTGGGCAACCGCCGCTGTCGACCGCGGCACCCCGGTCGCCGACGAGGATCCACAACAGGCCGCCGCCCGGGCCGTGGCCGGGCACGCCGGCCTCGTCCTCGTCGTCGGGCCCGCCGGGGCAGGCAAGACCACCGCCCTGGCCGCCGCCGTAGACCGCCTCCGCAGCCAGGGGCGACCGGTCCTCGGCGCTGCTCCCTCCGGCAAGGCCGCCGACGTCCTCGCCCGCCAGGCCGGCTGCCCCGCCCTCACCCTCGCCAAGCTCCTCACCGACGCACACTGGCAACCACCGCCAGGCACCACCGTGATCCTGGACGAGGCCGGCATGGCCAGCACCGAGGACCTCGCCCGGCTCGTCGCGCTCGCCCAGACCAACCGGTGGCGGCTGGTGTGCGTCGGTGATCCTGCCCAGCTACCTGCGGTGCGCCGCGGCGGCATGTTCGCCCACTGGTGCGAAGCGCTGCCTTCCCACCACCTCGAGCAGGTCCGCCGCTTCACGCACCACTGGGAGGCCGACGCCAGCCTCGCCCTGCGCGCCGGCGACCCCCAAGCGGCCGTCGCCTACGCCGAGGCAGGGCGGCTGCGGACCGCCCACCCGGCGACGCTCGCTGATCAGGTCGCCCGCCAGCGCGACCGGCTCGTCGCCCGCGGCCACACCGTTGCCATCACGACCGCCTCAGCCGGAACCGCCCGGGACATCAACGTCGAGATCCAGCACCGCGGCAATCCCACCTTCTCCGGGCCGAACGTGACCCTGGCGGATGGCACGGTTGCCTTCGCCGGTGACCGGATCGCCACCCGCCGCAACGACCCCACCCTGCTCACGAACAGCGGCGGCGAGGTCCGTAACCGCCACACCTGGACCGTCATCTCCGTCCACCGCAATGGCGACCTCACCGTCACCGATCCCGACCGCGGCAGCGTGCGCCTCCCGGCCCGCTACGTCGCCCGCCACGTCGAACTGGGCTGGGCCACCACCGGCTACGGCAATCAAGGCATCACCGTCGACGCCGGCATCGCCGTCGTCGAACCCTCCGCCACCCGAGCCGGCATCTACGTCGCCATGACCCGCGGCCGGCACGGCAACTTCGCCTGGATCCTCGACCCGACCGGCCGAGCCGACGCCGGGGAGGCGTTCGATGAGGCCATCGCCCGGCCGGCGAACGCCGCCACCGCGCACGCCACCCGCGACTGCCTCCATCGCCAAGCCGGCCTGGAGCCACCCACCCGGAGTCCGGTCCCGCCGGCGTCCACCGACCCGGCCCAGCAGATGCGCGCCCGCCTGGACGCTCGCTTGGCGAGTCCGCCGCCAGGGCGATCGCTCGGTCGCTGAAGGTTCGGCGCGAGATTTCGCGGCGTTCAGCGGCCTAGTGAGGAGAGAGAACCGAGCAGGAGGACACCGACATGGCTACCGCCACCGTCACCGAACGCAGGCCGCTCATGGACCTGCCGACCGTCGCCAAGTACCTCGGCGTCGGCGAGCGGCACATCCGCCGCCTCGTCCAGGAGCGCCGCATCCCCTTCATCAAGTGGGGTCATCCGCTGCGCTTCGACCCTGACGAGATCGACGCCTGGGTCGACACCAAGCGCGTGTCGTGCCGGTCACGGACCAGCGGAGGACTCACAAGGGCTCGATGATCACCGCCGGCTCGTCGACCGCGAGGAGCCCGAGGTCACCGGCGTCCCCGGTCAGGATCACGGCGCCTCCGGCCTCGACGGCCGTGGCGACCACGATGGCATCGACGGTCGCCGCCGACCTGGCACTCCCGAGGAGCCGCCCGGCGGTTCGCCCGACCGGCTCGTCTGCCACGTCGACCTCCCCGACGGCCTTCAGCACCCGGTTGACCGGGGCGTCGGCAGCGCCGCCTCGGACCGTTTCGGCCACCACCACGGCCGGGACCGACACCTCGGCGCCCGCCTCGAGCGCAGCCGTCAGGGCGGCGCGGGCGCGCACCTCGCCCCGGGAAAGGCCAATGACGGCGCCGGCATCCAGGATCAGGCGCTGCGGCGGCGCTTGGTGTCGGGTCCTCGCCACGGCCGGCGAGCCTCCTCCATCACCTCGTCCGGGACCGGCCCGGACTCGGCCTCCATCTCGGCGAGCAGCTCGGCGAGACGGTCCCGCTGGAGCTGGCGGCGAAGCGCTTCGTTTACGTACGACGACAGCTCACGGCGCCCAGCGCGGGCACGGGCCTCGGCCAGCACGTCCTCGTCGATGCTCAGCGACACCTTCGACACCGCCACAGCGCCTATCGTACTCTAAGTAGGAACACAGGAGCCGGTTGCCTCCTCCGCTCGCTGGGCCATCTGGGAGGCCTCCCGTCTGCAGCGCCGCGGCGTCGGCTCTGCCGTCACCGAGGAGGCCCGGTGGCACACATCCAGGACCTGTGGGAGAAGATCGTCGACGGCCGGCGCATCCGCACCAGTCGGTACGGCAAGGGCAACCGTTGGCAGGCCCGCTACCTCGATCCTGACGGCCGGGAGCGCACCTGCACATTCGAGCGCAAGCAGGACGCCGAGCGGTTCGTCGCGACCGTCCGCGCCGACGTGCTCCGGGGCGCCTACGTCGACCCCGACGCCGGCAAGGTCACCTTCGCCGAGTTCACCGAGCGCTGGCTCGCCGCCCAGACCTTTGACGAGAGCTCGAGGGAGGCCACCGAGCTTCGGCTCCGCCGCCACGCCAGCCGCCACTTCGGCCACTGCGAGCTCCGCAGCATCAAGCCATCGGCCATTCAGGCCTGGCTGCGCAAGCTCCAACAGGGCCTCGCCCCCAGCTACGTGCGCACCGTGTTCACCAACGTGTCCAGCGTGTTCAACGCCGCCGTCGACGACGGACTCATCACATCAAACCCGTGCCGCGCCGGGTCGGTGAAGCTCCCGAGGCGGGAACAGCGGAAGATCGAGCCCTGGCCGGTCGAGCAGGTCGAAGCCGTCCTCGCCGCACTCCCCGAGCGGTACCGCGCTGTCGGGGTCATCGCGGCCGGCTGCGGGCTCCGCCAGGGTGAGGTTTTCGGGCTACGGGTCCGGGACGTCGACTTCCTCCGGCGCCAGCTCCACGTCGAGCAGCAGGTCAAGCTCCTGGGCGGGCGCGCGCTGCTCGCACCGCCCAAGGGCGGCAAGACGCGAACGGTGCCGCTGCCCGACGCCATCGCCACCGAGTTGGCCGAACATCTCCGCAGGTGGCCGGCCGATGGCGAGGATCTCGTGTTCACGAGCCGAGAGGGCAAGCCCATCAACCGCAACCACTTCAACTCCTACACGTGGAAGCCCGCGCTTCAGGCCGCCGGCGTCCCGCCCACCCGGGACAACGGCATGCACGCCCTGCGCCACTTCTACGCCTCGGTGCTCATCGACGCCGGCGAGTCGGTCCGGGCCGTCGCCGACTACCTCGGCCACGCCGACCCCGGCTTCACCCTCCGCGTCTACGCCCACCTGTTCCCCTCCTCCGAGGAGCGCGCCCGCACGGCGGTCGACCGGCTGCTGGGCGGCCGCGGCCCCGAGCGCGTCTCTCCCCCTGCGTACGATGGCAGTGGAAGTCGGCGACCTCGATGAGGTTCCAGCACTCCCGCCTGCGGGATCCCAGACGAGGGGCTGCGATGGCGCCGCTCACCGCCGTAGCCACGCGGTGGTGACTATCGGCGGCTCAGGCCAGCTGCTGCGCTGGCGCGAAGAACTCGGTGAGTGCCTCGGCGAGCGCCTCGGGGTGGGTCAGCGGGGCGGCGTGCCCGACACCGGGGATCTCCTGCATCCGTGCGTTGGGGACGTGGTCGGCCACGTACCGCGCACTGCGGGTCCAGAGAGGCTTGGTCTCCGAGCCAAGCAGCACCAGCACCGGAGCGGAGATCGCGCCGAGTACGGCCGGATCAGCAGCGGTGGGGCCTTCGTACTCCATCTCTTGCTGGAGGAGATTGAGCAGCTTCGTGACGTAGCGCCCTGCGGCCTCGAAGTAGCCAGCGTCCTCGGCCACCGCGATCTCTTCGTCGTTGAAGACCCAGCCAAAGAACGCGCGAACCGCAGCCGTCAACCTGCCGTCGGCGGCCAGCTCGCCCGTGTGGGCCATGGCGGCGCCAGCAACGGCCTGCTCCTGCTCGTCCATCAGACTCAGGATCCCAGGCTCGAAGGGGGCCACCGCGTTCACCGCGTCGGACTGCGCTGCCACGGCGAGTGCCAAGTTGCCGCCGCCGGACCAGCCCACCAGTCCGGTCGGTTGCTCCATGCTGCCGATGTAGGTGAGGATGTCCTCGGCCCGCCGACCCGGGCCGAGGTCGGGGTGATCGCCGCTGAGTCCACGGCCCCGCATGCTCGGCAGATGGCAGGTGAACCGGCCGGTCAGGTGTGCCACCACCCGGTTCCAGTCGATGTCCCCATCGCCCACGGCCCCTTGCAGGAACACGAGCGGAGGCCCCTGGCCGTGCACGGTCCCACCGATGGTGACGCCGTCGGTGGTGGTCACGTAATGGGTGCGTTGGTTGCTCATTGCTGTCTCCCTGCGTCTCGTGCGGTCATGCCGGCAACGATGACGCAGAACACGAGGGAGAACATCAGCCAGCCGGCTACTTCTCCCGACCCGCCGGCTACTTGTGACGGCCCAGTCCGCCACTTCGTCCCGTGCCGCG
>JAHWKL010000044.1 GCA_019347915.1 Actinomycetota bacterium
TGGGTCGCTTCTGGGGCTGAGGGGTCACGAAGCCCCGGCGGCACAACACCCGCCAGATGGTGGCCACCGACGGGACCGCCCGGCGGCGGCGCCGGTGACGCTGTTGAAGGTGGTAGTGGATCGTGTGGGCGCCGGCGTCGACGCCGAGGTCGGTCAGCTCCTTGCGCAAGGCGATGATCTCGTCCTCGATCGCCGACGCGACCCGCGTCGGTGACGACCGCGGTCGCTTCGACTGGGGCTTCAGTCCCTCCTCGCCCATCTCCCGGTAGCGAGCGATGAGCTCGTACAGCCAGCTGCGAGAGATGTCGTGGGCTTCGCAGACCTCCTCGACGCTGCGGCCCTCGACCAGCACGGCGTTGATGACATAGCCAGCCAGATCCATGCGCATGGTCCTCCATGGTCATGTCCGCTATGTCTCGCGACAGGGATCCGGGATCTCCTGAAACCGGACAAGTGACTCCCGACCAGCCCGGGGAACGGCACCTCGACTCCAGCGAGGTGCTGTACCTGATCTCCGGAGCCATGTCCGTGCGCCTTGAAGGTGACGCGGGCACGCCGACGGACGTTCCGTTGCAGCCGGGCGAGGCAGTGATCGTCCCACAAGGGATTTGGCACCGACTCGTCGTTGACGAACCGAGTCGGTACCTCTGGTTCGGGTCGGGACGAACCGAGCTAAGGAAGCGCTAGTCGTCTACCAGAGAGCGACCGATGTGCCGCTCGGCAGCGGTGGCCTGCGATGTCGGATTGCCGGCTCGCAGAATCCGGCCATCGCGATAAGCGGTATGTGCGGGCCTGGCCGCCCCGCCGAGGACGCCACTCCACCGGTGACGCGGAGAACGCCACTTCGGTGCTATCCGGTTACCCTCTCCCATACCCCTGGTCCGAGCGGGAACATCTCCGGCGGCCAGACTCCACCCACTGGCCCAAGCGCCGATTCCGCGGCGCGCCGGTGCAGCCTCACCTTCTCCTCGGAGTCACCTTCGTCCAGCCATGCCACCACCAGCGCCAGGAAGTCGGCGTCGTTCTCCCTCAGGTATCTGATGGCCCACTTTTCACCGAGCCAAATCAAGCCTCGGACACGAAAGTAGGCGAGAATCAGACGCGAGAACGAGTGGAGTCCCCTTAGGCGGAGCGCGAGCCGGTACATGTCGTCGTCAGAGCGCAGGTACCTCTCGTTGACCAGCAGGTCATAGGACACCTGCCAACGCTCAGCATGCTGGCTATTGGCGGAAACGAGTTGAGCATCCGTCGCCGTCTTCGCCTGGTTCTGCGCATCGACGACACCTCCGCTGCGATCGAAGACGACCCGCCCTGTGATAAGCCAGTCGATGATTCGACCAGACAGTTCGCTCTTGAGTCCGGGCGCCTTCATTAGGTCATGCAGCCCTACAACGAGCACGTCGGCAAGGCGTCCGTCAATGGAGGTCACCTCGGCATGAAATCCATCTTGGTTCTCAACCAGAACGACCATCAGGTCAAAGTCGCTTGCCGGTGTGATGCTTCCACATGCCGTGGAGCCCAGCAGGATGATGCCTTCCACTTCCCGACTTCTTGCCGCGCGGCGAACGGCTTCATCGAGACTCAACGCCGCGGTCACCGGTCTCACCAGGCGCTCGTCCATGCGAACAGAATGCCGGCTCGTCGGCGGTCGAGGCCAGCGCGAAGAAATCTTTGGTGCTCCTCACCCTCGACGCCGAACCGTCGGCCGCCCCCCTTGAGGCCTGCCCGATCGGCACCTCGGTGGAGCCTGTACGCGTCGGCGTCTGCTGGGGCTCAATTCGATAAGCACAGCCACGCCGATCTCCAAGCTCGATATTTCTTCCCATCTGGCCGAGCTTCAGTTCAGGTAGGCAGGCATCGCCACGAGCGGGCGGAAGGCGAGGGCTGTCAGTAGGCGCTTCATCGATTATGTTTCCACACCTTCCAACCAAGGCGCAGGCTGAAGCCCACTAGCAAGGCCAGCGACGAGTAGTAAAGGGGATAGAACCACCACGCAGTGGGGTAGGCCAACCAGAACATGATCACTTGCCACAGCGCCCCCAACGACACCAGGGCTAGGACAGTGAACCCCACGGCCGCCGCTAGAGCGAGCGGCCAACTGCGCCTTGGCTCGTCGCGTCTTGGGTGCCCCACTGGCTGATCACCCTTCCCTAACTCCCCATCCTTGCATCGCTTCCAAAGGCTGCCCGGCCGGGGCCAATGCTGGGGCCTTTCCGGCGCCAGGAGGCGACGACCAGCGTGCTCGCGGTGCACCATAGGTCAGCAGGTCCTCCTCTCGCGGTACCGAGGTGCTCCACTTCCATGGGAGAAGCGATTCCTGGTTAGCCGATCGAGTTCGGGCCGCTTCGCTGCCCGCACGGAGTGCCGGCTTGTCGGTGGTCGAGGGTCAGCGCGAAGAAGCGTTCGGTGCTCCTCGCCGTCGCCTCCGAGCCGTCAATCGCCGCCGTTTAGAGGCCCGCGCTAGCGGCACCTCGGTGCGGCGTTGCCGCTCTCAGTCTCCGTTTACGCCTCGGCATACCCAAGGGTAGTGGCGCCCTCGCGAATAGAACGGGGACCGTAAGGTCACGGGGGCCGGGAACCATGTGATTTGCCTTATGGTGCAGTCAATATCGGCCGACGAGATGCCCTAAGCTGCCAAGGCAAGGTTCGAAATGCCGAGGAGAAAGGGGTTATGAACTTAGATTCGAGGAATAATCGCCTCTTAGCATTCTTCGTTGGAACGCTCGCCGCAGGATTGTTATTCATTGGTGGTCCACTCGTCTTCCTGTTTCCGCCACAGTGTCCTGTGGGTTATACCCAAGAGCAGGTGGATGCGTCTCGTTGCATCATCGGAGCTAACATAGGCGGGGGACTCGCCGTATTGTTAGGACTGATCGCTTGGATCATCACAACGGTTGCGCTCGCCGCGTGGCTCTATACTTACCAAGGACGGAAATGAACTGGTGAGCCAGAGAAGCGTGACTGCCACCCGGGCACCAAGACGGGGATAGGACCGGGAGCCTCACGACTTTCATCATCGCTCCCAGGTCCTCGACTCCGAGGCCAACGCGAAGGAGCGATAGGTGCGCCAGCCGGTTTAGTGGCTGTTCGTCCGGCCGGAGGCCAGGGGCGCCGATGAACGGCACCTATGGGCGGGTGACGACCTCATATCCTGGGTTCCGCCCTCGTTGCCGGGGCTGCATAACGGCCTCAGTACCTGGGCCCGCTGTAACTGCGTCTCTCAATCATTCGAGTGACCGAGACGCCGATCAGCGATAGGCCAGCTAGGAACGGAAGTCCTCCGAGCAGCAAGCCCAAGTTGAACTCAGTTCCCACAGCGTACGACATCACCGTGACCACAACGACAGCTGCTCCGAGTAGGACGAGAATCGTTCCACCGAGGACAAGGACAGCGGTCACGGATTCATTCTACGCCGGATGTCCTCTGCCGAGCCGGTCGGCAGTCGAGGCCAGCGCGAAGAACTCTTCGGTGTCCCTCACCCTCGACGCCGAGCCGACGGCTGCCCCCGCTCGAGGCTTTGGCGAACGGCACCTCGGTGCGGCTTACCTTGCGGCAGTCCAACTCCACGATCTGCCGGTTCGGTGCGGCCGGCTGTGGCCAGCGGCCCGCCGATAGGTGTGTCGCCCTCGACCCGGCGTTCGGGGATGCTCCGACTACCTACAAAAGGCCGGCTTCTGTCGCCGCCCGATTGAGACCAGGGGTTGCTTTCGACTCGCCACTTCTCCTTGTACGGGGACCGCCTGCCATCGTGCGTCCTGGGACCGTTCCCGCAGGCATCGCGACTCAGCGACCGGTGGCTCGGGCGAGCAGCGTACGACGGTTACGTGTCGCCGTCTTGGCGAAGATCGACTTGAGATGGTCCTGGACGGTGTGCTCGGACAGGAACATCTGCCGTGCGATGCGGTGAGTGTCGGAGCCGGCAACGAGGTGGCTCAGCAGTTCCGCCTCTCGGGCGCTGAGCCCGAAGGCGCGCGCGAAGAGCGCCGTCCGCTCCGCTGCCGAGGTGGCCTCGATCGTCACGGCGATGTCTTGCTGGTCGGTTGGCACCACTTCGCCGATCCGCGCCGCGCGCAGCGTCAGCCAGACGCCGCCCGACAGATGTACCCGCGCTGACGGCGGGTGGTGGTCGATGCCGGCCTCGACGGCGAGGAGCTGGGCGGCCACGTTGTAGGCCCCGGACGGGATGGGTCGGCGGTCCGCGTCCGGCGGGACGAGGATCCTCAGGTACCGGTCCGTCTCAGGAGTCTGCGCTCTGACCTCGAGCTGGGGCGACAGCATGAGGACGACAGGTCCCGTCCGATCGGGGGCCGACGCGACCAGCTCGAACGTGCGGGCCTGGCAGCGTCGGAGCGCCTCGGTGACCGGCGCCGCGATCCCGGTCAGGAACCCCGCCTCCGCGGTGGTGAAGCGCGCCCCGGAGTCGATGCGCCAGAGTTCGAGAAACGCCCAGCAGCCGAACCTGTCTCGGAAGACCACCGACGCCACATCGTTCACGCCGTAACTGGCGAGCAACTCCCGCCACACCAGGCTGCGTTCGCGGCGGTCCCCTGTGGCGGCACGTAGCAGGGCGGCGGGGACGTCGAGTTGCGTCCAACGGTTGACCGCTGTCAGGTACTTGAGGCGGATCAGGCGCGGCAACTCCGGCAGACAGGGGACGTCTGCGAGGGGCGCGCAGCCGACCTCGGTCTCCGGGTCGGTCAGCAGCCACGAGTAGGCGTCGAAGCCGGCCGCACGTTGGATCTCGTCGAGCAAGGCGAGTCGGAGCGCCCGCGCCTCGTCATGCGCGCCGCAGACGCGCGTGACTCGCTCGACGGCCCGGGCGTTGGCGGGGATCGCGGACACCAGTCGACAGTACGCCGGGGCGGGGCCGTCGGAGCCGTGCGATCGAAGATCCCAACTACTTGGGATAGGCAGCGCCCTACGTGCCGCCTTACCGTCGAACGAGAGCACTTCGACAAGGAGGCACCGATGGCGACCTTGCACATCGAACACCCAATCACCGACTTTGACACGTGGGTCTCCGCCTTCAACCGGTTCGCCGATGTCCGGCGCGAAGCAGGCGTCCGTGCCCAGCGCGTCCAGCGGCCGGTCGATGACCCGATGTACGTGGTGATCGATTTCGACTTCGACACCACAGAGGAGGCGAAAGCGTTCCTACACTTCCTGAACACCAAGGTCTGGGCAATCCGAGAGAACGCCCCCGCCCTTGTCGGAACTCCCGAGACCATGATTCTGGAACCCGCTGCGGCCTCCTGACCACTCTGTTCTGAGAGGTACTGGAGATCGCTATGCCCCGCTGCCACGTCTCGACGTGGCGGGCGCTTCAGCAACCCTGCTGCGGCTAGTGGCGTGGCGGGACTGCCCGACACACGCCAGCGACGACTGGCGCAGGGACGCCATTATGTGCCGGCCAGAAACGCTTATCTGCTAGATATCCCGGTCGCCGGCCAGCCGGCAGCCGCACCGAACGGCGCGCCGCGGACCCCTCCCGGCTTGACGAAGCGCGATAAATGCCGGCTCGCTCGCGGGCGGGGCCAGCGCGAAGAAATCTTCGGTTCTCCTCACCCCTCGACGCCGAACCGTCAGCCGCCCCCGCTCGAGGCCGGCCCGATCGGCACGTAGGCGCGCTAGCCGCGCAGGCCGGTGTCGCCGAGCGTTGTGGACACGTTCGATGGTCTCGCGCTCGACCGATGTCGACCTACGACTACCGAGAGGTGGTGGGCCCTGGCTCGGCGATGACACTGGCGTGGCCGTCGCTGAGAGTGCGGTATGCGAGCGACGTTTCTTCCATGTAGCGGGCGGCGACCTCTGCTGCTTCGGCTTCGGGATGGTCAGATTGCCAGTGAGGAACTATTCGCCACGGCACCCAGCCGAGGGTCGTCGTCGGGAGAGATTCGTCATACCCTTCGGGCACAGTCTCCGGGTGGTCCATCAGGTGGATTCCGTCGAGATCGGGTCCCGTGACGCACACCCCGGCGCTGTACCCCGCGTATGTCAGTTGGTCGTTGCGCACGAGGTCCCCCGCGGCAGCAGCGAAGCCAGCTGCATTCATCGCTCGAGCGAGCACGAAGGTGTTACCTCCGACAACCCACAGGAGGTCGCAGGTCATGAGCTGCAATCGGAGCCGCTCTGGGTGCCCGAAGTAGTCGCGCAGATCGAGTTCTTCTGCCTCGAAACCCAACTCGGCGAGATCGATCTCCTCCCGCTCGTAGAACTTGAGGCGTTGCTCGAAGCAGTCACATGCGTTGAAGATGATCGCGGCTCGGCGGCCTGGTCCGACAAGATCCCGCAGGCGCTCCGGTTCGCTGCCGATGCGGTAGGAACTCAGGTAGAGCTTCATGGGACCGGTCAGCCGCGAGCCACGGCCAAGAGATGCGCGCTGAGACCGAGTAGCGCCGGCTCTGCCTCGATTCGCCGAGCGCTTTCGACGATCACTGCTCGGTCCGTGTCGTCGTTCCACCTCGCTTCCAGCTCGGGGAGCCAGCCAGCGAGCCCTTCTATGCCGACCAGTTCGACAAGTTGCAGGCCGACCGCTTCGATCTCCTGCACCAGCTCCTCCGAGCGATGGAAGTACGCGGTCGTGAACCAGTGCGGCCGGTTATCCGGATTGTCGTGACAGCCTGACTGGAGGTCGCGGTCCACAATCAAGGCGAACTCATCGTCGAAGAGATAGCCACGTGCGAGACCATCGAACAGCGACGCGAAGCGGCTGATCGCTGCAACCGCAACCAACCCTCCCGGAGACACAATCCTGCGCGCCTCGTGCAGCACGGTCGCTCGATCGTCCGCGTCTTGAAGGTGATAGAGCGGGCCCAGAAGAAGGACGGCATCGACGGAATTGTTCGGGTGAAAGAGCTGCCGAGCGTCGCCCACCTCAGCCGTGAGACCGGACGGACCGAGTTCACTCACAGCATGATCGACGTGGCGCGGAGCGAGGTCCACGAGATGGACGCTGTGGCCGTCCTCGAGCAACCAGCGAGCATGCACGCCGGTACCGCCGCCCACGTCGAGAACGCGCTGCGCCGGCGGCCCCAAGTGGCGGCGCAAGACTTCTTGCGTTCGCACAAGTTCGAGCTCGCCGAGACCGCTGAGCCTGTCCTCCTCGCGAATCTGGTCGTAGTGCGGGAGCACTCCGTCGACGTCGCGCTCCATGGATAGATGGTAGCGAGACCACTCGTCGGCGGAGCCCTGAATTCGACCCCCGAGTTCGCGAGGCGTTCGGACGATCGATCGTTTCGCACCAGTGACGACGAACGCGCGAGTGTCCCAGAACGCCGCGCAAGCACTTGAAGGTCGATCATCCCCGAGGTGTCGGTCGAGGGCGACGCCAAACGGTTGATCGGAGCGGCTGGCGGCCTGGCGGACCGAGGCGACCGACCGCTGATGATCAGGCACTTCGCTGTGGCTCCCTTGTTAGCCTTGAGCGTGGAGCCCGAAGTGCTGGAAGTTCTCGAAGCTGGGTTCGACCCGGGGGTCGGGAAGCCGGTAGGCACGCAACCGCGTATCCGATTCAGTCGGATCCCGTTGCCATCCGGCGTTGACCTCGAAGTAGCGAACGGCGGTCGCGACAGACGGCCAACCGCAGTCGTCGAGCACGACGAGCCCACCAGGGCGCACCAGCTCCCGGAGGAACACGAGATCGACGAACACCTCATGGAAGACGTGGCTGCCGTCGACGAAAGCGGCATCCGCGCTCATTCCTTCCTCCACCAGGAGCGGCAGCGCCAGATGCGAGCGACGGGGCAAGAAGGAACAGATCTCCGTGACTCCAGCAGCGACGATGGCGTCCCAGCCGGCGCTGTGGAAGTGCTCCTGGTAGGCATCGATGACGAGGTGATGAGCATTAGTCCCGTGTACCAAGACCAGCGCCTCGACGATCGCGAGAGCGGAACTTCCGTAGGCGAGACCCACCTCGATCACCGTCGCCGCCCTCTCTGCGAGTATCAGGTCGCGGAGCACATCGGCATCTGACGCGGGGATCGAAACTCGCTGGAAATCTCCGTCTGATCGAAAGAAGGACGGACCTTCGGCGCTCAACCGCCGTCGCTCTGCCCGGACACGGTTGAGCAGTTCGACGTTCTCACCCACCACACGAGTATGTCCGCGGCGGAGGGCGCTCGGAGCGCGAGATCGCCACTCGCGGAGCCACGGCTATCTCGAAATCGGGAGCGGCAGGCCGCAGTGGGTGAGCCAGGCCGATGAGACTCCCGCGACACTGACGAACGGCACCTCGGTGCGGCCTTGACCCTTCGCACTCGCAGGCGTGTCGACGATCGACATCGGGGACCATGGAGCCATGGTCGAACGGGGAATTGCCGGCAACCGAAACGTAGTGCTCCCCGTGGGATCGCAACGCCTTCAGGGCACGCCCCGAGCGAACGCTAAACCGGCGAAGCTTAAGATGACGGCCCATGCTCGGTAAGGGTTCGCCATGAGGGACCGTGCTGGAGCCTTGCCAGTCTCCCCCGATGGCACTCCGGCGTAGGGTACTTACGTGCGTGAAGCGATCAGGAAGGCTGCGGAATATGCAGACGGCCAACCTGGGCAGAGCAAGTTCACCTTCTACGTGACCATCTTACTGCTCTCGTTAGTCGCCTTCGCATTTGTTGCCGCGGCTGTCTATGCGCTCGTGCTCGGTGGTGAGGAGAACCGAAGCGCTGTAGCTGGAGGGGTAGTGGGAGGCGTAGTCTCCGTCGCCCTCGGAGTGGGTCTGGTGATTGTCTGGAGCCGGCGGGCTGACAAGGAGATTGGTGGCTCGCCACGACTCCGTCGTGCTGACGAGGAGCGACCTCGACCGTGAACAGACCATTGGCAGGTCCCTGGTTCCTATTCCTTCTCTTTGCAGCCGCTGTCGCCGTGGCATTTGGCGCATGGGAAGTCGCGAACGGGCGCGAGTCCTTCGGGCTGGGGCTGATCGCGATCGCTGTCGTGGATGTCCTCGTAGTAGGAGGGCTCCGGCTTTACAGGGCCTGCCACGACCGACAGCAGTGACGGGGTGCTGAGTTCCACTTTCGTTAAGGGGCCGAGAAAGCAGTTGTGCGGGGCTGCTGCCGTGCGGCGCTCCGACTGCCGGCTCGCGGGGCCGGGTGTCCGGCCGATCAGGAAATCGGTAGCGGTTCGGCCGGTGGTCGACGCAGTACCCAGCTCGTCGCCCACGACGCTCCCGAGCGGCACCTCGGTGCGGCGCGGAAGAACCGCTAGCTGTCGTTGGCACGGCGGGACGGACACTGCATTTCAATCCCACAAAACGTGGGCGCTGAAACAGCGATGTTCGTCAATGCCACACTCCCTCGTCAGCCAAAGCTCGCACCAGTAGGTGGTTAGAGCCACCGAGCCTCAGAGTCCGCAGGCTGAAACCGTCATACCACTCCGTCGGAACAAGACCTGCCGCCCGAAACAGGCGGTCGATCTCGGTCGGGGTGAACAACCGGACCCGGTGCTCGCGCCGGTACTCGGATCCGTCCGGCGTTCGCCATCGATGGACGACGACGTTCACGCCGGCCACGGGGTCGAAGGAACGACTGATCCACACAATCGTTCCGTCGTCGAGCTCACTCCAGTCGCGCGAGGCGTAGTGAGCGACGATGGCGTCCCGATGGGCGATCTCCATGACGAAGATGCCCCCGGGCCTGAGCGAGTGCACCATCGCTCGCAGCGTCTCGAGGTTCTCCTCGTCGTCCTCCGAGTAACCCCACGCCGTGGAGAGGTTCAACACCGCGTCGAACTGACGACCGAAGGTCATATCGGCCATGTCGAGCTGGAGGAACTCGACCGCTACCCCACGTTGTTCAGCGGCCTCTCGAGCGAGGGAGAGTTGGTGCGGCGACGAGTCCACACCGACAACGTCATAGCCCGCGCTTGCCAACCGGACTGCGTGCCGACCGAATCCACAGGCAGCGTCGAGGACCCGGCAAGGTGGCGGGGGCAGAAGGGTGCAGAGGGCGGCGGTCTCTTGGTCAGTGCGATTTTCGTCGGGTCTCCCGAACAGCCTCAGGTACCACTCGTCGAAGTAGTCCCGCGACCAGTGTTGGCGAGCTTCTTCCATGCGTTGAGGCTGACACATCCACGAACAGGGGAGCCGTCATTTCTCGGCGTACGAGGTAAGTGCAAGGGTGGCCCTAAAGAAACCGCAGCCGCCCCCCGTCGCTGCCTTGCCCGGCAGAGCGTTCTTGGCCTCGGCCGCTGCGTCGCGCCGTTCCCTCACACTCATAACACCTACTTCCCTCTCGCGCGGAGCATCCGGGCCGTCCGAAAATCCGTCACTACCGGCAACCAGGCGGTGCGCTCGCGGCCGGTCTGAGCCGCGGGTAGCACAGCGGCTGGATAGGCCCTCCCGAGCGACAGCTGGCGTTTCGCGGCGCCGATCACCCAGATAGGTACTCCTGGACGGTCGACGGGCAGCACAGTCTTGGCTCGACACCGGCCGTGCCGACCGGCACTTCGGCGGCCTCTACGCGACCAAGCGTGGTTGACGACCTCTGATTCGTGCGGCGGGGCGAGTCTGCCATGTCACCCCGCAGCGCAGAAGCAACCGGAGCCGATAGTTGTCGAAGTTGCGGAATCCATGGCCGATTCTGCGGACCTTCTCGATGAGCAGGTTCACGGCCTCGGTGCGTCCGTTCGACAGCCCGGTGGTGTGGTAGGCGAGCACCTCGTGCTCCCAGGCAGACACGGTCTTGGCTAGCCGGCTCACCTCGGGGACCTGCACCTCGGTGCACCGCTGGTAGAACGCCACCAGCGCCCGCCGGGCAGCGAGCACGTCGTCGGCGGCGTACACCGCCCGAAGGAGCTCCTTGGCCGTCCATGTGGCGCCGACCTCGTCGAAGCGGTCCCCGGCAGCCAGGCCGGCGGCGATGCGGACTCGGCCTCGCTCGCCCAGGCGCTCGGCACCGACCAGCAGGAGGCGGCGGATGCCATAGAGCGGATCGCCCTTGCGCCCCCGGTGGCCGAGCGCCTCTTGTTGCACGCGGCGCCGGACGTCGTCCACGGCGGCGTTGGCCAGGCGAACGGCGTGGAAGTGGTCCAGGACCACCTCGGCGTGACCGAGCTGGGCGAGCAGGCCCTTGGCGTAGCCTCGGAACGGGTCGAGAGCCACCACGTCGATGCCGGCCCGCCAGTGGTCGTCTCGCTCCGCCAGTCAGTTCTCGACCACAGAACCGCTACGCCCCAGGGCGATGTCGAGCAGTCGGCCCCGATGGAGGTCGACGAAGCCGGTGACGGAGGTGGTGTGCCGACGGGGCCCGGCATGGAGCATCACCGTCTCGTCCAGGCCCAGGGCGTGAGTGCCGTCCAGGCGAGCGGGGTCCTCGACCAGGGGTTGACCGTGGTCGCGCACCGCAGCCATGGCGATGTGCCAGCCCACGCCGAAGTCCCGGGCGACCTGGGCCACCGAGTCCTCCTCGGCGCCCACCCGCCGGCAGATCTCGGCCCGGGCCCGTTCGGTGAGCGACGCCCCGGGGGCGATGTCGTCGCAGCGCTCGCTCCAAGTGCCGACCTCACAGTCGGCATCGGCGCAGCGCCACACGCGCTTGGCCCACACCAGGACCACGTCGCGCCCGGCGATGGCCAGGTCCCGCACCTTGATCCGGCGCCGGCCATGCCCGACCGGGTTCCACATGAGCTGCACCCGACCACCTCGGCGGTCGTCTCCACGTGCAGCCACATCTCGCCGTCCACCTCGAGTTGGGCACCGACCACGAACCCGGGCACCGAGCAACGCGGTGGCGCCCTCGCTACGGTGCTTCACCGTCAGGGGCCTCCTGTTCTGCAGCCGTCGAACAGCCGCAGAATGGCGAGGTCTTTGGCCTTGGTGGTGGATCTATGGCCGGGGGTCCGGCCTCACCCCGCCCTATGCTTCATCGCGTAGCGCCGGTAAAGGAATCAGCGCTCCCGTACGTTGAGGTGGGTATGGGGGACGGCCGTGAGGAGTTCGAAGAGCGCTTCGACGAACTCTTTGCGCAAGCGTGCCGGCTGGCGCTTCGTCTCCTCGGTGATCCCGATGCAGCCGAGGACGTGGCGGCCGAGGCGCTCGCTCGGACCTGGCTCAGCTGGCCGGGCCTCCGGGGCATCGGCTACGTCGACGCCTGGGTCCTGCGGGTGACCACCAACCTGGCACTGGACGTCCACCGCCGGCGCCGGCGATGGAGTCTCGGGCGACCCAGTGTGGATCACGCCGATGCCGTCGCGTTGCATCTGGCGCTGGTGGCCGCCCTGCGGTCCTTGCCCCGTCGGCAGCGCGAGGTCGTGGTCCTGCGTCACCTCAGTGATCTGTCGGAGGAGAAGGTGGCCGACCTGCTGGGGATCAGCACGGGCACCGTGGGCGCCCACCTGCACCGGGGCCTGGCGGGACTGCGCCGCCACCTCGGGGACCAACGAGAGGAGCTCTTCCTTGCCATCGAGAACTGAGCGGACGCGCGCCGAGCGCCTCGCCGACGTCTACGGCCGAGCCGAACGAATCCGCAGGCGGCGACGCCTGACCAGAGGAGGTGCACTCGTCGGCTCGATGGCGTTGGTCGTGGGGTTCGTGGTGGGCACCGATCCGGGGGGTGAACAGGAGGTCGATCTCACCACTGGCCCTGTCACGTCCACCACCGCCTCCGGTACGGCCGCGAGTGGCACCACCACGGCATCTTCGTCGACGACCGTCCTGCCCGACGCCGATCCGCCGGCGTCCTCCACGACCGCCTCGCCGCTTTCGCCGCCCACGGTCGCTGGGCCTCCGGTGGAAAGCCCGACGACAAGCCCTCCCACCGTCGGGTGCCGGAACAGCTACGACCCGGCGTGCGGACCGTTCCGCTACGACCCCGAGCCGGTCAACGGCCCCATGACGGTAGACGTGTCGGCGTCACCGAACGCGCCGTCGGCTGGTGAGGAGGTGGTCTTCACGGTGACGGTGAACGACGACGGGCCCATCTACCCCGACAACTGCGTGAACAGCCAGCAGTACGGCGATCTCACGCCCTCCTCCGTCTGCACCGCGGCGTGCATGCCCCAGCGGGAGCGGTTCGGGCCCTGGGACCCCCCGCCGCCCGAGCCCCGGACCGTCACCGAGCAGTTCGGCCACGTCTACGAGCGTCCCGGCGTCTATACCGCCGAGTTCACCTACAACGCCGGCGCCGACTGCAGCTTCAGCCCATATCGGAGCCGGGGCAGCGGGACGGTCACGATCGCTGTGCAGTGACGGCGACGGCACGAGAGGTCCACGTCCTCCTCGGCGACGCGGACACGACCGCAGCCGACGGAGGACGGGAGGTGAGCAAGCCTCACACCGTGTGGTTGCCCTGCTGGTGGCGGTCGGCAGGGTCGTGTAGCGCGGTCGATCGGCGGCGCCGAGCACTGAGATCTGGGCGGGTGTGGCCGGCGGCCTGGTTGCCGTCGTCATCCATGCCGCGTCGACTTCGGCTGGTAACGTCCTAGACGGTGCCGCAGTCGTGCGTGGCAACACGTGGTACCTACGGGGCGCCCTCAGCACCGGAACTGCAGACATCGTCTTCACCTACGGTAACTCCGACGATATTCCCCTCATGGGCGACTGGAACGGCGACGGAACCGAGACGCCCGGCGTCGTGCGGGGCAATACCTGGTACCTGCGCAACTCCAACACCACCGGCGTCGCCGATGTCTCCTTCCGCTACGGCAACGAGGATGACGTCCCTCTGAGCTGGTGATCGCGTCTCATTAGGACAGGGGACGTAACCCAGATCCCCAACCCAGGAGCCCCTGGCGCTCCACCTACAGGCCGCGGACGTAGGCGCCACGCAGTGGATGGCAAGCCGAGTCGAAGAACTCGTCCTAGCCGCCGGCTTAGCGACGCACGTCGAGCCGCGAGATATTGCCGGCTCGCGCGGGACGGGGGCCAGCGCGACGGAACGTTCGGTGTTCCCCACCCTCGACCCCGACCCGTAGGCCCCCGCGGCTCGAGGTGCCCACGACACTTCGGGACGTATCCATCACGCTGGGGCTGGAGCGCGTGGAACTCCGAGTGCGTCACTGACGGCGTCGTCCAGCGTCCGGTGGTTGCCGAGTCCCCACTCGCCCCAGGGTTCGATCGGCCCATCGAGGAGCGACCCGCTCTCGTCAAGGACCGTGCCGTTGAACCTGGCGAAGCAGTGTTGCTGGAGGCGATCTCCTGTCAGTACAGGGCCATTCGTCACGGAGATGAAGCAACCTTTGGTCCAACCGAGTTGGTTGACGAAAACCGGAGGGACGAGCAGATTGTCGGGCGTCAGCCTGTCGAGTTCCGGCTCTGAATCTCGGCTCAGCAGGTACGCCGCCAGAAGGGTGCCATGCCGCCCACGGCGCCACCCACCTGGCCCGCTTCCCTGGAGCAGCCACACGGCCCGCCCCGCCAGCGCGGCGCCGCGCTCGCTGCCGTGAGCCTCGTGGTGGCACCGGAGCACCTGGGCGGCCTCGATCGCCCGGTCGCACCCAGGTACTCCTCGGGGCCGGCCCCGATGGCCGCTCCGTGTGGACGTCGTCGCCCGTCAGCGCCGGAGACGGCCAGACATGCCGTCTGGGGCCGGAAGCGGGCTCACGGCCTGAACCTCACGGTGTGCGCCACGTCGTCGGCGGTCTCGGCCAACATGTCGGCCAGGGGCAGGTCCGGGGTGCTGAAGCTGAGCAGCAGGCAAGCCGGCTGCCCGGGTACCGGCACCCAGTACAAGACGACGTCGATCAAGGGACTTCCGTGCTCGGCCGGGTCGATCCTCGCCAGCTTCCGAAGCCGGACCGCCGGACCGGCCGGAAGCTGGACCACGGTGACATCGGGTTCGGTGGCGTCCCCCTCCTCCACCACCGAGAAGGCGGCTACGACACAGCGGATCTCGACGTCGAGGTCGTCGGGATGCCCCCCTAGGCCCTCGGCCACCATCAAGGATGCCCGGACCGGCTCCCCGCCGGCGTGGTCGAGCATGGTGTAGGCCATGAGCGCCTGCTGATCCCGGGCGCTCTGCCAGAACGTGGCTACGTGATCGATCCACTCACTGCGTCGTTTGGCGACGAGCGGGTCGACCGCTGCCCTCCCGTCGACGAGGCGGGCGGCGGCAGCCCGCAACTCCTCACCCTCGAGGTCGACATCGGGGTCGACGGCGACGTAGACCTCCGGAGGGGTGACAGAGCAGGAGAACGCGGCCGAGTTCGCTCCAGGGACCGGGGCCTCACCCAGTCCAAGCTGCTCCAGCGCCGGCACCAGCCCCTTCGGGCTGGCGGCCCCGCATCGGCAGGGCCTCACCGTTGGCCAACCACACCAACAGGGCCCGTCCCCCGCCCAGGCGGGCCACCCCGGGGACCGGGGCGGTCTCGACGCCGGCCACCTCGCTGCGGGGCAAGCGCCAGGGCTCGGCGCCACTCCAGCGGGACAGCCGGCCCGGCCGCCAGGACAGCCCGTCGGCCTCGATCGTGAGCAGCCCCGGCGCCAGGTCCTGGGCCAGCAACATGGCGCTGAGGGCCCCGCCTCGCGGGGCGGTGTCGGCGAGGCGACGGCACTCGCGCCAGGCGGGCACGTCGACGTAGACGGAGCCGGCCCAGCGCTGCCCGGGAGTAAGCCGGGCCAGGGTGCGGCGGTGCGCCAACCGGACGCCGGCGAGGATGACGAGGGCCAGGCCCACGGCCAAGGGGATGATCCATACCAGGTCTCCGCCGCGCAGTCCCCGCCACAGCAGGGCGGCGGCGAACAGCAGCATGCCGATGATGGCGCCCAGGCGGCCCCGCTCCGCCTCCCGCAAGCGCCGGCGGCCCTCCCCACTCATGGCGAGCGCACGGTCTCGGCGATGACGGCGAACAGCTGGGCGAAGGCGGCGGCCAGCACCGCGATCGAGTGCGAGAAGGTGAGCACCACCATGCCGTCGCCGCCGGGAGCTGGCACGGATCGCTGCATCTTCGGGTGGGCGTGGCGGGACGCTTCTCCGGCGAGCACTGTGCAGCACGTGGGAGAGGCGACCGCCACATCCATCGCCGGCCTCCGACCCTCCGGGTCGCCCCGCTACCCGCGCAGGAGCGAGACGTCGTCGGCGGTGGCGTTGGGTCGCCGGCGGAGGATGGCCACGATGATCCCGAGCCCGACCACCACCTCGGCGGCGGCGACCACCAGCACGAAGAACACCACCACCTGGCCGGCGATGTCGTCGAGCACGCTGGAGAAGGTGACGAAGGTCAGGTTCACGGCGTTGAGCATCAGCTCCACGCACATGAACACGACGATGGAGTTGCGCCGAGTGAGGACTCCCAAGCTGCCGATGGTGAACAGCAGCGCCGAGAGGAGCAGGTACCAGCTGTCGTCGACGGTCACGCCGCCTCCGATCCGGCGCCGGCCGGCGGCGCCTCCGCCGCCGCCGCCTCGTCGTCGGCCGGCTCCCGGCGGGGCCGGCGGGCCATCACCACGGCGCCGACCACGGCGATGACCAGCAGCACCGAGGTCACCTCGAAGGCGAACACGTAATCGGTGAACAGGGCCTCGGCCAGCACCTCGACGTTGGAGCGACCGTCCTCGAGAGAGGCGGTCACCGAGCGGGCGCCGGTGCTCACCTGCACCGCCCGCACCCCCAGCAGGGCCAGCAGGCTCACGCTGAGCACGGCGAAGACGCTGGTGGCGGGACGCTGCCCCGCCAGCGGTTCGGTGCCCAGGTTCTCGGCGGTGTCCACGCCGAGGAGCATGATCACGAACAGGAACAGCACCACGATGGCGCCGGCGTAGACGATCACCTGCACGGCGGCGAGGAAGTGGGCACCCTGGGCCACGAACAGCACCGCCACCCCGAACAGGGTCATGACCAGCATCAGGGCGGAGTGGACCGGGTTGCGGGCGGCCACCACGCCGACGGCACCGACGAGGATCACCACGGCGGCCACGGCGAACACCACCGTCTCGACGATCACGCCGAGTCACCCTTCCCGCCGGAGGCCCGGGGGCCGGCCGGCTCGTAGTCGCTCGCCCGCTCGCCCACGGCGGTGTCGTCGTCGCCGTAGCGGGAGTCGACCCGTGCTTCGAGATCCTTGGGCGGAGCCAGGTCGGGCTCGGCCGACTGGCCCGCCTCGGCTGGCCGCACTCCGTAGCCGAGCTCGCCCGACCACGAGATCCGGCCCTCGTAGGCGGCGCTGCCATTGGGTGAGGTGGCTCGCATCCACGCCGAGGTGTGCTCGTCGTCGCCCTCCCGCCAGTCCTCCCAGGGCAGCTTCTGGGGCCGCCCGTCGTCGTCGACCAGCAGCTCCGAGCGGGTGTAGATGGCGTCGTTGCGGTTGGTGAAGGAGAACTCGAACATCTTGGACTCGGTGATGGCCTCGGTGGGGCAGGCGCGCACGCACGGCGGTGCCTCCCCCTCGGCGAGCCGGTCGTGGCACATGTCGCACTTGCGCACGATCCCGCGCCCGGCGTCGTACTGCGGAACCTCGTAGGGGCAGGTCAGCGTGCAGTACGAGCACCCGATGCACTGATCGTCGAGGTGGCGCACCACGCCGGTCACCGGGTCCTTCTCGTAGGCGTCGACGGGGCAGCCGTCGAGGCAACCGGGCTCGGCGCA
>JAHWKL010000045.1 GCA_019347915.1 Actinomycetota bacterium
GTGCACGACCACTGGGGCGTGCCGCCGATCGAGCTGGTGAAGCGGGGCTACGCCGCGGCGTTCTTCAGCGTCCGCGGCACGGCGGCTGCATCGACTGGTTCGGACCCGACGAGCAGAAGGACCAGGCGGCGATCGTCGAGTGGCTCGCCGAGCGGCCGTGGTCCAGCGGACGCGTCGCCATGGGGGGACGCTCGTACATGGCCGGCACGGCCTTCGAAGCGGCGATCGAACAGACGCCGTCGCTCAAGACGGTCGTCGTCGGGGGTCTGATGACCGACCTGTACACGTTGGTCCACAGCCCTCAGGGCGCCGCCAGCACCGCCGGGCAACAGTCGTCCCGATCGAGCAGCGGCGGCTTCAGCTTGGTGGCCACGGTCTGCGCTCCTTCCCATTGACAGCGGTCGATATATCGGCGATAGTCGATGTATCGACGATCATCAATCTAGCAGGAGGAACGCCGTGCCCCGAGTGCAGCTGGCCCTGAACGTGTCCGACCTGGACGCCGCGGTCGAGTTCGCCATCGACGACGAGGTGGCCGTGGCCCGGCTGGCCGGGCGGCGGCCGACCTGTTGCCCGCCGTCGACGAGGTGCTGGTGTTCGACGCGCCGTGGGCGGGCTTCAGCCCGCCTGCGGTCGAGCAGGCGGCCGTCGACGACCTGGTGCACCACGTCGCCCGGCTCGAGGTCGACGAGGCCATGGTCCTGACATCGTTCCACCAGAGCCCCCTGCCGCTGGCGCTGCTGTTGCGCCTGGCCGGCGTGCCCCGGATCGGCGCTGTCAGCGTCGACTATCCCGGCTCCTTGCTCGACGTCCGCCACGCCGTGCCCGACGGCGTCCACGAGGTCGAGCGGGCGCTGTCCCTGGCCACCGCGCTCGGGCACGACCTGCCCGACGGAGATGACGGCAAGCTGGCGGTCCGCCGCCCGCTGCCGGCCTGGTGGCCGTTCGACGAGCCCTACGTGGTGGTCCACCCAGGCGCCTCGGTCCCCGCCCGGGGGTGGGACCGTCACCGCGCCGCCGCGTTCGTCGACGCCCTGGTGGCCCGCGGTTGGCCGGTGGCGGTGACGGGCACGGCCGCGGAGGCGGAGCTGACCGCGGCCGTCGCCGGCTCGGGGCGGGCCCGCGTCGCCGACCTGGGTGGCCGGACCGATCTGGCCGGGCTGGCCGGGGTGCTCGACGGCGCCGTCGCCGTGGTGTCCGGCAACACCGGGCCGGCGCACCTCGCCGCCGCGGTGGGGACGCCCGTGGTCTCGATCTTCGCCCCGGTGGTGCCGGCGTCGCAGTGGGCGCCGTGGGGCGTCCCCGTGGCGCTGCTGGGCGACCAGCACATCTCCTGCGCCGGCTGCCGGTGTCGCACCTGCCCGCTGCCCGGGCAGCCCTGCCTGGCGCCGGCAACCGTGCCGGCCGCCCTGCGCGGGCTGCGCCGGGTGTTGGCGGCCACCGGGAGTGGGCGGCGGCAGGTGCCGGCGTCGTCGATCAGGGCGGAGGTAGGGGCTTCATGAGAATCGCCATGGTGTCCGAGCACGCCAGTCCCCTCGCCGTGCTGGGCGGCGTCGACGCCGGCGGCCAGAACGTCCACGTCGCCGACCTGGCTCGGGCGTTGGGCCGCCGCGGCGCCCAGGTGGTGGTCCACACCCGCCGGGACGACCCCGCCCTTCCCCGCCGGGTGCACTTCGCCCCCAACGTGACCGTCGACCACGTCGACGCCGGTCCGGCCGTCCCCCTGCCCAAGGACCGGCTGCTGCCGTTCATGCCGGCGTTCGCCCGGGAGCTCTCCGCCGCCTGGCGGCGGGACCGACCGGACGTGGTCCACTCCCACTTCTGGATGTCGGGTCTCGCCGCCCTGTGGGCTGCCCGCCCGCTGGAGCTTCCCCTCGCCCACACCTACCACGCCCTGGGCGTGGTGAAGCGACGGAACCAGGGGAGCCACGACACCAGCCCGCCGGCCCGGATGGGTGCCGAGCGCATGCTGGCCCGAGCCGTCGACCGGGTGGTGGCCACCACGGCCGACGAGGCCTTCGAGCTGGTGCAGCTGGGCGCCGACCTCGACCGCATCACCGTGGTTCCCTGCGGCGTCGACCTCGAGCACTTCCAGCCCGAGGGCCCGGTGGAGCCCCGCCGGCCGGGGCGGCGCCGGGTGGTGGTGCTGAGCAGGCTCGTCGAGCGCAAGGGCATCGGCAACGTCATCGCCGCCCTTGCCCAGGTGCCGGGGGTCGATCTGGTGGTGGCCGGGGGCCCGCCGGCGGGGATGGTCGACGACGACGTCGAGGCGCGACGGTTCCGGGCCATGGCCACGTCGTTGGGCGTGGCTGACCGCGTCGAGTTGCGGGGCGCGGTGTCGCGAGAGCACGTCCCCGCCCTGCTCCGCTCGGCCGACGTGGTGGCGTGCTGCCCGTGGTACGAGCCCTTCGGGCTGGTCGCCGTCGAGGCCATGGCCTGCGGCGTGCCGGTGGTGGCCTCGGCCGTCGGGGGCTTGGGCGAGAACGTCGTCGACGGCGTCAGCGGTCTCCTGGTGCCGCCCCGCCAACCGCGGCGCATCGCCGCCGCCCTGGCTGCCGTCCTCGGCGACGACGACCGGCGCCGGGCCATGGGCGAGGCGGGACGGCGCCGGGCGGAGCGCTTCGGATGGGGGAGCGTCGCCCAGCAGACCCTCGAGGTGGCGACCGAGCTGGCCGTGACCGGCGCCCGCACCACGTCGGCGTCGGCCGAGTGGTCGGCGTGACCCGGGCCACCGGTCCCGTCCCCCACGGGCGAGCGCACCTGGCTGCCCTGGCCGCGCCGCTGGCCGCGCTGGAGGCGGAGGTGGCCCGCATCGACGGGTGGGGCCGGCACCTGTCCACCGTGCTGACCGGGGGCGGGCGCCTGCTGGCGGCCGGGAACGGGGGCAGCGCCGCCCAGGCGCAGCACCTCACCTCGGAGCTGGTCGGCCGCTACCGGGACGACCGTCAGGCGTTCAGCGCCATCTCCCTGTGCGTGGAGGCCTCCAGCGTCACCGCCATCGCCAACGACTACGGCAACGACGACGTGTTCGCCCGCCAGGTCCGGGCCCACGGCCGGCCGGGTGACGTGCTGGTGGTGCTGAGCACGTCGGGGTGCAGCCCCAACGTGCTCACCGCCGCCGCCGCCGGCCGGGCTGCCGGCCTGACCGTCTGGGCCCTGACCGGTGCGGCGCCCAATCCCCTCCTGGAGCTGGCCGACGACGCCCTGGTCGTCGACGCCCCGGCCACCGCCACGGTGCAAGAGGTCCACCAGGTGGCGGTGCACCTGCTGTGCGCCGCCGTCGACACGGCGCTGGCCGTCCTCCCGTCCGTGGCCGGCGCCGGTGACCGGTGCCGGCCCGAGCCCCCGGAGGCGCCCGCCACCCCCGCCATCGCCATCGCCCACACCCCCGCCCCCGCCCCCGCCCCCGCCCCCTCACGTTCTTTGTCGGATCTCCCACCGCCACGGTGGTCCAGCCGACAAAGAACGGGGAGGGTCGGTGGCAACGGCCGCCGGCGGAGGGAGCGGTTGGTGGTGGTGGGGGACGCCCTGCTCGACCGCGACCTCGACGGGAGCGTCGAGCGCCTGGCCCCGGACGCCCCCGTCCCCGTGGTCGACGCCCCGGTCGAGCGGACCCGTCCCGGTGGAGCCGCCCTGGCCGCCAGCCTGGCGGCGGCCGACGGTGCCGACGTGGTGCTGGTCACCGCCCTGGCCGACGACGAGCCCGGGCGCCGGCTGGCAGATCTGCTCGAGCGAGCCGGTGTCGAGGTGGTCGACCTCGGGCTCGACGGGCGCACCCCCGAGAAGGTGCGGGTGCAGGCGGGCGGGCGCACCCTCGTGCGAGTCGACCACGGAGGTGCCCCCGGCACGGTCGGAGCTGCGACCGCCGGCGCCCGTACCGCCCTCGACGCCGCCGGCGCCGTCCTGGTGGCCGACTACGGGCGGGGCGTGGCCGCCGACGCCGGCGTGCGCCGGTCCCTGGCTCGCCTGCTGCCGCACACCTCGCTGGTGTGGGACCCCCACCCACGTGGCCCCGAGCCCGTGGCCGGCCTGCGCCTGGCCACGCCCAACGCCAGCGAGGCCGCCCGTCTGGTCCCCCAGCCCCCCGGCTCGGGAACGGCAGCGGTGGCGACCCGCGCCCGGGCCCTCGCCGACCGGTGGCAGGCCGGGGCGGTGGCAGTCACGCTCGGTTCCCGTGGCGCCCTGCTCGTGGGCCCGGACGGTCCCCCGCTGGCGGTGCCGGCTCCGTTCGCCGACGGTGACCCGTGCGGCGCCGGCGATCGCTTCGCCTCGGCTGCCGCCGTTGCCCTGGCTCGAGGTTCGCTGGTGTCGGAGGCCGTGGAGGAGGCGGTGCACGTGGCGTCCGCCTTCGTGGCCGCCGGTGGGGCCGCCGGCTTCTCGGTCGCCGACCTGGCGACCGAGAAGCAGGACGGTGACGTGGGCCCTGTCGATGCCGTGGCCCTGGCCGCCCGGGTGCGTCGGGAGGGCGGCACGGTCGTGGCCACCGGCGGCTGCTTCGACCTGCTCCACGCCGGCCACGTGCACATGCTGCAGGCGGCCCGCAGCCTGGGCGACTGCCTCCTGGTGTGCCTCAACGCCGACGAGTCGGTCCACCGGCTCAAGGGCCCGGACCGCCCACTGCAGTCACAGGACGACCGCGCCGCCGTGCTCGCCGCCCTCGACTGCGTCGACGCCGTCATGATCTTCGACGAGGACACCCCGGTGCAGGCCCTGGAGCAGCTCCGGCCCCACGTGTTCGCCAAGGGCGCCGACTACGCCGTCGCCGACCTCCCCGAAGCCCGCTCCCTGGCTCGATGGGGGGGCGAGGCCGTGGTCCTGCCCTACCTGCAGGGCCGGTCGACCAGCCGTCTGATGAAGGAGGCCGTGCGCCGTGCACGCTGACCCCGCCAAGTGGACCGTGATCGTCACCGGGGGCTCGTCGGGCCTGGGTGCCGCCGTCGCCGACAGGCTCGACGTCCTGGGCGCCACGCCCGTCGTCCTCGACCGGCGGCCACCGGCCGAGGGTCGGGCCTTCGAGCAGGTCGACCTGGCCGACTCCAAGGACGCCGAAGAGGCGGTCCGGCGGGTGGCCGAGTCCTTCGGCGGGCTCGACGCGGTCGTCACCTGCGCCGGCATCGACGTGCCCGGTGCCCTCGGCCAGGTCCCCACCGAGACCTGGGAGCGCATCGTGGCGGTGAACCTGCTGGGGACGGCCGCCGTCGTGCGCGCCGCCCTGCCCTCGCTCGAGGCCGCCGGCGGTCGCGTCGTCACCGTCGCCTCCACCCTCGGCCACCGGGTGTTCCCCGACGCCACCGCCTACTGCGCCAGCAAGTTCGGGGTGGTCGGGTTCACCCGGGCGCTCGCCGCCGAGGTGAAGGGCCGGGTGGGGGTGACCCTGCTGACTCCCGGGGGAATGCACACCGCGTTCTTCGACGAGCGGGAAGAGCAGTACCGCCCCGGTGCCGACGCCCGGCTGTGCTCGCCCGAGGCCGTGGCGGCGGCGGCCGTGTTCGCTCTGTCGCAGCCCGACGGGTGCGACATCAAGGAGCTGGTGGTCGCCGCCTCGACCGAGAGCTCCTGGCCCTAGGCCGGCGGCCCGGCGGCCGGCGCCTACTGGTTGGGAGGGGTGGCCCTGATGTCGGCCAGCGCCGAGTCCGGGTCCTTCTCCACCGCCAGGTCACCGATCGACACCACGCCCACCAGGCGGTCACGGTCGTCGACCACGGGGATGCGCCGGACCGCCAGCTGGCGCATGAGGCGAGCGGCGTCCTCGGCGGTGTTCTCGGGGGTCAGGCAGGCCACCTCACCGCTGGCGATGTCGCCCAGCGTGGTCTCCGAGGGGTCGAGCCCCTCGGCGATCACCCGGATGACGATGTCCCGGTCGGTGATCACGCCTCGCGGCTGGTCCTCCGTGGTCATCACCACGTAGCCGATGTCGGCTCCCCGCATGGCGAGGGCTGCCTCCACCACCGTGGCGGTGGACGGGAAGCTGACGACGTCCTTGGTCATGACCTCGCTGATGTTCGGCACGATCGAATCGCTCCTTCTTGCTGGTCCCACGTGTTCCCTCCCACTACCCGGCGTCGTCCTGCCGCTACCCAGCGACAGCCCATCCGACCGGCGCCCATCGAACGGACGACGGCGCTTCAGCGGTGGCGGGTTCGCCGAGACGCGGTCACCGGCGTCTCGGGCATGAACAGGCCCGCCTTCTGGTGGGCGTAGGGCGAGAAGAGGTCGCTGGCCACGAACCGGTCGCGTATCTCGTCGAGCACGTCGGGATCGGGCCGGTGCTTGACGTTGAAGTAGACCTCCTCGTGGACGCGCCGCTCGTCGACGCCGAAGTCGGAGAGCCCGGTTGCCAGCTCGTGGGTCATGGCGCCGTTGCCCACCAGGCAGAACGACTTGTCGCCCAACGTCTTCAGCAGGCCGGGGACGCTCTCGGTCACCCGGCCCCGTAGGCCGGTCCAATCCGGTGGAGGCTGGGAGAGCGAGATGGCATACCGGAAGCTCCGGTGGTCACGGGCGAGCTCGTCGAGCTCGTCGATCATGCAGATGTCGTCCACCAGGCGAAGTCCCCAGTACAGCCGGATACGCCGGTGGGGATCCTGGGCGAGGAGGTGCCGGGTGAGGGGCAGGCAGGGCCCGACGCCGACCCCTGTGGCCACCAGCACCACCTCGGTGTCGGTCTCCTTGGGCACCATCGAGCGTCCGCTGGGCCCCCGGAAGTTGATCACGTCGCCGATCTCGAGGCCGGCGAGGTAGTAGGAGAGAGGCCCTTCGGGCACGAGGCGGACGAGCAATCGGAAGGTTCGGTCGTCGTTGGGCGACGAGGCGAGGCAGTAGGGGCTGCGACGGACACCGTGCTCACCGACCTCGGCGCGGATCCCCACGAAGTGACCGGGCTCGAAGTCGAACGGCTTGCCGTCGATGACCCGGAACGTCATCAGGACCGTGCCCGTGGGCGTCAGTTCCTCGTGGGCTGTCAACTGCGCCAACCGGTCGTAGCGGTCGGCCCGCATCAGCTTGCGCTCGGGGGCGCCGCGTGCCAGCGCTCCGGTGGGAGGCACGATGTCGATGTCGCCTCCGACCCTCCGGAGCCGGTCGGGTCGAACTGCGGGATCGCTCTCGTCGCCGTTCGGTCCCATGTCGTCCCCCACCACGAAGACGTCGCCTGCGCCGTCCGTCACCCGATGCCGGGCCACGACGTTCGCTGTCGACCAATGTCCAGGATACCCCTGTGGGCACTTCGTGGCCGTTCCGCTGCCCGGATGGCGCTTCCTACGACCGGCGCTCCAGGTCGAAGGCCTCGGCCAGCAACTCGTACGAGCGCAGACGGGCGCGGGGGTCGTGGCACACCGTGAGCACCACCAGCTCGTCCACGTCGTGGGCGCGGGCCAGCTCGAGGAGGCGGTCGCGCACGCGATCGGGCGCTCCCACCACCCGGCGGTCACGGTGCTGCACGAGCAGGACCCGCTCCACCGGGGTGAGCGCCGCCGCCTCGGCGTCCTCCGCCGACAGCAATGGCCCACGCTCGGGTCCCTCGGGACGGAGGCGCCAGACGTCGGCGCTGAGGGCCAGGCGTTCGGCCTCGGCGTCGGTCTCGGCGCAGACCACCGAGACGCCGACGTTGGCGCGGGGCTCGGGGCACCGCTCGGAGGGGCGGAAGCGCCGGCGGTAGTTCGCCAGGAGCTGGGGCCCGTGGCCGGGGGAGATGAAGTGGGCGAAGGAGAAGAACAGGCCCGTCCCGGCGGCCAGGGCGGCGCCGTAGCTGCTCGAGCCCAGCACCCACATCTCCGGAGCGCCGGGGCCCTGGGGCATGGCCCGCACCGACGTGAACGGGTGGTCGGGGGGCAGCCGGCCGTGCAGGAAGCCGACCAGGTCGCTGACCTGCTCGGGGTGATGCTCGTCGCCCAGGGCGCCGGGACCGCGAGACAGGGCCGATGTCGCCACCGCGTCGGCGCCGGCGGTGCGGCCGATGCCGAGGTCGATGCGCCCGGGGGACAACGTGTGCAGCGTCCGGAAGACCTCGGCGACCTTCAGGGGGCTGTAGTGGGGTAGCAGCACGCCGCCGGCGCCCACCCGGATGGACGACGTCCGGGCCGCCAGGTGGGCGATGAGCACCTCCGGGGCGGTGCCCGCCAGGGAGGCGGTGTTGTGGTGCTCGGCCACCCAGTAGCGCCGGTAGCCGAGGCGCTCGGTTGCCTGGGCCAGGGCCACGGTGTCGGCCAGGGCCTCGGCCGGCGTCGAGCCGTCGGGCACGGGCGACTGGTCGAGGACGCCCAGGCTGATCACCCCGACGACGGTAACGGGGCCTCCCGATCCCTGCCGCTGGCCGTGTCCGAGCGCCACACTCCCGGCGACGGCGTGGGCGAGACTGAGCGGCCATGGCATCGATCCTTCTCGTCGAAGATGACGCCTCGGTCCGGGAGGCGGTGACCATGGCGCTGGAGGGCGACGGCCACCAGGTGCGCACCGCGGTGTCGGGCGGCGAGGCGCTCGACCGGTGGCGGCGGGCGCCGCCGGACCTGGTCCTGCTCGACGTGATGCTGCCCGGCACCGACGGCCTGGACGTGTGCCGGACCATCCGCGCCGACGACGACGTCCCCATCATCATGCTGACCGCCCGCGCCGATCCGATCGACGTCGTGCTGGGCCTGGAGTCGGGTGCCGACGACTACGTGACCAAGCCCTTCGAGACCAGGGTGCTGCTGGCCCGGGTCAAGGCGGTCCTGCGCCGTCACGACCGCAGGCCCGAGGACCAGACGCTGCGCTACGGCGACCTGGTGGTCGACCCCCAGGCGATGAGGGTTACCAAGGGCGGCGAGGAGGTGCGCCTCACTGCCACCGAACTGCGGCTCCTGCTCGAGCTGGGTCGTCATCCCGACCAGGTCCTCTCTCGGGCCGTGCTCCTCGACCGGGTGTGGGACTACAGCTACCTCGGTGACTCCCGGTTGGTCGACGTGTGCGTGCAGCGGCTGCGGGCCAAGGTGGAGGACGACCCCAGCCATCCCCGGTTGATCGAGACGGCGCGGGGCCTGGGCTACAAGCTGGTGGCGCTGCCGCCGCCCGGCGGATGAGCGGGGACCGGCCGCCGTCGGGCGGGGGCCGGCGCCTGCTGGGACGGGGCGGCCTGCGGCGCCGGCTCGTCGTCACCTTCGCCGTGGTCACCGCGGCCGCCTCGGTGGCGGTGGCGGCCACGTCGTACCTCCTGCTGCGGCAGGCCACGTTCCAGCGGGCGACGGCGGAGGCGGTCCGGGAGGCGGAGCTGGCGCTGGCAGAGGCCGCCGCCCTGCTCCCCCCGTCCCCGACGGTGGACCAGGTCGACGACTTCCACGCCGGTCTGCGCCTGCCTGACGATGCCCAGGTGGTGACGCTGCTCGACGACGACTCCTTCGCCACCAGCTCCTTCTCGCTGTCGGCCGCATCAGTACCGCCGGTCCTGCGCCAACCGGTCGCCGACGGCCGGGTGGTCTCCTTGCGCACCACCGTGGAGGACAACCCCCACGTCGTGGTCGGCGGACGGGTGCTGCCGGACGGCCCCAGCTCGTTCTTCTTCTTCCCCCTCGAGGGCGACCTCGCCGTCCTCGCCCTGGTGCGCAACGTCCTGGCGGCGGTGGGCGGGGTGGTGGTGCTCCTGTCGGCCGCGGTGGGCGGGGTGGCGGCGAGTGGCGTGCTCCATCCGATCCGGCGCACCCGGGACGCCGTCCAGGGCCTGGAGGAGGGCCAGTTCGAGACCCGCCTGCCCGAGGAGGGGAGCGACGAGCTGGGCGACCTGGCCCATGCCTTCAACCGCATGGCGGAGACGCTGCAGTCCACCATCGCCGAGCTGCGGGTTCTGGAGGCAGGCCACCGCCGCTTCGTGGCCGACGTGTCCCATGAGCTGCGCACCCCGCTCACCGCGCTGACCACCGCCGGCGACATGCTGGAGGCCCACGGCGGAGGCCTCGACGACACCGGCCGGCGGGCGGCCCGGCTGCTCGTCCTGGAGACCCGCCGGCTTGCCGCCCTGGTCGAGGACCTCATGGAGATCTCCCGGCTCGACGCCGGCGCCGCCCTCATGTCCTGGACAGCGGTCGACGTGGCCGCGGCGACCACGGCGGCGCTGGAGACCCGGGGCTGGGACCAGCAGGTGGAGACCCACCTTCCCGCCGGGATCACGACGTGGGCCGACCCACGCCGCTTCGACGCCATCGTGGCCAACCTGGTGGGCAACGCCTTCGAGCACGGGCGCCCACCAGTGGTGGTCAGCGCCGCCCTCGAGGGGGAGCAGGTCCTGATCCAGGTCAGCGACCGAGGCGCCGGCATCGCCGCCGAGCACCTACCCCACATCTTCGACCGCTTCTACAAGGCCGATCCCTCTCGGCCCCGCAGTGAGGGCAGCGGGCTGGGGCTGGCCATCGCCCGTCAGAACGCCCGCCTTCACGGCGGTGACCTCACCGTCGCCAGCAGCGCCGAGGGCACGACCTTCACCGTCGTGCTGCCGCTGCGCACCGAGTCCCCCGAGCCCGACGACGTCGCCGCCCCGTCGGTTGCCTGATCGTTACCACGCCGAGAACCATCAGTTACCGGCCGGGTGCACGCTGGCCCCACCGGCTCGAAGGAGGAGAGGAAAGATGCAGGCACGCACCACCCGGTACCTGGTCGTGGCCATGGTGAGCCTGGGCGTGGCCGCCTGCAGCGACGGCGGCCCCACCGACGCCGGCTCCGCCCCCCTGCGTCCCTCGTCCACGACGACGGAGTCGGCGGGCGAGCCGGCCGGCGAGGAGGCGCCGACGACCACGCAGGCACCACCGGCGACCGCTGGCGAGGGGCAGGACAGGAGTGGCAGCACGACGTCCACCGCCGGCCGGGCCATGCCCTTCGTCGCCAACACCAGGCCGGACACGTCGTCGACCACCGAGGGCTCTCCGGTGCTCCTGAGCGTGACCAAGGGCGACCACCGGGGCTACGTGCGCTACGTGTTCGAGTTCGACGACAATCCCCCCGACGGCCGGCGCGCCGACGACGCCCGCCCGGCGTGGGACGTGCGCTACGTGCCCCGGAGCCAGGTCGTCCAGGACGGCTCCGGCTTCCCCATCACCGTGGAGGGCGCCGCCGTCCTGCGCATCCGCTTCCAGCACGCGTGGATGCACTGGGACGACGGGAGCACCTCGCTCCGGCACCCGCGGGACGCCTACCAGCGGCTGCGGTTCGGCGGTGACTTCGAGGGCTACGTCACCTGGTTCCTGGGTGTCGACGGCGAGCGCCCGTTCCGAGCCTTCTTCACCGACGGCGACAAGGTCGTGGTGGACGTGGTGACCCCGTGACGGCCTTCTTCAGCCGCTGGCCGGTGGTCACCGCGGCGCTGGCCCTCCTGGTGCTCAGCTCGTGCGGGAGCGACCGGCCCAGCGACGCCGGTCCGGCCCCATCCCGGGAGTCGTCGAGCGACACCAGCGTTCCGGGCGCAGGGCCGGAAGAGGCGTCGGGGCCCACCGGCTCCTCCGAACCGGTGGAGAAGAGCACGACCCCGGTGGCGACCACCACGGTGGCCGTCTACCTGGTCAAGGGGGAGTTGCTGGAGAAGGTGACCAGGCGGGTGCCGAAGGTCCCGGGCATCGGGCGCCAGGCGATGGAGGCGCTGCTGGCGGGGCCCACCTCTGCCGAGTCGGCCGCCGGCGTCACCACCGCCATCCCCGCCGGAACCCGGCTCCTGGGCCTGGTCGTGGAACAGGGCACGGCGACGGTCGACCTGTCGCCGGCCTACGAGTCGGGGGGCGGCACCCTGGGCCTGACGCTGCGACTGGCGCAGGTGGCTTGCACCCTGGACCAGTTCCAGACCGTGGACGGTGTGCGCTTCGCCATGGCCGGGCGCCCGGTGAGGGTGTTCTCGGGCGACGGGATCGTGCTCCAGCACCCGGTGAGTTGCGACGACTACCGCGACCACCTGCCCGGACGAGCGCCAGCTCCGCCGCCACCACCACCGCCACCGTTACCCTGCACCCCCGGTGAGCTCGAGCCGTGCGGCCCCGAGCCCGGAGACCCGAGCACCCTCCACGTCGATCCCCAGGCGGCGGAGCCGGGCCAGGAGATGGTCGCCACCGTGTCGGGGTTCGATGCCGAGGTCTCCGTGGTCGTCGAGCTGGTGCGGGAGGAACCGTACGGTGCGGTCTTCACCTTCCAGGTGAGGACCGACAGCGCCGGGCACGCCCAACAGCGGTTCCTCGTCCCCGGCGCCACGCCGCCGGGGGGCTACCAGGTGGTGGCGACCAGTGAGGACCGGACCGACACCGCCTCCTTCCCGGTGACCGTGCTGCCGTCGTCGAACTGCCCACCGGATCAGCAGCCGGAGTGCTGACCCACCGAGGGCCTCCCGGCGTTCCGGGTGTCAGTGGCCGACGAGACGGGCATGGACGGGGCATGAAGAAGAGCGACGCCGACGGCGGCTACGTCAACCCCATGGGCGCGTTCAGCCGCGACACCAAGTACATCACCACCCGCATCACCGCCGACGGCCGGGACGGCTACCCGGTGGAGCCGGGCAGGTACCGCCTCGTCGTCAGCCGGGCCTGCCCGTGGGCCAACCGGGCCATCATCGTCCGCCGCCTGCTGGGCCTCGAGCCGGTCTTGTCGATGGCCGTGGCCGGGCCTACCCACGACGAGCGGAGCTGGACCTTCGACCTCGACCCCGGTGGCCGCGACCCCGTCCTCGGCATCGAGCGCCTCCAGGAGGCGTACCTGGCCCGCTTTCCCGACTACGAGCGGGGCATCACCGTGCCCGCCATCGTCGACATCCCCACCGGCCAGGTGGTGACCAACGACGTCCCCCAGATCACCCTCGACCTCTCCACCGAGTGGCGAGCGCACCACCGGCCCGGCGCACCCGATCTCTATCCCCAGGACAAGCGCCGGGAGATCGACGAGGTGGCCCTGGCCGTGTTCAAAGACGTCAACGACGGCGTCTACCGCTGTGGCTTCGCCGGCACCCAGGACGCCTACGAGCGGGCCTACCGGCGCCTCTTCGAGCGCCTCGACTGGCTGTCGCAGCGCCTGGAGGCTCAGCGGTACCTGGTGGGCGACACCATCACCGAGGCTGACGTGCGGCTGTTCACCACGCTGGCCCGCTTCGACCCCGTCTACCACGGCCACTTCAAGTGCAACCGCCACAAGCTGGCCGAGATGCCCGTGCTGTGGGCCTACGCCCGCGACCTGTTCCAGACGCCCGGCTTCGGCGACACCATCGACTTCGACCACATCAAGCGCCACTACTACGTGGTCCACACCGACATCAACCCCACCCGCATCGTCCCCGTGGGCCCGGAGCTGGCCGGCTGGCTCGAGCCCCACGGGCGCGAGTCGCTCGGCGGGCGCCCCTTCGGCGACGGGACCCCGCCCGGGCCTCCGCCGCCCGAGGAGGTCGTCCCCGCCGACCACACGGTGCTGCAAGCGGCCTGAGGCTCCCGAGGGGCTTCTGGCCCCAGAAGCGGCGGGAAATCGTCCCGTAGGCGGGGCCAGAACAGGGCGACACGAGGCGGCCACCGGATCAGAGCGCCCGGTCGGCGAACTGGCGCGCCCCGATCTCGAGCACCCAGTCGTGCCCGAAGCGGGCGACCGCCGGCGCCAGGCGGGCGACCAGGCGGGGGATCCCGTGGGTGGGCGTCAGCGTGGAGGTGAGCACGGCCCGACAGCGGTCGCCGTCGTCGTCCAGCACGAGGCGGGCGGTACCGCTCACCTCACCCGCCACCGTGGCCACCACCAGCGCCGGAGCCACCACCTCGTCGAGAGTGACGGTGACCCGGAGGACGTACGGCAGAGGAGGCTGGATCACGCAGGACCAGACCGAGCCGGTGACCAGGTCGGTCCCGTCGAAACGGCGCAGCCACGGCCACCAGCTCGGGAAGTCTGGGACTCGGCTCATCGCCCCCCACACCGTGCCCCGGTCGGCATCGAAGTGCAGCTCACGGGTCGTGGTCAGATGCATCGCTCCACCGGTGGCCGGGCGACGCCTCAGCCGCCGGTGAGCACTTCTTCGATGTCGTCGAGATCCTGACCGTCGAGCTCGACGTCGCCGGCGCCGGCGTTGTCCCGCACGTGGGCGGGGGAGCGGGACCCGGCGATGGCGGCGGTCACGCCCCGCTGGTGCACGACCCAGGCCAGCGCCAGTTGAGCGAGGGTCACGCCCTTGCGCTCGGCGACCGGGCGCAGGGCGTCCACGATGGCGAGGTTGCGGCGGAAGCGGTCGGGGGCGAACAACTCGTCGTAGTGGCGCATCCCGTGCTTGCCGCTCCGCCAGTCGTCGTCGGAGAACGTCGTCGTCTCGTCGAAGGCCCCGGTGAGCAGGCCGTAGGCCAAGGGGCCGTAGGCCACGATGCCCGTGCCCGCCTCGTCGCAGTGCACGAACAGGTCGTCGCGGCCGTCGCGGTGCAACATCGAGAAGTGTGGCTGCAACGAGTCGACGTGGCGCACCCGCTCACAGCGCTCGATCAGCTCGATGGAGAAGTTCGACACGCCGATCCAGCGGACCAGCCCCTCGTCGACCAGCCCGGCCATGGCCTCCCACGTCTCCTCCACGGCGATCTCCGGACGGGGCCAGTGCAGCTGGTACACGTCGATCACGTCTCGCCCCAGCCGGCGCAGGCTGTCCTCGGCGGCGGCCCGCACGCCTCCGGCATCGAATCCGCTGCCCGCCGGCCGGGGGGCGACCTTGGTGAACACCAGCACGTCCTCCCGCCCGGCCACGGCCTTGCCCACCAGCTCCTCGGAGCGACCCCCACCGTAGACCTCGGCGGTGTCGACCCAGGTGATGCCGGCGTCGAAGGCGGCGCCCATGGCGGCGAGCGTCTCCTGGTCGGGAGGGTTGGGCCCCCAGGCCATGCCACCCGCCTCCCACGCCCCGTAACCCACCACGGAGATCTCCGGACCGCTCGATCCCAGCTTCCTCGTCCTCATCCCTTCGTGCACCTCCGTGCTCCGACACCAGACCGTCGGCCAGCCCCTACCCCCGTGCCCCCGTCGCGGTCACCCAGCGCCGACGGGCCCGGTGCTGTCGCTCACCGGTCGGCGGGGCTCGCCGCACTCCGGCCGAGCCGGGCCTGCACCTCCGGGCGGCGCAGCGGGGGGACGGTGGCCGGCGGCTGCCGACGAGGAGGCAACTCGCCCAGCAACGCCGTCGCCACCGCGGCGATGTCGCGCACGGCCCTCTCGACGGGACCCACCGTGGTGGCCGACGGTTGTGCGACCCCACTGATCTTGCGGACGAACTGTCGTGCGGCGGCCTCGATCTCCTCGGCCGTCGCCGGCGGCTCGAGGCCCCGCAGGGTGGTGATGTTGCGGCACATGACGTCACGTTACGTTCCCGCCTGCCGCGACGGTGGGGCGTGCGGGCCGGTTGACTTGGTCGAGATGGACGTCGGGATCCGTGTCGCCGAGCCGGGCGATCTGGGCGTCCTCACGGCGTGCATGGGCCAACGTCCCTTCTTCACCGATCGGCTTGCCCGCCAGGCACGGGGCGGGGGCGTGCTCCTCGTCGCCGCCCTCGCCGACCTGGTGGTGGGGGACGTCTACCTGTCGTGCGAGCCGCCGGGCGAGCCCGAGCTGGGCCGGCACCTCCCCGGGGTGCCGTCTCTGGTCCACCTGGAGGTCACGCCCGACCTGCGACGGCGCGGAATCGGCACGCGCCTGGTCCAGCGGGCGGAGGCTGAGGCGATGCGTCGGGGAGCTGGCCGCGTCCTCCTCGGCGTCGAGGGCGCCAACCGAGGCGCCCGCCGGCTGTACGAGCGCCTCGGCTATGTCGAGTGGGAGCACGGGATCGTTCCCACGTGCTGGATGGTCGAGCGCGGTGGGCGCCACGTCGTGCACCGCACGGCGGTCCACGTGCTGGTGAAGGACCTGTCGCTCTCGGGCCGGTGAGCCGATGGTGGCGCCGGGCACCACCGACCGGCCCCCGAGTGTGTGAGGATCGCCAGGTGGCAGCAGCATGCGAGCCGCAGGCGCTGCGGCGGTGACCTCTTCGTACCGAGCCGTCGACGACCTGTGGGCGCTGGCCTCCTCGCAGGCGGCTCCCGGCCACGGCGTCCTGCCGGTCAACGCCCACCTGTTCCGAGGGGCCTCGCCGGTGCTCGTCGACACCGGCCTGCCCGCCGAACGCGACGACTTCCTGGAGGCGCTGTGGTCGCTCGTGCCGCCGGCCCGGTTGGCTGCGGTCTTCCTCACCCACGAGGACGCCGACCACGCCGGCAACCTCTTCGCCGTCCTCGAGGCGGCGCCACAGGCCCGGCTGGTCACCAACTACGTGACCCTGGCCAAGCTGCAGGAGACGGCTTCGGTCCCGCTCGACCGGGTGCAGGTGGTCAACCCCGGCCAGCCGGTGCCGGGGACCGACCGACGGCTGACCGTGGTGCGCCCGCCGGTCTACGACGCGCCGGGAACGGTGGGACTGCACGACCGCGCCACCGGCGCCGTGCTCACCGTGGACGCCTTCGGCACCTACCTCCCGGAGCCGGTGGAGGACCTGCGGGACGTGGCCGAGGCCGATGTGCTCCGGGGCCTGGCCGACTTCAACCGCATGAACCACCCCTGGATCGCTCTAGCCGACCAGCTGCGGTTCGATGCCGCCGTCGCCGCCGTAGCCGACCTCCGGCCCACCCTGCTGCTCAGCTCACACGGGGTCGTGGCCGGAGGCCGGACCGACCTGCTGCTGGAGGGGCTCAGGGCCCTGCCGGCGATGGACCCCTACCTCCCGCCCGACCAGCCGGCGTTCGAGCACCTCAAGACCGAGATGGGCGGGTAGGGGGCATCCTCAGGCCGCTGCTTCAGTTCACCTCGACCTCATTGATCTCCTGGCGGATGTCGTCCCACACCTCGGCGTCCTCTACGTCGGTGTCCCGGATGCGGTCGCAGATGTCACCGACACGGTCGGCGGCGTCCGATTCGGCTTCACGGAGCCGCTCCAGGACGTCCCGGCACCGCTCGAGGAGGTCTTCCTTGGCCTGGGGGGCGTTGTTGGTCTGGATCTCGTCGACCAACCGCTCGGCATCGGTGCGCAAGCTGGCGAACGCCTCCTGAGCGCGCTCACGGGCTTGCTCACCGGCCTCCTCCACCGTGTCCTGAGTGGCGCCGGTGTCGATGTCTGCGTCCTCGCATCCGGCT
>JAHWKL010000046.1 GCA_019347915.1 Actinomycetota bacterium
GGCGGTGGCCGCCCCGCTGGCCGACGCGCTGGCGTCGGCCCACCGCCGTGATGTGCTCCACTGCGACGTCAAGCCGGCCAACGTGCTGTTCACCTCCGACGGCGAGCCCCTGCTGTCGGACTTCGGCGTGGCCCGGCGCTTCGCCTCGGCCGTCACCGCCGACCAGGTGGTGGCCGGGACGGCGGAGTACCTGGCCCCCGAGCTGCTCGACGGGGGGCGGCCGGACGTGCGCAGCGACGTCTACTCCCTCGGCGTGGTCTGCTACGAGGCCCTGACGGGAAGCCCGCCCTACACCGGGGACAGCCCGTTGGCCGTGGTGCGGGCCGCCGACCGCGGCCACCACGCTCGGCTGGGGACGGTTGCCGGCGTGCCGCCGGCGCTGGCCGAGGCGGTGGAGCGGGCCATGGCCCGTGACCCCTCGGACCGCTACCCGGGCGCCGGCGAGCTGGCTCGAGGCCTGCGGGGAGCGCTCGATCCCGGCGACGTGGTGTTGCCGCCGGTGGCCGGCGCCCGCCCCGCAGTGCCCCGCCCCAGTGACGGTCAGCGGCGACACGGTGACGGGCGACGGTCGAGATCGACCAGCCGCTGCAGATCCTCGGCATCGGCGGGCTGGGCCAGGTCACGGTGACGGGACGGGGTGAGGCCCGCACCGTGCGGGGTGTCGAGCAGGGCGAGACCTAGGTCCTGCACGCTCCCTGCGCGAAGCGCGCTGCGGTAGGGTCCAGCCCGCCATGCTGAGCGCCGTCTGGTTGGTTCCCGCCCTGCCTCTGGCCGGGTTCCTGATCCTCCTGGCGGCGGGGCGAAAGCTGGGCGAGCCGGCGGCGGGATGGCTGGCCACCGCCATGGTGACCGGTTCGTTCGTGGCCGGGCTGGTGACCTTCGCCGGGCTCCTGGGCGAGGACGAGCACCACCGCCAGTTCGTGTTCACCGTCTTCGAGTGGCTGCCCTCGGGGAGCTTCTCGGTCGATGTGGGCTTCCTGGTCGACCCGCTGTCGATGGCCATGGTCTTGTTCGTCACCGGGGTGGGGGCGTTGATCCACCTCTACTCCATCGGCTACATGCACGGCGACCCCCGCTTCCACACCTTCTTCGTGTACCTCAACCTGTTCGCCTTCTCCATGCTGATGCTGGTGCTGGGCGACAACCTGCTCATCACCTTCCTGGGCTGGGAGGGCGTGGGGGCGTGCTCCTACCTCCTGGTGTCGTTCTGGTTCGAGCGGGACTCGGCGGCGGTGGCCGGCAAGAAGGCCTTCGTCACCAACCGGGTGGGGGACTGGGGCTTCATGGTCGCCATGTTCCTGACCTTCACCTCGCTGGGGACGCTCACCTACGCCGGCGAGGAGGGTTTCCTGGAGAACGCCGGCGCCCTCCCCGAGGCCACTGCCCTCGGCATCGCCCTGCTGCTGTTCGTGGGGGCGGCCGGCAAGTCGGCCCAGCTCCCGCTGTACGTGTGGCTGCCCGACGCCATGGAGGGCCCCACGCCGGTCTCGGCGCTCATCCACGCCGCCACCATGGTGACGGCCGGCGTGTACCTCATGGCCCGGGTGAACCCCCTGCTCGACGCCGCCCCCACCGCCCTGACCGTCATCGCGGTGATCGGCGCCGCCACCGCCCTGTTCGCCGCCACCTGCGCGGTGGCCCAGCGCGACATCAAGAAGGTGCTGGCCTACTCGACCATCTCGCAGCTCGGCTACATGTTCCTCGCCATCGGGGTGGGCGCCTACGTGGCCGCCATCTTCCACATGATCACCCACGCCTTCTTCAAGGCCCTGCTCTTCCTCGGAGCCGGCTCGGTCATCCACGGGCTCCACGACGAGCAGGACATGCGCCGCATGGGCGGCCTGCGCAAGCTGATGCCCATCACCGCCGGCACGTTCATCGTCGCCTGGCTGGCCATCGCCGGCATCCCGCCGTTCAGCGGCTTCTGGTCGAAGGACGAGATCCTCGCCGCCGCCTGGGACTCCAACCGCCTCCTGTGGTTGGTGGGCGTGGTCACCGCCCTGCTCACCGCCTACTACATGAGCCGTCAGGTCTTCCTCGTCTTCTTCGGCCCACCCCGCTGGGAGGAGGAGCATGCCGGCGCCTCGTCAGGGGAGGCCCGGGCCGAGCCCGAGCACGAGCCCGCCGCCGCTGAGGCGGCGCCGGCCACGCCCCACGAGTCGCCGCCCACCATGACCGTGCCCCTGGTGGTGCTGGCCGTGCTGGCGGCGGCCGGCGGCGTGCTCAACCTGCCCGGGGTCCTGACCCTCGAGCACTTCCTCGAGCCGGTGTTCGAGGACCGCCTGCACCACCTCGACATCCCCGCCGGCGTCCTGATCAGCCTGGCCGCCGTCACCGTGGTCGGCGCCGTCATCGGGATCCTCGCCGCCCGGGCCATCTACCTCCGCAGCACCAGACCCGCCGAGCGCTTCGAGCCGGAGGTGCTGCGCCGGGCGTGGGGGTTCGACCAGGCCCTGGCCGGCTTCTTCGGCGGCCCCGGGCGAGCCTTCGCCAACTTCACCTCCCGGGTGCTCGACGGCCGAGGGATCGACGGCGCCGTCAACGGCGTCGCCACCCTGGTCCGGGGGAGCGGGTCCCGGCTACGGCTGACCCAGACCGGCTACGTGCGCAACTACGCCTTGTTCATGGGCGGTGGCGCCGTGCTCTTGCTGGCCTTCTTCCTGTTCCGGACCGGCGTGGCGTGAACGACCTCGGCTTCCCTCTGCTCTCCGCCCTGATCGTCGTGCCGGTGCTGGGTGCGGTGGCGGTTGCCCTGGTTCCCCGGAGCAACGCTGCGCTCGTCCGAGGTGTGGGCGCCGCCACCACGCTGGTGGTGGCGGCGCTGAGCGTGTGGCTGCTCGTGGCGTTCGACGCCAGCGACGCCGGCTTCCAACTCGGTGAGAAGTACACCTGGATCGCCGACTTCGGCATCGCCTGGAACCTGGGCGTCGACGGCATCTCCCTGTTCCTGGTGGTGCTCACCGCGCTGCTGTACCCCATCGCCGTGATCGGGGTCCGGCCCCACCACGACCCCAAGCCCTACCTCGCCTGGCTCCTGCTGCTGGAGGCCGGGTGCATCGGGGTCTTCCTCTCGCTCGACCTGTTCCTGTTCTTCGTGATGTTCGAAATCGTGCTCGTGCCGATGTACTTCCTCATCGGCGGGTGGGGTTACGGGGAGCGCGTCTACGCCGCCCTCAAGTTCTTCCTGTTCACCATGGCCGGCTCGGCCTTCATGCTGGTGGGGATCGTGGCGCTGGCGTTCCTGCACCAGCAGGCCACGGGGGAGCTGACCTTCGACCTTGTCACCATCGCCGAGGCCCAGGGCAGCATCGCCCAGACGACCGCCCGGTGGCTGTTCCTCGCCTTCGCCGTGGCCTTCGCCGTGAAGGTGCCGCTGTTCCCGCTGCACACCTGGCTGCCCGACGCCCACACCCAGGCCCCCACCGCCGGCTCGGTGATCCTGGCCGGCGTGATGCTGAAGCTGGGCACCTACGGCTTCCTGCGCTTCGGGCTCTACCTGTTCCCCGAGGCGGCGGCGTACTTCGCCCCCTTCCTCGTCACGCTCGGAGTGATCGGCATCATCTACGGCGCCGTGGTGGCGGCCATGCAGCGCGACCTCAAGCGCCTGGTGGCCTACTCGTCGGTGGCCCATCTCGGGTTCATCGTGCTCGGCACCTTCGCCTTCACCACCCAGGGGCTCCAGGGCGGGGTGATCCAGATGGTCAACCACGGCATCTCCACCGGCGCCCTCTTCCTCCTGGTGGGCATGATCTACGAGCGTCGCCACACGCGGGAGATCGCCGAGCTGAAGGGGCTGCAGAAGGCGGCGCCGGTGCTGGCCGGGGTGTTCACCGTGGTGATGCTGAGCTCCATCGGACTGCCCGGGCTCAACGGCTTCGTGGGCGAGTTCCTCATCCTCCTCGGCAGCTTCCCCACCCGCCGGTGGTGGGCGGTGGTGGCCACGGTGGGCGTCATCCTCGCCGCCGTGTACCTGCTGTGGGCCTACCAGCGGGTGTTCCACGGCGCTCCCGACGAGGCCAACGCCGGGACGCCGGACATGGACCGGCGCGAGCGCCTGGTCATGGCGCCGTTGCTGGCGGCCATCGTGTTCCTGGGCGTGTACCCCAAGCCGGTGCTCGAGCGCATCGAGCCCGCCGTCGACCGCCTGATCGCCCACGTCGAGGCCAGCTCCGACTTCAGCCAGCCCGAGGTGGCGGCGACGGAGGGCGGGAGATGACGCCGGCGGGCATCGCCCAGATCCAACCCATCGCCACCCCCGAGATCGAGTGGTTCGCCGTCTCGCCCCTGCTGGTGCTGGTGGGAGGAGCCCTCGTGCTGCTCACCGCCGCTGCCCTGGCCCGCAGCCGGCCCCCGCGGGGCTTCTACGCCCTGTTCACCGTGGTGACCGCGGCGCTGGCGGTGGCGTGCTCGGCCTTGCTCTGGCAGCGGGTGACCGACCCTGCCCGGGGCCCGTTCACCGCCATCGCCGGGGCCGTCACCATCGACGGCTTCAGCGTCTTCTTCGCCGTGACCATCACCGCCGCCATCGCCCTCGGCGCCCTGCTGGCCGACGACTACCTGCGCCGGGAGGGCCTCGACGGCCCCGAGCTCTACGTGCTCATGCTGCTGTCCGGTACCGGCGGCGTGGTGATGGCCATGGCCAACGACCTGATCGTGGTCTTCCTCGGCCTCGAGACGCTCTCCATCGCCCTCTACGTCATGGCCGGCCTCCACCTGCGACGCCTCGAGTCGCAGGAGTCGGCCATCAAGTACTTCGTGCTGGGCTCGTTCTCCTCGGCCTTCCTGCTCTACGGCATCGCCCTGGTGTACGGGGCCACCGGGTCCACCAACTTCGGGGACATCGCCGGCTTCCTGGCCGGCAACGTGCTGGCGTCCAACGGCCTGTTGCTGGCCGGGTTCGCCCTGCTGCTGGTGGGACTGGGGTTCAAGGTTGCCGTCGTGCCCTTCCACGTCTGGACGCCCGACGTCTACCAGGGGGCGCCCACCCCGGTCACCGCCTTCATGGCCTCCGCCTCCAAGGCGGCCGGTTTCGCCGCCCTGCTGCGGGTGTTCGTGTCGACCTTCGACGTCTACCGCCTCGACTGGCGGCCCCTCATGTGGGCGTTGGCCGTGCTCAGCCTGCTCGTGGGCTCGTTCCTGGCCATCGTCCAGAGCGACGTGAAGCGGATGCTGGCCTACAGCTCCATCAGCCACGCCGGCTTCATCCTCGTGGGCGCCGAGGCGGCCAGCGACCGGGGCATCGCCGGCGCCCTGTTCTACCTGTTGGCCTACACCTTCATGGTGGTGGGCAGCTTCGGGGTGGCGACCCTGGTCGCCGGGCGGGGCGACGCCGAGCACGGCCTGTCCGCCTACCGGGGCCTGTCGCGCCGGCGACCGCTGCTGGCCCTGGCGTTCACGGTGCTGCTGCTGGCCCAGGCCGGGGTACCGCTGACCTCCGGCTTCCTGGCCAAGTTCTACGTGATCGGCGCCGCCGTGGAGGCCGACAGCTACGCCCTGGCGCTGATCGCCACCTCGCCTGAGTCGCCGCCTTCGTCTACCTGCGCATCACCGTCGCCATGTACATGGGCGACGAGGCCGAGGGAGCCGGAGCGGCCACCGGGCCGCCCGTGCGGGTACCGCCCGGCGCCGCTCTGGCCCTGGGCGTGGCCGTGGCCTTCACCATCGTCGTGGGCGTGCTCCCGTCGCCGGTCGTCGACTTCGCCCGCGACGCCGTCCCCGTCCTGCTGAGCGCCCCCTAGGGCGTTTCCACCGGTTGTGCCCGGCGGAAGCGGGGGCGCTAGGTTCAACCTTCGTTGAAGTGATCCCGTCCGCGCGGGACCACAGGCCTCGGAGGAACGATGAACCACCGCCCGCCGGCGTCCACCGAAGGCGCCGTGCCCGACCTTGCTCTCCACCTGTCCCGGCGTCACCTGCTCGGCTGGGCCGGCGCCGGTCTCGCCGGCTTGGCCCTGGCCGGTTGCGGCGACGGCGGCGACGACGCCTCGAGCGGGGCGCCCGCCCCCGGTCCCACCGACGATCGAGGCACGTCCTTCGACGGCCGGACCATCAGCGTCGCCCTCTACGCCAAGAACCACGCGTCGTCGCCGCTGTTCTGGCAGCAGTTCGCCCCCGAGGGCCTCACCGTCGAGCCGCAGATCTTCACCAGCGGCAGTGACATGAACCGGGCCATGGACGCCGGCGACCTCGACTTCGGGCTCATGGGCCCCTACAACACCCTGATCGAGGCGGAGCAGGGCTTCCGTTCCAAGATCATCTGCATGTGCTCGCGTGAGGGAATCGGCTTGGCCGCCCGGGTCGACCGGGGCATCGAGACCGTCGAGGACCTGGCCGGCAAGCGGGTGGCGGTGCCGCCGCCCGGCGTGCAGGTCCTGGTGCTCACCACCCTGCTGGCCGAGGCCGGCCTCGAGCTGGACCGCGACGTCACCGCCGTCCCTCTCGGGTACGCCGACCACGCCGCGGCCCTGGAGCGGGGCGACGTCGACGCCTACATGGGCACCGAGCCGCCCGTGACCCAGAGCGTGGTCGACGGGGTGGCGAGGCGCCTGGACGTGTACACCACGCCGGTGGGCGACTTCAACACGGCCATGTGGGCCGCGCCCCACGTGCAGGACGACGGAGAACTGCTCGCCGCGGTGGTGCGGATGCAGCGTGACGCCGCCGAGCACCTCACCCCGGGCGGCGAGAACGACGAGGAGGTGTGGCACGACCTGCTGGTGGGCCAGTTCGGCTACGCCGAGGACGTGGCCCGGGAGGTGCTGTCCAACATCGGCGCCGAGTGGGAGTTCGACGACCGGCGGAAGTCCCAGGTCGAGGGCGCCGGCGAGATCATGCTCTCGACCGGGGTGCTCAACAGCAAGCCCGACTACGAGTCCCTCTACCTGCTCGACTACCTCCCCGACCGGTGAGCCCCACGTCCGGGACCGGCACCGTGGCCGAGGACACCGCCCCGGGCCCGGACGCCTCCGTCGGTCTCGACGAGCCCGAACCGGTCATCACCCCGACCGGTCGTCCCCGGCGCCGCCGGCGCCGCCTGCTCGGCTTGGTGGTGCCGGCGTTGCTGGTGACGGTCTGGGCGCTGGCCAGCGCCGCCGGCTGGGTGTCGCCCCGCCTTCTGCCGTCGCCGGGCACGGTCGTGGAGGCTGCGTGGGCGTTCGTCGCCGGCGGCGGGGGCAGCACGCTGCCGGGCGTGACGCCCTTCGACGGCGCCGCCGGCCGCCACGTGGGCGCCAGCGTGGGCCGGTGGCTGGTGGCCTTCGCCCTGGCCGTGGCCGTGGGCATTCCCCTGGGGGCGGCGATCGGGCTGTCGCGGCGCACCGCCGAGCTGCTCGACCCCCTGGTGCAGGCCCTCCGGTCGATCCCCATCACCGCCTGGCTGCCCATCGCCCTGGTGTGGTTCGGGCTGGGCGAGGGCGCCGCCCGCTACCTGGTGTTCGTGGGCGCGTTCTTCCCGATCGTGATCGCCACCGCCGACGGCGCCTCACGCGTACCCGGGGCGTTGGTGGACACCGCCCTCATGCTGGGCACGCACCGGTGGGACCTCGGTCGCAAGGTGTACCTGCCCGCCGCGCTGCCGGCCATCGTCACCGGCCTGCGCCTGGGGCTGACGCTGGGGTGGATGAGCGTGATCGTGGGGGAGCTCACCGGCACCACGTCGGGGGTGGGGGCGATGATGTTCGCCGCCCGGGAGGTGGGCCGGCTCGACCACATCATCGTGGGCATGGCCACCTTCGCCGTGGTGGGCCTGGCCGGCGACGTGCTGCTGCGGGCAGCCGCCCGCCCGTTCGTGGCGTGGAGCGACCGGTGAGCCCTGGGCGAGGGGCCACCGCCGGCGACCTGGCCGGCGCCGCCACCGATCTGGAGGTGCGGGGGCTGCGCAAGGCCTACGGCGCGGTGGAGGTGCTCGACGGTATCGATTTGAGCGTGGCTGCCGGCGAGGTGGCCGCCGTGTTGGGCCCGAGCGGCTGCGGCAAGTCGACGCTGCTGCGGCTGCTGGCCGGGCTGGAGGAGCCCGACGACGGCACGATCACCCTGGGAGGGCAGCCGCTGCGTGGTCCCTCGGCCACGCATCCCATGGTGGCCCAGGGGGCCACGCTGTTCCCCTGGCTGTCGCTGCGGGAGAACCTGGCGTGGGGACCGCGGGCCGCTCGGCGACCCGACGCCGACGCGGTGGCCGACGAGCTCCTGGTGGCCACCGGGCTGACCGGCTTCGCCGACGCCCTGCCCCGCCAGCTGTCCGGCGGTATGCGCCAGCGCGCCGCCATCGCCCAGGTCCTGGCCAACCGGCCGCCGGTGCTGTTGCTGGACGAGCCCTTCGGGGCCCTCGACGCCCAGACCCGTCTGCGCATGCACGAGTGGCTGCGGGGCCTGCTGGCCCAGCGGCCCACCACCGTGGTGCTTGTCACCCACGACGTGGAGGAGGCCCTCCTGCTGGGTGACCGCTTGGCGCTGCTCGGCCGCCGCCCCAGCCGGGTGCTCGAGTACAGCCGCGTGTCGTTCGGCCCCGAGCGCGGGCGGGCCACGTTGCGTGATCCCCGCTTCGTGGACCTCAAGGTCCAGGTGCTCGAGCGGGTCCTCGCCTCCTGAGCGCGGGCCGGGCGTCCCAGCAGCCGGCGGTGCCCTCGTCCTGGAGCCGGTACTTCTGGACCCGGGTCGTGGGGGTCTTGGGCAGCTCGGCCCGCACGTCGAGGAACCGGGGCACCATGAAGCGGGGGAGTTGCTCCCGCAGGAACCCGTGCAGTTCGACCGGGTCGAGGACGGCACCGGGCCGCGGCACCACGCAGAGCTTGACGTCCTCGTCGGCCTGGTCCTCGGCGGGCACGCCCACGGCGGCCGCCTCCAGCACGCCGGGATGGGCCAGGGCGCCGGCTTCGACGTCGTCGGCGGCGATCATCTCGCCTCGCCGGCGGATGGAGTCGCGCCGGCGTCCGAGGAAGGACAGGTCACCGTCGGCGTGGCGGCGCATCAGGTCGCCGGTGTGGTACCACCCCTCGCCGTCACCGGGCGGGAGCAACCGTCCGTCCTCGCCCAGGTAGCCGCTGAACATGGCCAGGGCCCGGTGGGGCCGGATCCACAGCTCCCCGGGCTCGTCCACCGCTGCCTCTCCACCCGTGTCGGCGATCAGGCGGGCCTCGAAGCGGGGCGCCGGCCGGCCCACCGTGCCCGGGCGCTGGGGCAGGCGTTCGGGCATCGTCCAGCACGACGCCGTCTCGGTCTGGCCCCACACCTCGGCGATGGTGAGACGGAAACGGCGCTCGAAGTCCCGCCAGACCGGCGCCGGCGTACCGGCCCCGAGGGCGAGCCGTACGGGGTTGTCGCCGTCGTCGGGCTGCGGCGGGCGCCGGCCCAGCACCGACAGGATCGTGCCCACGAAGGTGAAGGCCACCGCCTCCGCCGCCCGCACCCGCCGCCAGAAGCCGTAGGGGTCGAACGAGGAGTCGATGCTGGCGTGGGCGCCCCTCCACAGGGCGGCCAGTGTCGTGCCCTGGCAGGTCACGTGGGACAGCGGCAGGCACGAGTACACGGTCTCTCCCTCGGTGAGGGGGATGAGCTCTTCGCCGTAGCACCGGGCCCAGGTCGCTTCGCACGCCCGGCTCCAGACCACGCCTTTGGGCACCCCGGTCGTGCCGGAGGTGTACATGAGCTTGGTGGGCGCTGCCGGTTCGTCGGGCGGTGGACTGGGCGGAGTGGACGGGGCGGCGTCGACCAGCGCCTCCCAGGACTGCGCACCGGCAGGCCCGGGCCCGCCGGCGACCAGCGTGTGCCGCAGCTCGGGAAGCCCCGGCGCCACCGCCGCCAACTCGGGGTGGAGGGCGGCATCGCACACCACCACCTGGCCGCCGGCGTGGGCCATCACCCGGCGCAGGGGCTCACTTCGCAGCAGGGGATTGACGGGCATGAAGACCGCGCCGAGCTTCATGCAGGCGAACCAGGTGGCCACGATGGGCAGCCCGTTGCCGCAGCGGGCCATCACCACGTCACCGGCGCCGCACCCGAGGGCAGCCAGCGCGTTGGCCGCCCGGTTGGCCACCTCGTCAGTGTCGGCGTAGGTGAGCGAAGCGCCCGGGAGCGTCAGGAACCGGCGGGGGCCGAGCCGCCGGGCCTGATCCTCGAGCAGCGCCCTGACGCCGGCGCCGGACTGCTCGCCCGGCGACGGGGACGGCGGCGCCATGGCCGGGAGGCTACCGGGCGGCCTGGGCCACGGCGCCGACCAGCACGTCCACCGGCGGGCGGTCGTCGGGGGTCGCCGGCCGGAACAGCCGCAGCACCCGCCCGGCCCGTACCACGGCGTCGCCTCCGAGCTGGCGAGCGTCCTCGACCGGGGCGTGGACCGGCTCCCCAGCCGCCGCCGCTTCCCGGTACCGCTGCATCGTCCCGGTGGAGTACGCGTCCCGCAGCGAAGCCCGGCGCAGGCCCAGCCGGGCGTAGACCGTCCGCTCGGTGTCGGTGAGGAAAGGCCACGGCCACTCGAGGTGGTCGGCCAGGCGAGCCAGGGCGTCGGGCGGGCTGAACCCCACGGCCACCGCCGTGGCCCCCAGTCGCTCGAGCGCCTCCCGCCGGTCACGCACCTCGACCAGGTGCTGCTGGCAGGGCAGTCAGTAGCGGTGGCGAATGACCGTCAGCACGCCGAACGCCGGCGTGGCGCCCAGGTCGACGGGCTCGCCGGTCCGGGCGTCGGGCACCACCAGGCCGCCCAGGTCGAAGGCGTCGGGTACGTCCGGGGGCACGGTGGCCCATGGTACGAGGGGAGCCGTGGAGGAACTCGACCCCGGGTGAACGGGATCACTAGTCTGAGCAAGTGTCCGAGTTCCTGCGTGCCTACCTCACGGTGGCCGTCTTCGCCGGAGCTGCGGGCCTGCTGGTCGCCTTGATGCTGGGCGCCGGGTGGCTGATCCGGCCCTCCCGTCCCACGGCGCAGAAGTCGATCGCCTACGAGAGCGGCGTCGACCCCGTGGGCCCCGGGTTCGGTCAGAGCCAGGTCCGCTATTACATCTTCGCCCTGCTGTTCGTGCTGTTCGACGTGGAGGCGGTGTTCATCTTCCCGTGGGCCCTGCGGCTGGAGAGCTATGGCCTGTTCGGGCTGGTGGAGATGGGCATCTTCATCGTCATACTCGCCCTCGGCCTCGTGTACGCCTGGCGCAAGGGAGTCCTGCGGTGGGTCTAGTCGAACGGGCGAAGATGCCCAAGCCCCTGAGCCACCTGCTCAACCTCAGTCGCAGCTACTCGCTGTGGGTCTACCAGTGGGGCCTCGCCTGCTGTGCCATCGAGATGATGCAGGCGTCGATGCCGCGCTACGACCTGGAGCGCTTCGGGTTCGCCCCGCGCGCCAGCCCGCGCCAGTCCGACGTGATCATCGTCGCCGGCACATTGTGTAACAAGATGGCCCCGGCGTTCCGCAAGATCTACGACCAGATGCCCGAGCCGCGCTACGTGATCTCCATGGGCAGCTGCGCCAACTGTGGCGGCCCCTACTGGGACTCCTACTCGGTCACCAAGGGGGTCGACCAGATCGTGCCCGTTGACGTCTACGTTCCCGGCTGCCCGCCTCGCCCGGAGGCGTTGCTGGAGGGCATCGTGCTGCTCCAGGAGCGCATCCGCAACGAGGACATGGCCGAGCGCTGGCGAGGGGAGCCCATTGTCGTCGGTTGACCCGGACGGTCGGGACGAGCCGGGCGCCGGGGGACAGGCTCCGTCGGCCGACGACGTCGACGACCCGGCGCTCCAGGCGGAGATCGCCAACCCGGCTGACTCGAACCAGCCGACGGGTGCGGACGTGGCTCCGGCGGAGGGAGCGACGTCGGCCGACGACGAGCCGGTGCCGGCGCCGGGCGCTCCCGGCGAGCTGTCGAGCGATCAGACCCCCTCCCAGGGTCAGGAGCGGGGCGACTCTGCCTCTCCGGCTGCCGACGACGTGGGCCAGGTACCCGGCGGGGACGCCGGCTCGCCCGACACCACGGCACCGGCGGCGACGCCCCCCACCGCAGGTGCTTCGGCGCCGGGGACCGAGTCCGCGGTGGTGCCCGAGCAACCCCCGCCCACGCCGACCGCGGCCGTGCGCGAGGGTGCGGCGGCGGAGCGGTCCCGGGCCGACAAGGCCGCCCAGGCCGACGAGGCCGCCGAGGTGGCGGACAGCGCCGAGACCCCCGAGGCCGAGGTCGACGAAGCCGCCGGGCGCCTGCTCGACACGTTGCGGTCCTCCCTGGGTGACGACCTCCAGCAGACCCACGTGGCCCACGGGCGCGAGGTGTGGGCCCGGGTGAGTGTCGAGGCGTGGCGCCGGACGGCCGAGGTGTGCCGCGACGAGCTGGGCCTGACCTACTTCTGCTTCCTCTCCGCCATCGACTGGATGCCGTCCCCCTACGGTCGCAGCGAGGAGCCGGTGGCCGGTGACGAGGACGCCGACGGTGGCCAGCAGGGCGACGGTGACGAGTCGCCCGCGACCCTCGAGCACGGCTATGCCGGCGGCCAGACCCGCTTCCAGCTGCTGGCCCGGCTGATGGCACCGGTCACCTCCGTGGGCGTGATCCTCAAAGCCGATCTGCCCGACGACGATCTCCGGGCGCCGTCGTGGGCCGGGGTGTACGCCGGAGCCGACTGGCACGAGCGGGAGGCGTGGGAGATGTACGGCATCACCTTCGAGGGCCACCCCAACCTCGTGCACCTCTACCTGCCGGGGGCGTTCGAGGGGAACCCCCTGCGCAAGGACTTCCCCCTGCTGGCCCGGGAGGTCAAGCCCTGGCCGGGGCTGGTCGACGTCGAGGCCATGCCCGGTGAGGGTGACGGGACCTGATGGGGATGCCCGCATGAGCGCCGTGCCCCAGAACCAGCAGCGGGCGTACGTCAGCGGCCAGGCCGCCGACGCACGGGTCAACGTCGAGCTGGAGACCGACGGCATGACGCTGAACATCGGGCCCCAGCACCCGGCCACCCACGGCACCCTACGGATCATCACCCGCCTCGACGGTGAGCAGGTCATCTCCGCCGAGCCGGTCATGGGCTACATGCACCGCGGCTACGAGAAGCTGGTCGAGGTCCGCACCTACCCCCAGATTACCACGCTGATCAACCGCATCGACTGGCTCGGCAGCTTCGCCAACGAGGTGCCCTTCATCCTCGCCGCCGAGCAGCTCATGGAGATCGAGGCCCCACCCCGGGCGCAGTGGATCCGCACCGTGTTGTTCGAGATGTCGCGCATCGCCAACATCACCCTGTTCCTGGGCGACATGGGGGTGCAGCTCGGGGCCATCACCGCTGTCTTCTACGCCTTCCGTGACCGGGAGCACGTGCTCAACCAGATCGAGGCGGCCACAGGAGGCCGCTTCCATCCCAACTACGACCGCATCGGCGGCCTGAAGGAGGACCTGCCCAAGGGATGGGTGGCCGAGACCAAATCGGCCATGGATAAGGTGCGCCGCTTCTGCGACGAGATGGAGACCCTGCTCCTCGGCAACGAGATCTTCGAGACCCGGGCGCGGGGCATCGGGGTCATCCCTGCCGAGATCGCCCTCAACTACGGGCTGTCGGGTGCCAACCTCCGGGCGTCGGGGGTCGACTGGGACCTCCGCCGGGACAGCCCCAACCTGCTGGCGTGGTCGGAGGTGGACTGGAAGGTCTGGACCCACCCCGACGGCGACAGCTTCGCCCGCTACTGGGTGCGCCTCCAGGAGACGCGAGAGGCGGCGAACATCGTCGACCAGCTGCTCGACGGGCTCCCGTCGGGCCCGATCATGGCCAAGGTGCCCCGCATCATCAAGGTGCCGGCGGGCGAGGCCTGGGTCTCCACCGAGAACCCGCTGGGCGAGATGGGGTACTACGTCGTCAGCAAGGGCGATCTCGGCCCGTTCCGGGTCAAGATCCGGACGCCCTCGTTCAACAACATCTCCATCGTGCCCTGGGTCATGAAGGGCGTCTACGTTCCCGACGTGATCACCATCCTCGCCTCCCTCTACTTCATCCTCGGGGACATCGACCGATGACAGGACCCGTGCGGCGGGGGTCCCCGCGGTGATCCTCGCGGTCGAGTTGGCCTACTGGCAGCTGTTGCTCATCAAGGTCCTCGCCGTGATGGTGATCGTGCCCACGGCCACAGCCGTCATCGTCCAGACCTTCCTGTTCAAGATGATGGCCCACATGCAGAGCCGGCTCGGCCCCATGGAGGCCGGGCCCCACGGTGCCCTCCAGCTGCTGGCCGACGGGGGAAAGTTCCTCCAGAAGGAGCTCCTGGCTCCCGACCGGGCCGACCGCAGGGTCTTCTTCCTGGCGCCGGCCGTGGTCCTGCTGTCCACCTTCCTGCTGTTCGTCGTCATCCCCGCCGGCCCCAACGTGGTCGCCGAAGACCTCGACATCGGGATCTTCTTCGCCCTGGCCGTGTCCTCCATCTCGGTGCTCGGCATCCTCATGGCGGGCTGGGCCTCGGCCAACAAGTACGCCCTCATGGGTGGCCTGCGGGCGGCCGGTCAGCTCATCGCCTACGAGTTGCCCCTGGTGCTCGCCGTGGTCGGCGTGGTCATCCAGGCGGGGGAGCTGAGCCTGCAGGGCATCGTGCGGGCCCAAGCCGAGGGGGCCATCTTCGGGGTCGGCCTCATCGGGCAGCCCTTCATCTTCACGCAGTTCATCGGCTTCGCCCTGTTCCTAGTGGCGACCCAGGCCGAGCTCACCCAGCCGCCGTTCGACATGCCCATCGCCGAGTCAGAGCTCGTGGCCGGCTACCAGGTCGAGTACAGCGGGCTGCAGTTCCTTTTCTTCTACCTCGGCGAGTTCGGGGCCGCGTTCGCCTTCTCGGCCCTCGCCGCCACCATGTTCCTGGGCGGTTGGTACGTCCCCGGCCTCGACGTCGACGGCGGGCTGATCTCCAACCTGGTCGGGCCGGCGGTGCTGTTCGTCAAGACCATGCTCGTGGCCTTCCTGATCTTCTGGATCCGGTTCACCTACCCTCGCCTGCGGGAGGACCAGCTCCAGACGTTCGCCTGGAAGTTCCTCATCCCCCTCGCCCTGGTCAACATCCTGGCCACCGGCGTGTTCAAGGTCGTCTTCTAGGAAGGAGGTCACAACCGTGCCAGAGCTACCCGGCCTGATGAAGGGCCTCGGCGTGACGCTGCGGACCATGCTGAAGCCGGCGGTCACCACGCAGTACCCGCGAGTCAAGGAGGCGCCCCCCACGCGGGCCCGCGGCGTCATCGCCCTCAAGGAGGAGAACTGCACGGTCTGCATGCTGTGCGGCCGCCAGTGCCCCGACTGGTGCATCTACATCGAGGGTCACAAGACCAAGGCACCGCCCCGGCGCCCAGGGGGCAAGCCTCGCACCGTGCAGCTCCTCGACCGCTTCGACATCGACTACTCACTGTGCATGTACTGCGGGATCTGCGTGGAGGTCTGTCCCTTCGACGCTCTGTTCTGGAGTCCCGAGTACGAGTACTCCGAGCCCCGCATCGCCGATCTCCTCCACGACAAGGATCGTCTCGGCGAGTGGATGGACGGCGTTCCCGAACCGGAGCCGCTCGAGGCGGGCGCCCAGGCGGGCAAGAGGTAGTCGCCCATGGTCGCCCAGAACCTGGCGTTCGCCGTCCTCGCCCTGGTGGCCGTGGTCGCCGCCCTGCGGGTGGTCACCACCCGCAACGTGGTGCACGCCGCTCTCTACCTGGTCGCGGTGCTGGGAAGCGTGGGAGCGCTGTACGTCCTGCTGGCCGCCGAGTTCCTGGCCGCGGTGCAGGTCCTCATCTACATCGGGGCCATCGTGGTGCTGTTCCTGTTCGGGATCATGCTGACCCGCCCCACGCTCGGGCGGGAGTCGGGCCTCGACAACGACCAGCGTTGGCTGGCCGGCATCACCGGCCTCCTCCTGTTCGGGGTGCTGTCCTACGTCCTGGTCGAGGCCTTCGGCGGCGACGACCTGCCCCGGCTCGAGGGACTCGACCGGGAGGCATTGACCGCCGAACGGGGCACCGGCGCAGTGGGCGACGCCATCTTCTCCACCTACCTGGTCCCCTTCGAGATCGTCTCCGTGCTCCTGCTGGCCGCCCTGGTCGGCGCCGTGGCCATGGCCAGGAGGGACTGATGGTTTCGTCCGGGCCGGCGTGGGGACCCGCCGGAGCGTTTGTGGTGGTCCGTCACGCCGGCGGGGGGGGCGGGGCCTCCCCCCCGGCGCAGCCGGGGAGCTTCGGCCGCCCGGGGCGCCCCGCGGGGGGGGCCGCGGAAACGGCGCCCCGGCCCCCCGCCCCGGGGGGATCCGCCTGTAACCGGAGCACATAAAGA